>NZ_SRIC01000359.1 GCF_004684775.1 Streptomyces sp. MZ04
CCCGTCACCCGACCACCACCCCTCAACGACGACCCTGCGCGTCGGCACCCCCTGCTCTGTGAGTTCTATGCTCGCGTCATGGCTGATGTTCTTGCTCTGGTGGAGGCCCGTCTCCGTACTGGCCTCGGCGAACCCGACGCGCGCGCCGCGGTGACCTTTCTCGGCACTGACCGCGTCGAAGTGCTGCGCTTCACAGACGGGGACGTGGTCAGGTACGCCACCCTCGGCATGTCGGTCCATCCGATGACCGACCCGACCGCCGCGCTCGCCGATCCGGTCAAGGGCCCGCGCGCGGAACTGGTGTTGTCGGTGCGAGGCGGCATCGCCGACACGGACAAGGTGCTCCGCCCGCTCGCCGTACTGGCGGCCTCGCCGCAGGTCGAGGGGCTCGTCGTGGCCCCGGGCGCCTCGCTCGACGTGGGCGAACCGCTGTGGCCCGGCGCGCAGTTCACCTCGGTCCTGGTCGCGGAGCCGGGCGGCCTGGTGGAGGACCTGGACCTCGACGAGCCCATGGATCCCGTACGTTTCCTGCCGCTGCTGCCCATGACGCCGAACGAGGCCGCGTGGAAGCGGGTGCACGGCGCGGGGGCCCTCCAGGAGCGCTGGCTGAGCAGCGGAACGGACCTGCGCGATCCGCTGCGCAAGTCCGTTTCCCTGGACTGAAGTTCCTTACCGGGGGCTTCAGTTGGCGAAGACCGTGACGCTGTCCTGCGCCGCGTGCCGCGGTTCGAGCTCCTCGGCCTCGTAGGTGAGGGCGTCCTTGCGGGCCCAGACCACGACCGCGCCGAGCACCGCCGTGACGGCCGCGACCACGAACGGGACGTGGATGTTGCTCCACTCCTCGATCTTCGGCGCGAAGAACGGCGCGGCGGCCGCCGCGAACCACCGGACGAAGTTGTACCCGGCGCTGGCCACCGGGCGCGGCGCGTCGGAGACCCCGAGGGCCAGCTCGGTGTAGACGGTGTTGTTCACGCCGATGAAGGCGCCGGACAGGATCGTGCAGACGATGGCCGTGGTGTGCTCGCCGTACCCGAGCACCAGCACGTCCACGGCGAGCAGCACCAGCGAACCGCCGAGCACCTTCAGCGAACCGAACCGCGCCTGCAGCCGCGGGGCCACGAGCACCGAGAACACGGCGAGCAGCAGACCCCAGGCGAAGAAGATCGCGCCCGACTTGTACGGGGTCATGTTCAGCACGAACGGCGTGAAGGCCAGGACCGTGAAGAACGTGTAGTTGTAGAAGAACGCGGAGGCCGCGGCGGAGGCGAGGCCTCCGTGGCCGAGCGCCTTGATCGGGGCGAGCAGCGAGGTCTTCTGCGCGGGCTTCGGCTGCTCCTTCAGGAACGCCGTGATGCAGAGGAAGCCGACCGCCATCAGCGCCGCCGTGCCGAAGAACGGGTAGCGCCAGCTGGCGTTGCCGAGCACCGCGCCGAGCAGCGGGCCGCACGCCATGCCGAGGCCGAGCGCCGACTCGTACAGCAGGATCGCGGCGGCGCTGCCGCCGGCCGCCGCGCCGACGATGACGGCGAGCGCGGTCGACACGAAGAGCGCGTTGCCCAGGCCCCATCCCGCGCGGAACCCGACGAGCTCACCGACCGACCCCGATGTGCCGGCCAGGCCCGCGAAGACCACGACGAGCGCGAGGCCGAGGAGCAGCGTCTTCTTGCCGCCGATGCGGCTGGAGACGAAGCCGGTCACCAGCATCGCGACGGCGGTGATCAGGAAGTATGAGGTGAAGAGCAGCGAGACCTGGCTCGCCGACGCGTCCAGGCCCTTGGCGATGGAGGGGAGGATCGGGTCGACGAGCCCGATGCCCATGAAGGCGACGACGGACGCGCCGGCCGTGGCCCAGACGGCCTTCGGCTGGCGCAGAAGGCTGGTCGCGCCCTCGTCGAACGGATCCCCTTCCGCGGGGCCTCCTGTGCTGCTGTTCATGCCTGCTCCTTCGTGGCTGCCGGCGGGATCGTTGACGTATACACATATTAATTAGCGAAGCTAAAAGATGCAAGCTACATCTACTTTTCCCTGATGGCACGGGGTACGCCACCGACTCCGGACGGGTGATCGTCCTTGACGCGGCGACGACCGGGGAGGACCGTTGGGCGCTATGAGGGGCGAACCCAGTTGCCCGAAGTGTGGTGGCCGGGTCAGGGCTCCCGGTCTCTTTGCCGACTCCTGGCAGTGCAATGTGCACGGGACCGTGCATCCGCTGCAGCCTGTGATCCCGCCCAGCGTCGAGGCCCTCCAAGTCGTGGTGCACCGCGCGCAGGTGCCCGTGTGGATGCCGTGGCCGCTGCCGGTGGGCTGGCTCTTCACGGGTGTGGCCTGCGCGGGCGACGACAGAAGCGGCGGCCGCGCGACCGCCGTGGCCTGCTCGGGTCCCGCTCCGCTCGGCGGCATCGGTGAACTCGTTCTGGTCGCCGAGGAGCTCGGCGTCGGCCTCGGGGCGCGGTACGCCGGCATCGACGGCCCGGACCCCGGTCCCTATCTGAACGTCGAGAAGCCGCCGCAGGCCAAGGTTCTCGCGGCAGGCCGGCCGACGCCGATGTGGCATGTGGCGGGTACGCCGGACGACCGCGCCGTCTTCGCGGGCGAGGCGCGCGGGCTCTGGCTGTGGGCGATCGCGTGGCCGGAGCAGTCGGGGCTCTTGATGTACGACGAGCTGGTGCTGACCGATCTGCGCGACGCGGGCGCCGAGGTGGACCTGCTGCCGTGCGGGGCGCTGTCGCCGCGGATCCTGATGCCGTGAGGGTGCCCTGAGGGCGCCCTGGCGGTGTCCTGGGGGTGCCGGTGTGGTGAGCGGGGTCTCTCTCGCGGCGGGCGGTGGAGCGTCCGCCGCCCGTTATCCTTGAGCGTCCCCCTCGTCCGCCCCGTCAGAGCCTGGAGTCCGCGTCGTGCGCATCGATCTGCACACCCACTCCACCGCCTCCGACGGCACGGACACCCCGGCCGAGCTGGTGCGGGGCGCTGCCGCCGCCGGGCTCGACGTCGTCGCGCTCACGGACCACGACACCACCCGCGGGTACGCGGAAGCCGTCGCGGCCCTGCCCGCCGGTCTGACGCTGGTCACCGGGGCCGAACTCTCCTGCCGCCTCGACGGCGTGGGCCTGCACATGCTGGCCTACCTCTTCGACCCCGACGAGCCGGAGCTCGCCCGTGAGCGCGAGCTCGTGCGCGACGACCGGGTGCCGCGCGCGAAGACGATGATCGGCAAGCTCCAGGAGCTCGGCGTCCCCGTCACCTGGGAGCAGGTGGCGCGCATCGCGGGCGACGGCTCCGTCGGCCGCCCGCACATCGCCGAGGCCCTGGTGGAACTGGGCGTCGTACGCAGCGTCTCGGACGCCTTCACGCCCGACTGGCTCGCCGACGGCGGCCGCGCGTACGCCGAGAAGCACGAGCTCGACCCCTTCGACGCGATCCGCCTGGTCAAGGCTGCGGGCGGCGTCACCGTCTTCGCGCACCCCGCGGCCGTCAAGCGCGGCCAGGTCGTGCGCGAGGCCGCGATAGCGGAGCTCGCCGCGGCGGGTCTCGACGGCATCGAGGCCGACCACATGGACCACGACCCGGCCACCCGCACCCGGCTGCACGGCCTCGCCGCGGACCTCGGCCTGCTTGCCACCGGGTCGAGCGACTACCACGGCAGCCGCAAGACGTGCGTGCTCGGGGAGTTCACCACCGACCCCGAGATCTACGGGGAGATCACGCGCCGCGCGACCGGGGCGTTCCCGGTGCCGGGCGCGGGCGGACGCCCCACCGCGTAGTCCTCACTTCCACCTTTTCGCCGTCGCCCTTCCGCGCGGCGCTGTCGTACGACTCTCTCTGCAAGGCCATCACTGTGTTCGACGTCGCCGTCTTCGGCTCTCTCTTCCTCACCCTTTTTGTCATCATGGATCCCCCTGGGATCACCCCGATCTTCCTCGGACTCACCTCCGGCCGACCCGCCAAGGTGCAGAAGAAGATGGCCTTCCAGGCCGTGTGCGTCGCCTTCGGCGTGATCGCGGTCTTCGGGCTCCTGGGCCATCAGATCCTCGACTACCTGCATGTCTCCGTCCCCGCGCTGATGATCGCTGGCGGTCTGCTGCTCCTGCTCATCGCGCTCGACCTGCTCACCGGCAAGACGGACGAGCCGAAGCAGACCAAGGACGTCAACGTCGCCCTCGTGCCGCTCGGCATGCCGCTGCTCGCCGGACCCGGCGCGATCGTCTCCGTCATCCTCGCCGTGCAGAACGCCGACAGCTTCGGTACGCAGCTCTCCGTCTGGGCGGCGATCGTGGCGATGCACGTGGTGCTGTGGCTGGTGATGCGCTACTCGCTGCTGATCATCCGCGTCATCAAGGACGGCGGCGTGGTCCTCGTGACCCGGCTCGCGGGCATGATGCTCTCCGCGATCGCGGTGCAGCAGATCATCAACGGCGTGACCCAGGTGATCCGGGGCAGCTAGCGGACGGACCCGGCATGCGAAGGGCCCCCGTACTCAGTGGAGTACGGGGGCCCTTCGACGTCTGCGTTACGAGGCCGGGGATTCGGCCGGGCGGATATAGATGCGCTGGCCGATCGCTGCGGCCTGCTGCACGATCCGATTGACGGAGGCGGCGTCTACGACGGTCCGGTCCACGGCAGCGCCGTCGACGTCGTCGAGTCGCATGATTTCGAAGCGCATAAGGCTTCTCCCTTCGTCTGGTCATCCTCCTGAAGGAGAACTACTGGAGTGAGCGGAGCGCGGGGCATCGGTGTCCCGCGTTCCAAGGGGTACAACGGGTTGCCCCATGCAAACATTCCCTACGCTAAGGAAATTTTTCGACAGCCTAATTACTCATGAGTAGCGAGACCGGTTGTGTTCGCAGCGTGACCAGCGGGACAATGTGCACCAATGGACGAGGAAACCGAGATCAGAGCCCAGCTTGAGCGCGCCAACAGCCTTCTCGAGCGGATGCTCGCCGAGGTGGCGAAGACGCCGTCGACCCACGCGATCTTCGTCGACGCGGGGTATGTGTACGCGGCGGCGGGACGGCTCGCGGTCGGCACGGAGGACCGGCGGGCCTTCGACCTGGACGCGGAGGGCCTGATCGAGGCGTTCATCGACAAGGCCCGCACGATCTTCGCGGACAGCAGGCTGTTGCGCGTCTACTGGTACGACGGTGCGCGGCGCCGCATCCACACGGTGGAGCAGCAGTCGATCGCGGAGCTCCCG
The DNA here is from genome assembly GCF_004684775.1 of Streptomyces sp. MZ04. GTDB lineage: Bacteria > Actinomycetota > Actinomycetes > Streptomycetales > Streptomycetaceae > Streptomyces. The sequence continues at coordinate 5,192 of NZ_SRIC01000359.1, forward strand.
GACGTCAAGGTCCGCCTGGGCAACCTCAACGCAAACAACCAGCAGAAGGGCGTCGACTCCCTCATCCGGACCGACCTGGAGTCACTGGCCCGGCATCGCGCCATCAGCGACGCGGCGCTGATCGGGGGCGACGAGGACCTGGTCTCGGCGGTGGAGGCGGCGCAGGGGTACGGCGCGCGGGTGCACCTGTGGGGCATCGAGGCGTCCGACGGCCGCAATCAGGCGGAGCCGCTGCTGTGGGAGGTCGACAGTCAGCGCACGTTCGACCTCGAGTTCTTCAAGCCGTACGTGTCGCGGCGCACCGTCACGACGTACGAGACCGCGGGCACGCCCCGGCCCTCACGTGAGGACGTCCGTTTCGTGGGCGCGCAGATCGCCGCGAAGTGGCTGGCCGCGCGGGGGCGCGACGCGCTGGTGGACCTGCTGCCCGGGCACCCCTATCTGCCCGGGTCGGTCGACCAGGAACTCCTGGTGGAGGCGGAGAAGCTGCTCGCGTACTCGCTGCGGGGCCAGTCCGATCTGCGCAGGGCGCTGCGGGACGGCTTCTGGGAGCATCTGCAGACGCAGTACTGAGAAGCCGGCGTGTGTGGCGAGTCGGGGCGGGTCAGCTCTCGACCACGCCCAGCTGCTGCATGAGGCCGAGGTCGTCCACGTTCCACCAGCTCTCCGCCATCTTGCCGCCCTTGCAGCGGAAGGTCGCGTGGCCGGTGCCGGCGACATCGCGGCCGGTCGCTTCCAGGCCCTGGTACGGGCCGACGTGGCGGCCCTTGAACGAGAACCGTGCGCACACCAGATCGCCGTCGGCCATCAGGCTCTCCACGGTGGCCGTCGGGTGGAACCCCTCCATGATCTCCCGGTTCGAGATCTTGACCTCCGCCAGACCCGCGTCATAGGAGGGCTGCGACGGGTCGTGCTCCCGATAGTCGGCGGTACACATCCCGTCCATCGCGTCGGTGTTGCCCTTGTTCACCACTTCCTCGAAGAAGCCGCTGACCACGCTCTTGTTCAGCTGCTCGTCGCGCAGCACGTCGAGATCGGTGAACGACGGCGCCTCGTCGCAGAGTGCGACCATCTCCCGGAAGATCCGGTCCGTCTCCGGCAGCTGCGAGTTCGCCATCGCCGCCTCGTAGGACGGAAACTCCACGATTTCCATCAGGTGAGTGGAGTCGGAGCGGTCCCGGCCCATCATTGCGTGGGTGGCCGTCCGCTTGCCCTTGGTGGCTTCGACCCAGGTGTCCATCACCTTGTTCAGCGCGTCGATTTGATCTGTCTTACAGTCGATGACCTGGACGAATGTCATGACGCCTGCCTCCTGTGATGGCCGTACGGAGCACTTTCAGGCTAGGCCCGTAGTACGTGGCTGTCCTGATGGCGCCGATGCCCGGCCGCTCAGCCGCCGGTGCTCCGGTCCCAGAAGGCGAGGAGGGCGGCGGCGGTCTCCTCCGGTCGGTCGGTGTTGGGGGAGTGCTCGGCGCCGGTGATGACGGTGCGGTGGGCGCGCAGGCGGTCCGCCATGTCATCGAGCCAGGGGACGGGCCAGGTGTCGTCGCGCTCGCCCGAGATGACGTGCTTGGGCAGCGGCGCGGCGGCGAGTTCCGTGACGCGGTCGGGCTCGGCGCAGAGCTGCTTGCCGGTGGCGATGAGCTGGGCGGGGCTGTGCCGCAGCCAGCGCTCGCGGAGGGCGCCGTTGCCGTCGACGTCCGCGTCCTCCGGCGGGTCCTGGGCCTGGATGGCCTCCCAGGCCTCGGCCATGGACAGCACGGCGAGGGCGTCGGTCAGCATTTTGGCGCGGGCCTGCTGCGAGGGGGAGATCTGGGCGGGCCCTGATGACATGAGGGTGAGCGAGGCGAAGGTGTCTTCTCCGGGGGTCTTCAGGACCGCCGCGCGGGCGATGTGGCCGCCGAGGGAGTGGCCAAGGAGGTGGGGCCGGCCGCCGATCGCCGCGGCCTGGGCGAGTACGTCCTTGGCCAACTCGTCCTGGGCATACGGCGATTCGTCGTCCGTGGGCCCTGTGCTCTCGTACTGCCCACGGCCGTCCACGGAGATCGCCCGGTACCCGGCGTCCGCGATGGGCCTGAGGAGGGCGATGAAGTCCTCCTTGCTGCCGGTGAACCCGGGCAGCAGCAGGACGGTGCCGTTGGCCTCGCCGGCCGGGCGGGCGTCCAGGGTGGCGAAGTCACCGCGCGCGGTGCGCAGCGCGTGGGCGTCCACGCCGGGTACCGGGCGATCTCCGTGG
>NZ_SRIC01000360.1 GCF_004684775.1 Streptomyces sp. MZ04
CCCGCTGGCTCGCAGCCGTCATGCACACGGCGTTCTTCCTCCTCCTGGCCGCCTCGCTGGCCCGCTTCCTGCTCCGTCACCCCGGCGAGCCCCGCACCCCGTGGATCATCGCGCTCTCCGTCTCCCTCGCGCTGCTCTACGTACTCGGCCCCTCGCTCGGCACCCGCCCCACCCCGCACCGCCTTGCCTGGCTGACCCTCGTCGTGGCGGCCTGGGGCGTGCTCGTCCTCCTCGCACCGAGCTTCGCGTGGTGCGCGGTGCCGCTCTTCTACACCGGGCTCCGTACGCTGCCGCCGCGCGCCGCGCTGGTCCTGGTGGCCGTCCTGACCGCCTTCGTGGTCACCGCGCAGCTCGAGCTCGCGGGCCGTTTCGACCCGAACCTGCTGTTCGCGCCGCCCGCGTGGGCGGCGGTGGCCAGCGCCGTCTTCCTGTACATGCAGCGCCAGGCCGCCCGCCAGCGCGCACTCATCGACGACCTCATCCGCACCCGCCGCGAACTGGCCGCCACCGAACGCCGCGAGGGCACGCTCGCCGAGCGCCAGCGCCTCTCCATGGAGATCCACGACACCCTCGCGCAGGGCCTGTCCAGCCAGCAGATGCTGCTCCAGGCCGCCGACCGGGTCTGGGACGCGGACCCGGCCAAGGCCCGCACCCACGTCCGTACCGCCGAATCGATCACCGAACGCGGCCTCGCCGAAGCCCGCCGGTTCGTGCAGGACTTGGCGCCCGCCGACCTCGCGGACGGCGGCGGTGTGACCCAGGCGCTGCGCGCGCTCGCGGAACAGGAGTCGGACGCGGGCCTGACGGTGCGTTTCCACGCGGAGGGCGGCCCGGTGCCGCTGCCGGACCGGGTCGGCTCGGCGCTGCTCCGTATCGCGCAGGGCGCGCTGGCGAACGTACGCGAGCACGCGGAGGCGAGCACGGCGGCGCTGACCCTGACGTTCCTGGACGACCAGGTGGTCCTGGACGTCGCGGACGACGGCAGGGGCTTCCATCCTTCCGCCTCTAGGAGCACCGGCGTACGGGGCCACGGCCTTCCCGCGATCCGCGCGCGGGCGGGCCAGCTCGGCGGCACACTGACGATCGAGTCGGCACCGGGCGAGGGCACGGTCCTTTCCGTGTCGATCCCTCTGGAGCCCCCGCTCGAGCCCCCCTTGGAGACCTCATGACGACCACACCGCCCGTCCGCCTCCTGGTCTGCGACGACCACGTCGTCGTACGCGCGGGTCTCCTTGCCCTGCTTGGCAGCGCGCCGGACATCGAGGTGGTCGGCGAGGCGGGCACGGGCGAGGAGGCGGTGGCCCTGGCCGCGAAGCTGACGCCGGACGTGGTCCTGATGGACCTGCAGCTGGGCGAGGGCATCGACGGCGTCGAGGCGACCCGCCGCATCACCGCGGCGTCGGCCGAGCCGCCCCACGTACTGGTCCTGACGACCTACGACACGGACGCGGACATCACCCGGGCCATCGAGGCGGGCGCGACCGGCTACCTCCTCAAGGCGGAACGCCCCGAGGAGCTGTTCTCCGCGATCCACGCCGCGTCCCAGGGCCGCACCGCGCTCTCGCCCCCGGTCGCCTCCCGCGTCATGGCCCGGATGCGCGCCCCGCACCCCACCCTCACGGACCGCGAACGCGACATCCTCGGCCAGCTGTCCCAGGGCCTGGGCAACCGGGAGATCGCCCGCGCCCTGTTCATCAGCGAGGCCACCGTGAAGACCCACCTGGGCCGGATCTACGACAAGCTGGGCGTCGACACACGGGCGGGCGCGGTGGCCGTGGCGAAGGAGCAGCGACTGCTGCCCTGACCCGACCCGACCTGACTCGACCTGACCTGACCTGACCCGGCCTGACCTGACCCGACCTGACCTGACCTGACCTGACGGCCGCGGACCGCGCCGCCGCCCGGCCGTGACACCATCGACCCCGTGCTCGACATCGGCTACGCGCTCTCCCGCCGCTTCCCTGATCCTCCGCAGCTGGACTACAGCCGGGCGGACGTCCGGGCGCTGCGCCACGACCTCTTCTGCGGGGATGTGTACCTGGCGGACACCAAGGCCGACCGGGAGCTGTCCACAGCCTGGGGATGGGTTCCCGTGCTCGACTTCGCGTGGGCGCTGTGCGACATCGTCGAGACGCTGGACCAGGATCCGCTGGGGAGCCGGGCCTCCCGTCCCCAGTACGCGGAACTGGACTTCACGGAGTCCAGCGACCGGATGCTGTTCACCCGGCGGTTCGGCTGGGTGGACATCGAGGCGGACTGGATGCGGGCGGAGGACCCCCCGCTGACGTTCTCCCACACGGAGCTGCGGCGCGAGGCCCGTGACTTCCTCCAGGACCTCCTGGCGGACCTCACCGACCTCCACGACTCCCTGGCCGACAACCCGGCGATCTGGACCCTCCAGTCCCGCTACCCCCGTGTGCCTCCGGCGTAGCTACTCCACCCGCACCCCCACCTGCGCCGCGAACGCCGGGGCCAGGTCGAGGAGTTGGGCCGTGCTGATCACCGCACCGGCCAGGCAGTCGATCCCGCGCAGGATGTCCACCTCCGCCGCCGACCGCAGGTCGACATCCTTCATACGTACGCCGCTGAAGTCCGCCCCCTTCAACGCGCAGTCCACGAACTCCACCCGCTCGAGGGCCGCCTGCCCGAAGTCCGGCTCGACCAGCACGCACCCTTCGAACACGACGTCCTTCAACCGCGCCTTCCGCAGGTTCAGATAGTCGATCTTGCCGCCCCGCACGACGACCCGCTCCAGCACACTCCCGTGCAGCTGGACGCCCCCAAGACGCGCGTCCACCACCTCGACGTCCCGCAGCGACGCCTCCACCAGCTCCGTGCCGACCCCCCTCAGCTCCGTCAGCACAGAGTCCACGAAGCGGGCCCGGCTCAGCCGCGTCTCGGTCATCCCGCACCCCGTCATCGCACAGTCGAGGAACAGCGCTCCCCCGCCGTCCTGACCGCCGAGGTCGAGGTCCCGGAACTCCACCCCGTCGTAGTCCCCGTCGGGCGACAACTCGCCCTCCTCGAACGCCCGGAGCGCCGGCAGCCGGACCTCGGGCCGCCGAGCCTTCTTCACCACTGCCGCACCCTGTCGTCCCATTCCCCCATCGTGCACCCCGCCACTGACAAGGCGCCCCGATGTCACATCCGGCGCACCCCGGCCGTCGTACCGGAGAAGGCCCACAACGGACCCCACCGCGAAACCTGGGCGTACGCGTGGAGTCGCTGTCCCGCGTCGACGACCCCGGCGCCCTGACCGCCGAAGGACCCGTCGTCGTCACCACCGCGCTCCCCGCGGCCCGCCATCTCCTGCGCGACGACTCCCTCCAGTCGACCAGCGCCCGCACCACCCTCGTCGACCTGGCCCTGCGCTCCCGCAAGGGCGACCTCTTCGCCGTCTCCGACCTGGACGGGACCGGCTGGGTCGAGCGGTTCACCACCCAGGACCGCAGCCTGGCCCCCGCCGGCCAGGAGCTCGTCCAGGCCCAGATCCCGCTCTCCCCCGACGAGTCCAAGGCGGACGGCTCGACCCGCCTCGAGCACCTCATGGACCTGGGCTTCCCCGACTGGCGCGACCGTCCGGCGATCGACCGCGGCGACGGCGTCTACCTGGCGGGCGACCAGGTGGCGGCGCCCGGACTGCTCTCCGAGGTCTCCTTCAACAGCGCGCTCGAGGCGGTGACGCTCGCGCTCACCCCGGCAAGGCTTGACCTCAAGTCCGCTTGAGGTAAGAGGCTGGCGAAAGAACAGCCAGAACTGGCCCAGAACCAGGCCAGAACCAGGCCAGAACCAGGAAAGCCACCACCGACAGGAGCCCACCATGCACGCCATCCGCCTGCACACCTTCGGCCCGGCCGAGAACCTCACGTACGAGGAGACGGCGGACCCGGTACCGGGTCCCGGCCAGGTCCGCATCGCCGTGACGGCGGCCGGCGTGCACCTCCTGGACACCGCGATCCGCGAAGGCAGCAAGGGCCCGCTCCCCGAACTGCCCCCGCTGCCCACGATCCCCGGCCGCGAAGTGGCGGGCACGGTCGACTCCGTGGGCGAGGGAGTCGACCCTGCCTGGCTCGGCAGACGCGCGGTCGCCCACATCGGCCTCGTCCCCGGCGGCTACGCCGAGCTCACCGTCACGGAGGCCGCCCGCCTGCACGAGATCCCGCAGGGCCTCGACGACGCGGAGGCCGTCGCCCTGATCGGCACGGGCCGTACGACGATGGGCATTCTGCAGTTCGCCGACCTGGCCCCCGGCTCCGTGGCCGTGATCCCCGCGGCGGCGGGCGGCATCGGCACGCTCCTCGTCCAGTACGCCAAGCACCGGGGCGCCACCGTCATCGGCCTCGCGGGCGGCCCGGAGAAGACGGCCATGGTCGAGGCGAACGGCGCGGACCTGGCGGTGGACTACAAGAACCCGGCGTGGCCGGACGAGGTGCGTACGTACCTGAAGAGCCTCGACACCCCCGGTGCCACCGTCGTCTTCGACGGAGTCGGCGGCGACGCGGGCCGCGCCGCCGTGGACCTCCTCGCCCCCGGCGGCACCCACATCGTCTTCGGCTGGTCCGGCAAGGGCCTGCACGACGGCGAGCCCCTGACGTTCACCGAAGAGGAGCTCGCGGCCCGTGGCATCACCCAGGTCAACGTCCTTGGCCCGGCGATGATGCAGAAGGCCGGCGGCGACAACCCGGTCCGCACCCTGGAGCTCGCCGCCCTCGCCGAGGCGGCGCGGGGCCACTTCACCCCCGCCGTCCAGCGCTTCCCCCTGTCGGAGGCGGCGGCCGCGCACCGCGCCCTGGAAAGCCGGGGCACGACGGGCAAGGTCGTACTGATCCCCTGACCAAAAGCCGGTGGGTCCGCTACTCGCCGGCGGACCCCAACTCGGCCAACGCCCCATCGGTCAGCCGGTAAACCGTCCACTCGTCCTGCGGCAGCGCACCGAGGGACTTGTAGAAGTTGATCGACGGCTCGTTCCAGTCGAGCACGGACCACTCGAGGCGCTCATAGCCCCGCTGCACGCAGATCCGCGCCAGCTCGGTCAGCAGCGCCTTGCCGTACCCGCCGCCGCGCGCCTCCGGCCGTACGTACAGGTCCTCCAGGTAGATGCCGTGCATCCCACACAACACCACGTTCACCCGATGGGGTGATGTACCGGGAACATGCGGTGGAGGGCCGTACGGGTGTATACATTCGGTGATCGTGAAGCTGGTTGTGCAGGTCAAGCTGTTACCGACGCCCGCACAGGCGGCGGCGCTTGAGGCGACCCTGCAGGCATGCAACGAGGCCGCGTCATGGGTGGGTGAGGTCGCCTTCGAGCGCGGGGAGTTCAAGAACTTCGCTCTGCGCAAGCACACCTATGGGCAGGTCAAGGACCGGTGGCGACTGGGGGCGCAGGCCACCCAGCACGTGATCAAGAAGACCTGTGACGCCTACGCCACCCTCAAGGGCAACCTGAAGGCCGGAAACCTGGGCCGCCCCGGCTCGAAGCGCTACCGCCGGGCCACCGAGAAACCCATTGCCTTCCGACCCCAGGGCGCCCAGCCCTACGACGACCGGATGCTCTCGTGGCAAACCACCGAACGGACGGTGTCCATCTGGACCACTGGCGGCCGGATGAAGCACGTGGCGTTCACCACCTCGCCCGAGCAGCTGGCCACGCTCGCCCTGTACCGCAAGGGTGAATCGGACCTGCTGGAGCGCGACGGCATGTGGTTCTTGAACGCCATCTGCGAGGTGCCCGCAGCGCCGTTGAACAATGATCCGGTCGACTTCCTGGGGATCGATCTGGGTATCGCGAACATCGCCACCACCAGCGATGGTCAGATCATGGCCGGGCGTGAACTCAACCGCGGCCGCCTTCGCGAACGCAGCCTGCGCGCGAAACTGCAGAAGAAGAACACCCCGTCCGCCAAGCGCCGCATGCAGAAGCGGCGTCGCAAGGAGGCCCGGCGGGCGAGAGACATCAACCACAAGATCGCGAAACATGTGGTGGCCGAGGCAGAACGCACCGGTCGCGGAATCGCCCTGGAAAACCTGACGGGCATCCGCGAGCGGGTACGGCTTCGCAAGCCCCAACGGGCCACCCACTCCAGCTGGTCCTTCGCCCAGCTGGGGGCGTTCATCGCGTACAAGGCTCGCAAGGCCGGGGTGCCGGTCGTGCATGTCGATCCCGCGTACACCTCCCGCACCTGCGCCGAATGCGGACACATCGACAAAGCGAACCGGGTCTCCCAGGCCCTCTTCGTCTGCCGGAACTGCGGATTCGTTGACCACGCAGACCGGAACAGCTCCCGCAACATCCGCGCCAGAGCGTGGGAGTTGTGGCGACGCGGGGTCGAGTCAACGGCCCCTGCCCCACCCGGAAACCCTCGGATGGGGCTGGACGCAAACGCTGCATCACCGCCAGTGATGCTCGTTGTGCAAGACCAGGACTTAGTCCCGGACAGCTGACGAACCACAGCGAGAAGCCACGACCCCGCGGGGGTGAGGCAGCCGCACGGGGATTTCCCGCAGCACCGTCGGATCAGGAGATGCGGATCAGGAAATCCCGGAAGCCTTGAGCTTCTTGGAGAACGCGGCCTCGTCGAACAGCACGTTGCCCTCCACCTTCTCGCCGTCGATGAGGACGGTCGGCGTGCCCTGCATGCCGTCGTCGGTGAAGGCCTGCATGGCCTCACCGACCCACTTCTTGTACGTCACGTTCTTCACCGCCTTGTCGAACTCGGCGCCCCGCAGACCGTCCACCTTGTCGGCGATCTTCAGCAGGAAGGCAGCGGTGTACGCGTCCTCGGTCTCGCTCTCGGGCTGGTTGGCGAAGACCGCGGCGTGGAACTGCGGGAACTTGCCCGCCTCCACGGACGCCCGCAGCGCGTTCGCCGCGTTCACCGAGCCGTGGCCGCCGAGGTTGTTGTCGAGGAACGAGGCGAGCGTGTACTCGACCTTCACCCGGCCCTCGGCCACCGGCTTCACCAGGGCCCGCGCACCGGTCTCCTCGAACTTCTTGCAGATGGGGCAGCGCGGGTCCTCGTACAACTTGACCACGTGCGCGGCATCCGGGTCGCCGACCGTGATCACGCCGCCCTTCACGGTGGCGGGGACCTTGGCCAGCGCGTCGGTGCCCGCCGGGGGCTCCTTCGCCTCGGGTCCCGCGGGGGACGCGGACTCCGAAGCCGAGGCCGTGGCCGACCCCTTGTCGCCGCCCCCGCCCGTGAGGTCCTCGGGCCCACAGGCGGCTGCGCCCCCGGCGACGAGTGCGGTGGCGGCCACCGCGGCGACGATGCGCCCGGCCTTGCGTACGGCCATCTGAACAGTCCTCCAAGATCTCGGCACGTGACGGATCGGCACGTGACGGATCAACGTATCGAACACCCGCCCCCAAGCCC
>NZ_SRIC01000361.1 GCF_004684775.1 Streptomyces sp. MZ04
GGGGTAGTCAGGGGCGGTCAGGGGTGGGTTTCACCCGCCCCAGCAGCTCCTCGTACGTAGCCGGGTCGAACTCGCCCGCCACGGGAGAGGCCACCGTCGCCGCCGACAGCGCTATGGCCCGGGCCAGACGATCCGGCCAGGGGAGATCCTCCACCAGGGCGGAGAGCAGGCCCGCGACCGCCGAGTCGCCCGCGCCCGTCGGGTTGCCGTGGACGTGGGCCGGCGGGAGCGCCTGCCAGGTGCCGTCGGGGGTGACCGCAAGGAGGCCCTGGGCGCCCAGTGATGCCACCACCGTGTGCGCGCCGCGCCTGCGGGCGTCACGGGTGGCCTGGACGGGCTCGTGGGAGCCGGTCAGCTCGGCGAGTTCGTCGGCGTTCGGCTTGACGATGTCGGGGCGGGCGGCGACGCCGCGGCGCAGCGGCTCGCCGCTGGTGTCCAGGAGGACGGGGATCTTGGCGGCGCGGGCCGCGCGGATCAGGACGGCGTACGCGCCCACCGGCACACCCGGCGGCAGGCTGCCGCACAGCGCGACGGCGGACGCCTCGCGCAGCAGCTCCTCGTAGGAGGACTGGAACGCGGCCCATTCGGCGGGCGAGACCTGCGGCCCCGGCTCGTTGAGTTGTGTGGTGTCGCCGGTCGTCGCGTCCACCACGGCGATCGTGCGGCGGGTCGCCCCCGCGACCGGCAGCAGCGCGTCGGTGATGCGCGGCTCGTGCGCGAGACGGTCGCGCAGGGTGCGGCCGGTGTCGCCGCCCACCAGGCCCGCCACCGTCACGTCGTGGCCGAGGGCCGCGAGGACGCGGGCGACGTTCAGGCCCTTGCCGCCGGGGCGTTCGATGACCTCGGTGACGCGGTGCGAGGCGTGCGGGGTGAGGGCGGGGACCTGGTAGGTGATGTCCAGGGCGGTGTTCAGCGTGACGGTCAGGATCACTGGTACCACCCCCGGGAACGGTCACGTTCGGTCGTATTCGGCGTCTGATCATGCCAAACAGAAGGCGGTTGGCCCAGAGGCCGGACCAACCGCCTTGCGCTCAACGGCAGGCTGAATCACCCGAGTTGGGGCTAAAAGGGCTCAACCACCCATTCGCCCTTGCGCATCACGCCCTTGAGGTCGAAGTCCGCGTCCAGGACCACCAGATCCGCGTCCTTGCCGGGCTCCAGCGAGCCGACCCTGTCGTACATCCCGAGCAGCTTGGCCGGGTTGGCGGAGATGGCGCGCACGACGTCGCCGACCGCGAGGCCGTCGATGGTCACCGAGCGCTTGAACGCGCGGTCCTGGGTGAGCGTGGAGCCCGCGATCGAGCCGCCCTCGACGAGCCGCGCCACGCTGTCCTTCACCTCGACCTCCAGCGGGCCGAGCATGTAGCGCCCGTCGCCGAAGCCCGCCGCGTCCATCGCGTCCGTGATGAGGGCGACGCGCCCCGCACCCGCGTGGTGGTACGCGAGCTCGAAGGCGGCGGGGTGCAGATGCGTGCCGTCGTTGATCAGCTCGACGGTGATCCGCTCGTCCTCCAGGAGGGCGGCGATCGGTCCCGGAGCGCGGTGGCCGAGGGCGGGCATCGCGTTGTAGAGGTGCGTTGCGACGGTGGCGCCCGCGTCGATGGCCTCGACCGTCTGCTCGTACGTCGCGTCCGTGTGGCCGATGGCCGCGATCACGCCGTGCTCGGCGAGCAGGCGTACGGAGTCGATGCCGCCCGGCAGTTCGGTGGCGAGCGTGACCATCTTCGCCTGCCCGCGCGCCGCGTCGATCAGCTTGCGTACGTCGGCCGGGTCCGGGTCGCGCAGGAGGGCCTCGCTGTGCGCGCCCTTGCGGCACGGGGAGATGAAGGGGCCCTCGAAGTGGATGCCGGCGATGTCGCCCTGCTCGGCGAGTTCGGAGAGCAGCCCGGCCCGCTGGGCGAGGAAGTCCATCTCGCCGGTGACGGTCGATGCGACGACGGTCGTGGTGCCGTGCAGCCGGTGGGTGTGGACTCCCTTCAGTACGTCGTCGACGGTGCCGGAGGTGAAGGAGGCACCGCCGCCGCCGTGGTTGTGGATGTCGACGAAACCGGGGACCACCCAGTGACCCGTGAGGTCGACCGTCTCCGCGTCGGCGGGAGTACTCCCCGCGATCCGCGAACCGTCGACGATCACTCGGCCGTCCGTGAGCGTCCCGGTGGGCAACACCACCTGAGCACCGGCGAGCACCTTGCTAGTGGCCATCAGGCGGTTACCTCCGTGGGGTCGGACTTCTGGTGGACGAGGTCCCAGGCCAGCAGGCCCGCGCCCAGGCACCCGGCGGTGTCGCCGAGGGCCGCGGGCACGATCTGAGGCAGCGTCTGGAACTGGACGACGCGTGCCGCGACCGCGGCCCGCAGGGGTGTGAACAAGGTTTCCCCGGCCTCGGCGAGACCGCCACCGATGATCAGCGTCTGCGGGTCCAGGAGAGTGAGGGCCGTGATCAGGCCGTCGGCGAGCGCGTCGACGGCGTTCTGCCAGACCTCCAGGGCGAGCGGATCGCCCGACTCCACGGCCTTCGCGCAGTCCGCGGCGTCCGCCTCCGGGTCGCCGCTGGCCGCAGCCCAGGCCTGGCTCACCGCGGACGCGGAGGCAAGCCGTTCCAGACAGCCGCGCTGGCCGCAGCCGCAGGGCGGTCCTCCGGGGCGTACGACGATGTGCCCGATCTCGCCCGCGGAGCCGTGCGCGCCGGGCTCGATGCCGCCGCCGATCCCGATGGCCCCGGCGATGCCCGTGCCGAGCGGCACGAACAGGAACCGGTCGGCGCCCTTGCCCGCGCCGATCCGCCCCTCGGCGAGGCCGCCGGTGCGCACGTCGTGGCCGAGGGCCACGGGTACGCCTTCCAGCCTGCGGCTCAGCAGCTTCCGCAGGGGGACGTCGTGCCAGCCGAGGTTCGACGCGTACACCGCGATGCCGTGCTCGGTGTCGACGATCCCCGGTACGGCGACGCCGGCCGCGGCGGCGGGTTCCCCGAACTCCTCGATCCCGTGGGCGCGCAGGTCGGCGGCGAAGCCGACGATGGACTCGACCACGGCGTCGGGCCCGCGCTCGCGGCCGGTGGGCCTGCGGGCCGCGTGCAGCAGCGTGCCGTCCGCCCCGACGAGGGCGGCCTTCATTCCGGTGCCGCCCACATCGAGGGCGATGACGTGTTTCACGGGGGACAGTCTCGCGCGTGACCCGCGAGAGGTCTAGTCCACTTCGCCACTTGTGCGGGGTAATCGGGCGGGCAATCGGGCGGGTGTCCGGAGTACGCCGTTCCACAAGCGATACTGGAGTGGTGTAGACCTTATGGGCGTACGCGAGGGAAAATCGCAGTTCACGTAGATCATCGAGGGTGGGAACAGCTGTGCAGCGGCGCGCGACAGGACTGACCGCGGCGGTAGCCGCTCTGGGCATGGCGGCGACGCTCGCCGGCTGCGGCGGTCCCGGCGACTCAGGCGACGTCACCCTCAAGCTGGTGGCCGCCGACTACGGCGACTCCAAGGCCAACAGCTCCCAGAAGTACTGGGACAAGCTCGCCGAGAAGTTCGAGGCCGAGAACCCGGGCATCAAGGTCGACGTCAGCGTCTACTCCTGGACGGACGTCGACCGCAAGGTCAAGGACATGGTCAAGGCGGGCAACGCCCCCGACATGGCCCAGATCGGCGCGTACGCCGACTACGCCGCGCAGAACAAGCTGTACCGCGCCGAGGACCTGCTCGCCATCTCCACCCAGGCCGACTTCATGGCGCCGCTCTCCGAGGCCGGCGAGGTCAACCGCGTCCAGTACGGCATGCCGTTCGCCTCCTCCACGCGCCTCCTCTTCTACAACGAGAAGATCTTCAAGGACGCCGGCCTCACCCCGCCGCAGAGCTGGACCGACCTGGCGGCCGACGCCAAGGCGCTCAAGGCGCGCGGCGTGAAGATCCCCTACGCCCTGCCGCTCGGCCCGGAGGAGGCGCAGGCCGAGACCATGCAGTGGCTGCTCAGCGGCGGCGGCGGCTACACCGACAACGTCGGCACGTACGACATCGACTCCACGCAGAACGTGAAGACCTTCACCTGGCTGAAGGACGAGCTGGTCGACAAGGGCCTGACGGGACCGACGCCGCCCGCCAGGCTCGACCGCGCCGAGGCCTTCGCCGCGTTCACCCGCGGCGACGTGGGCATGCTCAACGGCCATCCCACGCTGATGCAGATGGCCGAGAAGAAGGGCGTGAAGTACGGCATGGTGCCGATGCCCGGCGTGAACGGCAACGCCAAGGCCACCATGGGCGTCGCCGACTGGATGATGGCCTTCAAGCAGAACGGCCACCGCGAGGAGATCGGCAAGTTCCTCGACTTCGCCTACAGCACGAAGAACGTCCTGGACTTCTCCCGCGAGTACGACCTGCTGCCCGTCACCACCTCCGCCGCGCAGCAGATGACCGGAAACAAGGGCGACAAGGAGCTCGCCGAGTTCCTGGAGGAGCTGCCCACTTCGCAGCTCTACCCGGTGGGCAAGACGTCCTGGGCGCGGGTCTCCGTCGAGGTCAAGAAGTACATCGGCAAGGCCGTCGACCCGAACGGCAATCCGGCCTCGATCCTCACCCAGATCCAGACCAAGGCGGCGACCGAGGCGAACTCGGAATAGCGTGACGGGCATGACCGACGACGACCGCACCCCGGACGCGACGTTCCCCGACACCGGCCTCTCCGACCTCTCCGGCCTCTCCGAGCGCGACCGCGCGATCCTCGCCCTGGAGCGGCAGGACTGGGTGTCCGGGCCCGGCGCCAAGGAGCGGGCCATCCGCGAACGGCTCGGCATGGTGCCGGTCCGCTACTACCAGGTCCTCAACGCCCTGCTCGACGATCCCCGCGCCCTCGCGCACGACCCGGTGACCGTCAACCGGCTTCGGCGGGTTAGGGAGTCCCGGCGCGAGGAGCGTTGAGCGTAGGGTCGGCCCCATGGGTGACCCCGTGTACACGCCGTCCTCTCCCTCTCCCGAGCTGCCCGAACCCGTGACCCCGGCCGGGCGCGAGGGCCTGGCCGCGCTCCTGGCGCGGCCCGAACGTGCCGTGATCGCGCTCGACTTCGACGGCACGCTGGCCCCGATCGTCCCCGACCCCGAGCAGGCCCGCGCCCACCCCGACGCCGTGCCCGCCATCGCCGCGCTAGCGCCGAAGGTCCTTTCCGTCGCCGTGGTCACCGGCCGCCCGGCGGGCGTCGCGGTCCGCTACGGCGGCCTCGCGGGCGTCCCCGGCCTGGAACACCTCGTCGTCCTCGGCCACTACGGCGCCGAACGCTGGGACGCGGTCAGCTCCACGGTCCACGCCGCCGATCCGCACCCCGGCGTGGCATCCGTCCGCGCCGAACTCCCCGGCTTCCTCGACGCGATCGGCGCCTGGCGCGGCACCTGGATCGAGGAGAAGGGCCGCGCGGTCGCCGTCCACACCCGCCGCGCACAGGACCCTCAGGCGGCCTTCGAAGCCCTGCGCGAGCCACTCGCCGAACTGGCCGCCCGCCACGG
The DNA here is from genome assembly GCF_004684775.1 of Streptomyces sp. MZ04. Classification (GTDB taxonomy): domain Bacteria; phylum Actinomycetota; class Actinomycetes; order Streptomycetales; family Streptomycetaceae; genus Streptomyces. Next base: position 5,487 of record NZ_SRIC01000361.1, read on the forward strand.
CCTGATCGTCGAACCGGGCCGCCTGGTCCTGGAGTTGAGGCCACCCGGCATGGACAAGGGAGTGGCCCTGGCCGACTACGTACGCGAAGTGGGCGCCGAGACAGTCCTCTACGCAGGCGACGACCTGGGCGACCTGCCCGCCTTCGCCGCCGTCGAGAAGCTCCGCTCGGACCAGGTGCGCGGCCTGCTGGTGTGCAGCGGCAGCGCGGAGGTGGCGGAACTGGCCGATCGGGCGGATGTGGTGGTGGAGGGGCCGCGGGGAGTGGTGGAGCTGATGGCGGCGATCGCGGCTCAACTGGACTGATCTGCCCCGAGGCTGGGGGGATCTGGGATGGGATTCCCGAAGTAGTCGTGGGTGGTCCCGTCGTCGACGGCGGTACCGATCCCGCGAGCGGGGGAATCGCTCTTCAGCCGTACGTCGTCGGGGGCGCCGGGAGTCGCGTCGACGAACCGGGGGTCGGCGTTGACGCCGGACGTGTCGCGCGGCTGGGCGGTCCGCCAGTAGAGGTTGTTGCTGAAGGTACTGACGGTGTCGTTGATGGGAGACCCGCCACCGGCCGCACCCATGAAGATGTTGTCGCGGAAGGTGACCCCGGTGGGCCCGTTGTTGGAGACGAGCGCGGTGTCGGCGCGGTCGGTGACGACGGTGTTCCGATAGACCTGGGTGTCGGTCGCGGCCCCGCAGACAACGGAGATCACGGCGTAGGGCGATGTCGTGTTCCGGTCGTTGACGCTGATGTTGTCGTGGATGCGGTTGCCGTCGCTGGTGGTGTCCGCGCCATTGCAGACGAGCAGGAAACCGCCCTCGTTGTCGTGGCTGTAGTTGTAGCGGTAGGTGTTGCGGACGTTGCCGCCGTCGATGTCGTACGCCATCGAGTCCCGCGTCCCGTGGCCGCCGGTGACCTCGTTGTACTGGTAGAGCGCGTCCTGCGACTCCCAGGCCCAGATCCCCGCGTTGTAGCCCGCCGAGCGCATGTTGAAGCCGTCCACGTAGTTGTGCTCGACGCGGGCCTTGCGGGTCTCGTGGATGACGATGCCGTCGCCGCCGACGTCGTAGGCCTTGTTCCGTACGAACTCCACTCCACTGGAGAGGAGTTCGGCGTCGGCGTCCGTGCCGCTGCCCCAGGTCGACATGGTGCCGATGCCGGTGCGGTCGACGTGGCGGACGGTGGAGTCCTCGACGCGGAGGTCGTTGAAGCGGGTGGGGGTGGTGCTGCCCTGCACGACGAAAAGTATCCCGCCGGAGGGGTCGGGGTCCTTGAAGTCGGCGCCGTTCACGTCGTGGACGTCGACTCCGTCGACGAGGAAGTGGTCGGCGGTGCCGTAGTCGGTGAGCTGGACGTAGAGCCCGGCGCGGCGGTCGGTGGTGGTGGCGGGCCCGGTGTTGGAGAGGTCCAGGTTCCGGATCTCCCACTGCTCGGTGTCGACGAGATGCAGGGCGGCGCGGGCGCCGTTCGCCTGGATGCGGGGCTTGGCCTTTCCGCTTCCGTACGCGTCGATCAGCACGGGGGCGCCGGCCGCACCCGCACCTTTGGGAGCCAGCACCCCCGTGCAGCTTGTGCCACGCCGCAGCAGCAGCTTCTCGCCGGGGGCGTAGGTGTGGGCGCTCGCCTTCTCCAGGCTGCGCCAGGCCGTTCCGGCGGAGCTGCCGGTCGCGTTGTCGTCGCCGCGTTGGCAGTCGACGTAGTACGTCCTCGCTGCGCCGGCATCAGCGGGCATGGCGAAGGCCCCTGCCAGGGCGAGGGCGGTGAGGGCGACGGTGCTCGTGCGGCGTAGGGCCATGCCCCGGAAGGTACCGAGGGGGCTGGGCGGGGGCCCATGGACAAACGCTGGCTCTTATACACATCTGACGCTGCCGACGAATAGCCTTGTGTATAGTTCCGTGGTC
>NZ_SRIC01000362.1 GCF_004684775.1 Streptomyces sp. MZ04
CCCCGCCCACACCCCTGCCGGCAGCACCCCGGCAGCAACTCAGGAGTAGGCGATCTCCACGGTGCCGCTAAGCGGCAGCGCCTGGCAGGCCAGTACGTACCCCTCGGCGACGTCCTCCTCGTCGAGGACCTCGTTGCGGACCATCTTCACCTCGCCCCGCACCACCCGGCAGCAGCAGGCGCTGCACGCGCCCTCGCGGCAGGAGTACGGAGCGTCGAGCCCGGCCGCGAGGAGCGCGTCGAGCAGGAGGGTGTCCGGGCCCCAACTCACCTGATGGGACTGCCCGTCAAGATCGACGGTCGCGGTGACGGAGCCGTCGGCGGCAGCCGGTGCGGGCGTGTCGAAGACGTCGTCGGCCAGCGAGAAGTACCGCTCCCGGTGGATGTCCCGGCCGCCCGACGCGCGCAGTGCCTGCTCGGCCGCGTCCATCAGGGGGCCGGGACCACAGAGATGGGCGGTGCGCCCCGCGTAGGCCGCGAGGAGCGGGGCGAGCAGCGCGGGCGTGGGCAGGCCCTGCAGGCTCTCCAGCCAGTGCAGCACGGTGAGCCGCCCCGCGAACTCCTCGGCCAGGTGCCGCAGTTCGTCCCCGAAGATCACGGAGGCCTGGTCGCGGTTGGCGTACAGGAGTGTCACCTGGCCCTCGCCCGTCGCGAGGGCCGACTTGGTGATCGAGACGACCGGCGTGATGCCGCTGCCGCCCGCGACCAGGAGCAGATCCCGGCCGAGGTCGCGCGGAGTGAAGGTGCCGGCCGGCGGGAGCACCTCAAGATCGTCGCCGGCCGACACCTGGTCGCAGACCCAGCCGGAGCCGAGCCCTCCGGCCACCCTCTTGACCGTGACCTTCATGGGCTCGCCGGTGTGCGGGGAGCTGGCGAGGGAGTAGCAGCGGGCGGCCCCGCCCGGTATCCGCAAGGTGAGGAACTGTCCGGGCTTGTAAGGCAGTTGGGCGTCCAGGACAAGGGAAACGGCGTCGGCGGTCTCGCGGACGACCTCGGTGACGCGCACCGTGCGGGAGTCAGCCATGGCCGGCCTCCAGGGCTCCGGAGGCGACCGCCGCCGCGATGCTCCCGCGCAGCGCGTCGCACGAACGCACCCGGGCGCTCAGCTCCCCGGCGGCGACCCGCTCCCCGATCCGGGGGCAGACCGCCGCCGCCTCGTCCGTCCACTGCACCTGCGTGTGCGCGGGGCTGAACTTCTCGCACAGGACCTGGTTCCCGCAGGCCGCGCACTCCACTGGCCGCAGCACGTCAGGAGCCTTCGCGGCGGGCGCGTGCCGCCAGGTTCGCCTCGGCCTCGGCGCGCCAGGCCGCGTTGGCCCGCTCCGTGTCGATCTCGAACTCGAAGCGGCGCACCATCTCGTCCTTGACGTCGGCCACGTCGACATAGAACTGCTCGTACCAGCGGCGGAGTTGGTAGACCGGGCCGTCCTCCTCGGTGAGCAGCGGGTTGTCGATGCGGGTCTTGTTCTTCCAGATCTCGACGTCCTGCTCGAAGCCGACCGCGAGCCCGTCGGACGTCAGCCTGGCGGCGTCGGCGGCCTGCTCGTCGGTCATGCCGGGCAGCTTCTTGACGATCGCGCCGTACATCAGCATGAAGCTGTTCTCGTCGATCGGATAGTGGCAGTTGATGAGGACCGATTCCATCTCCACGCCGCCGCCCACGTCCGCCCACAGCCTGTCGATCATGTACGAGGGGCCGTAGTACGAGGCGTCGGAGCGCAGTCCGCCCTCGGCGGAGAGCGTGCCGAGATCGATGTCCGGGCGCGGGGTCGACTCCATGTACTGGGTGGCGACATGGCCGTCGAAGACGTTCTTGAAGTACTCGGGGAAGGCGTAGTGCACGTAGTAGAAGTGCGCCATGTCCACGACGTTGTCGACGATCTCACGGCAGTTGGAGTTCTCCACCCGCAGGGAGTTCCAGGTCCAGTCGCTCCACTGACCGGCGTCCGGGCCGTGGATGCCGTCGATCTCGGGGATCGTCACCTCGGGCGGCGGCGGGTTCCCCTCCGGGTCGTTCCACACGTACAACTGCTTGTTGCGTTCGAGGCAGATCCAGGCGCGGGTCTTCGCGCGCGGCGGGACACGGCGGGCATACGGAATCCCGGCGCACCGCCCGTTCCCCGCCCACCGCCAGTCGTGGAAGGGGCAGGCGACGGCGTCGCCCTTGACCGTGCCGTGGGCGAGGTTGCCGCCCATGTGGGGGCAGTAGGCGTTGAGGATGTGCAGTTGCCCGTCGTCCGCGCCCTGGAAGACGACGAGCTTGGTGCCGAACGCCTCGATCTCGTGCGGCGCACCGTCCCGGAAGGACGCGGCGAGGCCGAGACAGTGCCAGCCGCGGGCGAACCGGGCGGGCGGGGCGGCGGCCTCGATGACGCGGACCTCTTCGGTCTTCTCTACGGACATCGTTCTCCCCTACTTCCCGGCCGACAGCTCGACGGCGATGTCGATCAACTGGTCCTCCTGGCCGCCGACCAGACGACGCTCCCCGGCCCGCAGCAGAATCTCCGCGCCGGAGACGCCGTACCGCTCGGCCTGGCGGTAGGCGTGCTTGAGGAAGCTGGAGTAGACGCCGGCGTGGCCCATCAGCAGGGACATCCGGTCCAGCAGGCACTCGTCGTCCATGACGGGGCGCACGACGTCCTCGGCCGCGTCGATGATCTTCAGTACGTCGATGCCGGTGCGGATGCCCATCTTCTGGCAGACGGCGGCGAACGCCTCGACCGGCGTGTTCCCGGCCCCCGCGCCCAGGCGGCGGGTCGAGCCGTCGATCTGGAGGGCCCCGGCACGGACCGCCGCCACCGAATTGCCCACCCCCAGGCCGAGGTTCTCGTGCCCGTGGAAGCCGACCTGCGCGTCGCCGCCCAGTTCGGCGACGAGCGCCCCGACCCGGTCGGTCACGTCGTCCATGACCATGGCTCCGGCCGAGTCCACGACGTACACGCACTGGCAGCCCGCGTCCGCCATGATCCTGCCCTGCGCGGCCAGCTTCTCCGGGGTCGTGGAGTGGGCCATCATCAGGAAGCCGACGGTCTCCAGGCCCATCTCCCGTGCCAGGCCGAAGTGCTGGACCGAGATGTCGGCCTCGGTGCAGTGCGTCGCGATGCGGCAGACGCTGGCGCCATGGCCGTGCGCCGCCCGGATGTCGTCCTTCACACCGAGGCCCGGCAGCATCAGGAACGCGATCTTCGCGTCCCGTGCCGTATCGACGGCGATCTTGATGAGCTCCTGCTCGGGCGTCCTGGAGAACCCGTAGTTGAAGGAGGACCCGCCGAGCCCGTCGCCGTGCGTCACCTCGATGACGGGGACGCCGGCGCCGTCGAGCGCGCCGACGACGGAGCGCACGTCCTCGCCCGTGAACTGGTGCCGCTTGGCGTGCGAACCGTCGCGCAGCGAGGAGTCGGTGACGCGGATGTCGAGTGTTGCGGAGTACGGCCCGTTCATGCCTGCATCCCCTTCGCGAACTCCTCGCCGACCTTGGTGGCGGCGGCGGTCATGATGTCGAGGTTCCCGGCGTAGGGCGGCAGGAAGTCGCCCGCGCCCTCCACCTCCAGGAAGATCGCGACCCGCGCCATCCCGCCGTTCATGGGGGACGGGTCGTCGAACTGCGGTTCCGTGCGCAGCCGGTAGCCCGGCACGTAGGTCGCCACGCTCTCCGCGATCTCCTTCACCGACAGGGCGATCGCGTCCCGGTCGGCGTCCTCCGGTATGGCGCAGAAGACCGTGTCGCGCATGATCACGGGCGGCTCGGCGGGGTTGAGGATGATGATCGCCTTGCCGCGCTCGGCGCCGCCGATCTCCTCGATGCCGCGCGAGGTGGTGCGGGTGAACTCGTCGATGTTGGCGCGGGTTCCCGGTCCCGCCGAGACCGAGGCGACGGACGCCACGATCTCCGCGTACGCGACGGGGACGACCCGCGAGACGGCGTACACCATCGGGATCGTGGCCTGCCCGCCGCAGGTGATCATGTTGACGTTGGCCTGGTCGAGGTGCGCGGTGAGGTTCGCCGGCGGCACGACCGCGGGGCCGACGGCGGCCGGGGTCAAGTCGATGGCCTTGATGCCCAGTTCGGCATAGCGCGGGGCGTTGGCCCGGTGGACGTACGCGCTCGTCGCCTCGAAGACGAGATCCGGTGTCTCGTCGCGCTCGAGCAGCCAGTCGACGCCTTCGTGACTCGCGGTGACCCCCATCTTCCGGGCCCGCGCGAGCCCTTCGCTCTCCGGGTCGACCCCGATCATCCAGCGCGGCTCGATGTGCGCGGACCTCTGGAGCTTGTAGAGCAGGTCGGTCCCGATGTTCCCGGACCCGACGATGGCGGCGGTCGCCTTCTTCACAGTCATACACACCTCAGCAGAAGGAGAGGGATACGGAACCGAGCCCGGTGAACTCGGCGGTGTACGTGCGGCCCGCCTCGACGTCGACGGCGCGCGTGCAGGAGCCGGGCAGGACGACATGCCCCTTGCGCAGCGGCACGCCGAACCGCGCGACCGTACGGGCCAGCCAGGCCACGGAGGCGGCGGGGTCACCGAGGACCGCGTCGCTGCGGCCCTCGGCGAGCAGCTCGCCGCCGCTGGTGAGCCGCGCCTCGACGGCCCGCAGGTCGAGATCGCGGGGGTCACGCCCTTCCCCGATCACGTACCCGGCGGACGAGGCGTTGTCGGCGATCGTGTCGGCGATGGTGATCCGCCAGTCGGCGATCCGGCTGTCGATCAGCTCCAGGGCGGGCACGACCCGCTCGGTGGCTGCGAGCACATCGGCGACGGTGCAGCCATCGCCCGGCAGATCGTCACCGAGCACGAATCCGACCTCGGCCTCGACGCGGGGCGCGCAGTAGCGGGCGATCGGCACGGGACGGCTTTCGGCCAGCTCCATGTCGTCGAGCAGATGGCCGTAGTCCGGTTCGTCGACGCCCATCATGCGCTGCATCACCGGGGACGAGAGCCCGACCTTGTGGCCGTTGACGCGGGCGCCTCCGGTGATGCGCCGCTGGATGTTGATCAGCTGGATCTCGTACGCGTCCTCGGTGCCGATCCCCGGAAAGGCACCGGCGAGGGGGTCGACCGGCGTCCTGCCGTGCTCGGCGGCGCGCAGCAGTCCGGCGGCCTCCTGCCTCCGGTGGTCCGTGAGCATGGTGGCTCCTCCAGGGGGCGGTGATTGATGCGACCGACCGTAGGTCGAGCCACCCGCCACCCGTGAGCCCGGAATCCCGCTGAGCGGGAAAGCGACGCCGGCTTCAGGCCCGCGCCTCCCGGGGCAGTCCGAGGACCCGCTCGGCGATGATGTTCCGCTGGATCTCGTTGGACCCCGCGTAGATCGTGTCGGCCCGGGAGAAGAGAAAGAGCCGCTGCCAGTCGTCGAGTTCGTACGGCTCGGCGGTGGCCGCCGGTGTGCCGCCCGCGGACGTCACCCCTCCCCTGTACATCCCTCCCCCGTACATCGACGAACCGCCGCACACCTCCATCGCCAGCTCTCCGAGCTCCCGGTGCCACGTCGCCCAGAAGATCTTTCCTATGGACGCCTCGGGCCCCGGCGCACCCGCCGTGACGCCGTCCATCGTGCGCAGAGCCGTGGCCCGCATGGTCTCCAGGCCGATCCAGGAGCGGGTGAGGCGGTCGCGGATCAAGGGGTCGTCGAAGGTGCCGTTGCGCCGCGCCATGGCGATGAGGGCCTCCAACTCACGCCGGAATCCGACCTGTTGCCCCAGCGTGGACACGCCCCGCTCGAAGCCGAGGGTGGCCATGGCGATCCGCCAGCCGTCCCCCACCTCGCCCACGACATGCGCCGCGTCCGTCCGCGCCCCGTCGAAGAAGACCTCGTTGAACTCGCTCGTGCCGGTCAGCTGTGTGATGGGCCGGACCTCGACGCCGGGCTGCTGCATCGGCACGAGGAGATACGAAAGGCCCGCGTGCCGCCGCGAGCCCGGTTCCGTCCGGGCCACGACGAAGCACCACTGGGACTCATGGGCCAGCGAGGTCCATGTCTTCTGGCCGTCCACCGCCCAGGCGCCCTCGCGGAGTTCGGCGCGGGTGCGCACATTGGCGAGGTCGGACCCCGCGTCCGGCTCGCTGTACCCCTGGCACCACAGCTCCTCGACGGCCACGATCTTCGGCAGGAAGCGCCGCTTCTGCTCCTGTGTGCCGTACGCGATGAGGGTGGGGCCGAGCAGTTGCTCGCCTATGTGATTGACGCGGGCCGGGGCATCCGCGAGGGCGTACTCCTCGTGGAAGGCGACCTGCTCGGCCAGGCTCGCGCCCCGCCCGCCGTACTCCTCGGGCCAGCCGACGCAGGTCCAGCCGTGCGCGGCCATGTGCCGCTCCCACGCGAGCCGTTCGGCGAACGCCTCATGCTCCCTGCCCGGCCCTCCGGCACCCTTCAGCTCCGCGAACCTGCCGCGAAGGTGCTCCTTGAGCCAGGCCCTTACCTCGTTCCGGAACTCCTCGACGCTGCTCTTCATGCAAGCTAATCTACCAAACACTTGTTAGGGAAGGACTGGATAGATGCCCCTGGAATCCACCGAGAACGGCTCGCCCGACGCGCCCGCCGCGCCCGCCGAGCCCGCCGAGCCCGTTCTCTACGAACGGCGCGGGCCCGTCGCGTACGTCACCCTGAACCGCCCCCGCTATCGCAACGCCCAGAATTCCGCGATGACCTACGCCCTGGACGCCGCCTTCTACCGCGCGTCGGACGACCCCGAAGTGAAGGTGATCGTGCTCGGCGGCGCCGGCGAGCACTTCTCGGCGGGACACGACATCGGCACCCCCGAGCGCGACGCGCATCTCCCCTTCGAGCGGAAGGCGGGCCTGTGGTGGGACCACTCGGACAAGGCGGGCGCGGAGTCGCGCTTCGCGCGGGAGTCCGAGGTCTATCTGGGGATGTGCCGGCGCTGGCGCGAGCTGCCGAAGCCGGTCGTCGCGTCCGTGCAAGGGGCCTGCGTGGCGGGCGGGTTGATGCTGGCGTGGGTCTGCGACCTGATCGTCGCGTCGCAGGACGCGTTCTTCGCCGACCCGGTGGTGCGGATGGGGATTCCCGGTGTGGAGTACTTCGCCCATCCGTGGGTGATGCCGCCTCGGATCGCGAAGGAGTTCCTGTTCACCGGGGAGCGGATGAGTGCGGGGCGGGCCTACGAGGTGGGCATGGTGAACCGTGTGGTGCCGGGGGCGGAACTCGCGGCGGCGACCGAGGAGTTGGCGCTCCGGATCGCCGAGATGCCGCGGCTCGGCCTCGCCCTCACCAAGCGGGCGGTCAATCAGGCGGAGGATCTTCAAGGACTGCATACCGGGATGGACTCGGTCTTCGGCCTGCATCACCTCGCCCACGCGCACAACGCGGAGACCGCGGGGGACTCGCTGGGCGGGGTGGACGTGGGGGCCATGA
>NZ_SRIC01000363.1 GCF_004684775.1 Streptomyces sp. MZ04
CCGATCGCCCCCTTAAGCCCACCCTAAGATCCAAGCCTCCGCCCGCTATGCCCGCATTGTCGCGCCCCCGCGGGGCTAACGTGCTGCTCGCACCCACCCCCCGCACCCCTAAGGCAGGCAAGCGATGAGCACCACGCACCGGCGCACGGTAAGCACCAAGGCCAAGGTCATAGGCGGGCTCGCGGCAGCCGCCCTCGTCGGCGGCGGCGCCTTCGCCTTCTCCGGGACGGCGCTGGCCAGCAAGACCCCTGCCGAGCCCACCGCCAAGGCCGAGGGCACCGCCAAGTTCGCCCCGTTCGTGGACACTTCACTCGCCCCTGCATACGACCTCGTCGACACCGCCGACAAGACCGGCGTGAAGGAGTTCAACCTCGCCTTCATCACCTCCGGCGGCAGCTGCGAGCCCCTGTGGGGCGGCGTCACCGGCCTCGACGACGACAAGGTCGCCTCGCAGATCGGAGCCCTGCGGGACAAGGGCGGTGACGTACGCGTCTCCTTCGGCGGAGCCGCGGGATCCGAGCTCGGCCTCAAGTGCGACAGCGCCGACGCGCTGGCCAAGGCGTACGGCAAGGTCATCGACAAGTACAAGCTGACGAAGGTGGACTTCGACATCGAGGGCGCGGCCCTCCCGGAGACCGCCGCCAACACCCGCCGTGCGCAGGCGATCGCGCAGCTGCAGAAGGAACACGAGGGCCTGGACGTCTCGTTCACGCTGCCGGTGATGCCCGAGGGGCTCACCCAGCCGGGCGTCGACCTCGTCGCCGACGCCAAGAAGAACGGCGTGAAGGTCTCCGCCGTCAACATCATGGCGATGGACTACGGGCCCTCCTACAGCGGCGACATGGGCCAGTACGCCATCGACGCCGCCACCGCCACACAGAAGCAGATCAAGGGCGCCCTCGGCCTGTCCGACGAGGAGGCCTGGAAGGCGGTCGCGGTCACCCCGATGATCGGCGTCAACGACGTCACCACCGAGATCTTCAAGGTGGAGGACGCCACGCAGCTGGTGAAGTTCGCCGAGGAGAAGGGCATCGGCCGGCTCGCCATGTGGTCGTCGACCCGCGACAAGGCGTGCGAGGGCGGCGCCGACAACGGTGCGCAGCCGACCTGTTCGTCGATCGAGCAGGAGCCGCTCGCGTTCACGAAGGCGTTCGGCGCGTACAACAAGTAACGCAACCACCCCCCCCACGGCGCCTCGACCGGCATCCCCCCACCCGGTCGAGGCGCCCTTTTGGGTGCGGTCAGTCGGCGACGTACTCCCGTGGCAGCTCGCCGCTCGCGGCGAGCTTCGCGTACCAGTGGGCGCTGGACTTCGGGGTGCGGGCCTGCGTCTCGTAGTCGACATGGACCGCGCCGAACCGCTTGCTGTAGCCGTACGCCCATTCGAAGTTGTCGAGCAGCGACCAGAGGAAGTAGCCGCGTACGTCCGCGCCCGCGAGGATCGCGTGGTGCACGGCCGCGATGTGGGAGTGCAGATAGCGGACGCGGTCGGGGTCGTGGACCTGGCCGTCCTCGCCGGGCTTGTCGTCGTACGCGGCGCCGTTTTCCGTCACGTAGAGCGGAACCCCGGGAGCTTGAGCGGTGTACTCAAGTAGAAGGTCCGTGAGGCCGGTCGGATCCACCGGCCAGTCCATCGCGGTGAGTTCACCGGGCGCCCGGTGGAAGCAGACGTGCTCGTCGGCGCCCGGCCAGGGGGAGTGCTCGCTGGCCCCGTGGCCGTCCTTGCGTGGCCCGGCGGCGTCTTCGGTGGCGGCCGAGACGACGGCGGGTGAGTAGTAGTTGATGCCGAGATAGTCGAGGGGGTGCCGGGTGATGCGCAGATCGTCGTCCTGGACGAAGGACCAGTCGGTGAGGTGCGCGGTGTCGGCGATCAGATCGTCGTCGTACGTTCCGCGGAGCATGGGCCCGGTGAAGACGCGGTTGGCGAGCGCGTCGATCCGGCGCCGTGCGTCCAGATCGGCGGCCGACGCGGTGAGCGGGCGCACCGCGCTCGGGTTGAGGCTGACGCCGATGCGGGCGCGGGCCGGCAGGTGCTCGCGCAGCGCCTGGGCGCCGAGGCCGTGCGCGAGGTTGAGATGGTGAGCCGCGCGCAGGGCGGCCACGGGGTCGGTGCGGCCCGGGGCGTGCACCCCCGAGCCATAGCCGAGAAAGGCGCTGCACCAGGGCTCGTTGAGCGTCGACCACATCTCCACGCGGTCACCGAGCGCCTCGCCCACGATCCCGGCGTACTCGGCGAAGCGGTACGCGGTGTCGCGCTCCGGCCAGCCGCCGCCCGCCAGGGATCCGCTGGGGAAGGCGTCCTCCAGCTCCTGCGGGAGGTCCCAGTGGTAGAGGGTGGCCATCGGCTGGATGCCGTGGGCGAGCAGTTCGTCGACGAGTCCGCGATAGAAGTCGAGCCCGCGCTGGACGGCGGGCCCGCGCCCGGTGGGCTGCACCCGCGGCCAGGAGACCGAGAAGCGGTACGAGGTCAGGCCCAGGTCTGCCATGAGCCGTACGTCGTCGCGCCACCGGTGGTAGTGGTCGACGGCGACGTCCCCGGTGTCCCCGCCGAGCACCTTGCCCGGCGTATGGCTGAAGGTGTCCCAGATGGAGGGGGTGCGGCCGTCCTCCCGCGCGGCCCCCTCGATCTGGTACGCGGCGGTCGCGGCGCCCCACAGAAAGCCGGGCGGAAAGCGCAGGTTCTCACGTGCCATAGGAGCGCTCCCAAGGGTTGTACGGGAAGGGGAAAGGGGAGTTGAAGGGGGGAAGGTGTAGCGCCCCGAAGGGGCGCGGGGAACTGCGCGACCAGCCACGACGCACCCGCGGCCGACAAGGGCCAGCTACCCCTTGACGGCGCCCTGCATGATCCCGCCCACGATCTGCTTGCCGAACAGCACGAAGGCGATCAGCAGCGGCAGCGTGCCAAGGAGTGCGCCCGCCATGATCACGGACTGGTCCGGGATCTGCCCGCGGCCCAGGCCGGCCAGGGCGACCTGCACGGTGGGCCGGCCCTCCTGGGTCAGGGCGATGATCGGCCAGAAGAAGTCGTTCCAGGCCATGACGAACGTCAGCATGCCCAGCACCGCCATCGCCGGGCGCGCGGCCGGGAAGACCACGTGCCAGATCACCCGCAGGCTGCTCGCCCCGTCCACCCGTGCGGCCTCGACGAGCTCGGTGGGCAGCGCCTCCTTGAGGTACTGCCGCATGAAGAACACGCCGAAGGCGCTGACCAGGGTGGGCAGGATGACGGACTGCAGCTGATCGGTCCAGCCGAGATCCGCCACGACCATGAAGAGGGGGACGACGCTGAGCTGGGGCGGCACCATCATCGTGCCGATCACCAGGAGCAGCAGTGTGTTGCGGAACTTGAAGCGGAGCTTGGCGAAGGCGAAGCCCGCGAGGGTGGCGAAGAGCACTGTGCCGATGGTGATGGTGCCGGCCACCACCAGGGTGTTGAGCAGGGCCGTGCCCATATGGGCGTCGGTCCAGGCGATCTCCAGATTCTTGAAGAGGTTGCCGCCGAACCAGAAGGGAGGGGGAGTCTCGGCGAGCCGGGTGTTGTTGCGCGATGCGGCGATCGCCGTCCACACCAGGGGGAAGAGCGAGCCGATGGTGAAGAGGATCAGCACGGCGTACGTCAGTTTCCCGCCGTGCAGATGGCGGCCGGCGCCCCGCTTCTTCGCGTTCCTCGCGCTCTTCGCGCCCGGCTCCGGCGGCGTACCCGGCTTGCGGGACCGCATGGACAGAGTGGTCGTCACGTCATCCCCTCACGCGCTCTTGCGGATCCGGCGGCTGATGGCCCAGTTGACGAGACCGATCAGCACGAGAATCAGGAACATCGTCCAGGCGATGGCCGATGAACGGCCCAGGTGCTGGTTGAACCAGCCCTGCTCGTAGAGATAGAGGCCCAGGGTCTGGAACTGGTGGTCGGAGCCGCCGGTGGGGCTCGCGCCCTGGCTGAAGAGCAGCGGCTCGCCGAAGAGTTGGGTCGCCCCGATCGTCGAGACGACACAGGTGAACAGGATCGTCGGCCGCAGCGAAGGGATCGTGACGTGCAGGAACTGCTGCCAGCGGCTCGCGCCGTCCAGCGCGGCCGACTCGTACAGATCGTTCGGGATGGCCTGCATCGCGGCGAGATAGATCAGCGCGTTGTAGCCGGTCCAGCGCCAGATGACGATGGAGGAGACCGCCAACTGCGCCGTCCAGTCGCCGTTCTGCCAGTCGACCGCGTCGACCCCGACGAGCCCGAGCGCCCAGTTGATCATGCCGTGGTCGGTGCGGCTGAACATCAGCACGAAGACCAGCGTCGCGGCGGCCACCGATGTGGCGTACGGGGTGAGGATCGCGACGCGGAAGAACATCGAGCCGCGCAGGCGGTAGTTGAGGAGGTGGGCGAGGCCGAGGGCCATCAGCAGCTGCGGCACGGTCGAGATGAGGCCGATGGTGAAGGTGTTGCGCAGCGCGTTCCAGAAGAACTCGTCGTCGATGAGGCGCGAGAAGTTGCGCAGCCCCACCCATTCCATGTCGGTGGGCGTCCCCAGCTCCACGCGGTGCAGCGAGGCCCACCCCGTATAGAGCAGCGGGAAGAGCCCGAAGGCGATGAAGAAGAGGAAGAACGGCGCGATCAGTGCGTAGGGACTCCATTTGACGTCCCAGCGGTAGCGGCGGCTGTGTCGTTCCCTGCGCCGTTCCCTGCGGCGCTCCTCGGCCGGGTCGGTGAGGGTGGCGGCCCGTGCGCGGGGTGCCGCGCCCTCCTCCCGCTCTGAGGGCGCGGCGGCATGTGCGTCACTGGTCATCCCGGTCACTGGTCCAGTGCGTTGTCGATCGTCTTCACGGCTTTGTCCCAGGCCTTGTCGGGGGCGGTTCCCTTCTGGTCGATGCCGAGCATCCCGGTGTCGGCCAGGTACTGGGAGATGATTCCGTCCTTGGGGCCGATGGGCTGGACCGGCACGCCCTCGGCGGCCTTGGAGAAGATCTGGCCCACGGGCGCGTTGCCGAAGTAGGGGTTCTTGGCGTCCTTCACCTCGGGCAGGGCGTACGCGGCGTCGGCGCTGGGGAAGCTGGCCCGCTCGTCGAAGAGCGTGGCGAGCTGCTTGGGCTCGGTGAGCCAGGCCGCGAGCTTGGCCGCCTCCTCCTTGTTCTTGCCCGCTTCGGGTACGGCGAGGAAGGAGCCGCCCCAGTTGCCGGGCCTGGGCGAGGCGGCGACGTCCCACTTGTCCTCGCCCTTGTCGCCCGCCTTGTCCTTGATGTAGCCGAGCATCCAGGGCGGGCAAGTGATCGTGGCGAAGGCCCCGTTGGAGATCGCCTGGTCCCAACTGGGCTGGAACTGCTGGAGTTTGCTGGTCAGGCCGGCCTCGGCGAACTGGGCCGCGATGTCCCAGCCCTCCTTCACCGTGGCGCTGTCCTTGTAGATCAGCTCCCCGCCCTTGTCGTAGAACTTCTCCTTGCCGGAGGCGTGCACGGCGGCCATCACGCCGGTCGCGCCGTCCACGAAGGAGGTGCCCTTGGGTGCCTTCTTCTGGTACCGCTTGCCGACGTCGAGGTACTTGTTCCAGTCACCCGCCCACAGCTTGGCCACCTCCTCGCGGTCACTGGGGAGGCCAGCCTTCTCGAAGAGGTCCTTGCGGTAGCAGATGCCGGTCGGTCCGACGTCGGTGCCGAGGCCGATCGTCTTGCCGTCGTCGGTGGTGCCCTGCCGCCACTTCCAGTCGAGGAAGTCGTTCTCGTGCACTCCGGCGACCTTGCCGAGGTCCATCAGCTTGTCGGAGTGGGTCCCGGTCAGTTCGGCGATGTTCCCGACTTCGACGGCCTGGATGTCCGAGAGGCCGCTGCCGCTGCTGAGGTGGGTGAGCAGCGCGGGCCAGTAGTTCTCGTTGCGCTGCACGGAGTTCTGTTTGATCTTGATATCCGGGTGGAGTTTCTCGTACTCCCTGTAAAGCCCGGCCTCTTCCAGACCAAAAGCCCCGAACACTCCGACGGTCAGCGTGGTCTTGCCTCCGCCGCCTCCGCCGCCTCCGCCGCCTCCGCCCGAGGAGCCGCCGGGCTCCTCCTTGTCCTCGGCGCAGCCGGCCAGCAGACCGGCGCCCAGTGCGGCGACGGCCGCGAAGACCACCGCCTTGCGGGACGTGCGTGGTGAAAAGCGCATTACGTCCTCCTGCTCCGACGTGCCGGCCGCCCTTGGTCAATCGCGGTGCGTGGAGTGTGGATCGGGGCGGGGTACGTGCGGGTCGTGTAAGAGCCAGGTACGGTGGGAGCGCTCCCATGTGTGATGTCTTGAAGAGTCGCGGCTCGGCTCGGGGGTGTCAAGGCACCGGACGGCGGGAGTTGGGCCGTCCGTGGCGGAAGTCGTATATGTGTGCGACCTGCAACCATGGCCGGCTGTTAGATTGCGCGAGGTGGGGAGGCATTGATGGGGAGTCGTCAGCCCAAGAGCCGCAGCGGGGGACGTCCGACACTCGAAGAGGTGGCCGCGCGTGCCGGGGTCGGCCGCGGCACCGTGTCCCGAGTGATCAACGGCTCGCCGCGGGTCAGCGAGCGCACCCGCGTCGCCGTCGAGGAGGCGGTGGCCGAGCTCGGCTACGTACCGAACACGGCGGCCCGCGCGCTGGCCGCCAACCGCACGGACTCGATCGCGGTGGTCGTCCCCGAGCCGGAGTCGCGCTTCTTCGCCGAGCCGTACTTCTCCGACATCATCCACGGCGTGGGCGCGGCTCTCGCCGACACGGAGCTGCAGCTCCTGCTGACCTTCGCCGGCGGCGACCGGGAGCGCAGACGCCTGGCCCAGTACTTGGCCGCGCACCGCGTGGACGGCGTACTCCTGGTCTCGGTCCACGCCGACGACCCGCTGCCCGATCTCCTGGAACAGCTGGAGATCCCGGCCGTGATCAGCGGCCGCAGGTCCGCCGACGAGACGCTCGCCTCGGTCGACTCCGACAACTTCGCGGGCGCCCGCGAGGCGGTGAAGCATCTCCTGTCCCGCGGCCGCCGCACCATCGCGACGATCACCGGCCGCCTCGACGTGTACGGCGCCCAGCGCCGCCTCGACGGCTACCGCGACGCCCTGACGGAGGCGGGCACGCCGCCCGACGAGGACCTGATCGCCCCCGCCGACTTCACCGAGGAGGGCGGCCGCCGCGCCATGGCCGAGCTGCTCGACCGCAGGCCGGACCTGGACGCGGTCTTCGCGGGCTCCGACGTGATGGCGGCGGGCGCCCGCCAGATCCTGCGCACCGCGGGCCGCCGCATACCGGAGGACGTGGCCCTGGTCGGCTTCGACGATTCGGCGATCGCCCGCCACATGGACCCACCCCTGACGAGCGTGCGCCAGCCGATCGTGGAGATGGGCCGCACGATGACGGACGTACTCCTCGCGGAGATATCCGAC
>NZ_SRIC01000364.1 GCF_004684775.1 Streptomyces sp. MZ04
GGAGGGGGGGGGGTGTGGGGGGGCGGGGGGGGGGGGTGGGGAAGTTCTGGAGGCGCGGGCCGAGTTGGTGATCGGGAAGGTGACGGTGGGGGCGCACGCCTAGCCCGTGAACCTGTGGGACCAGGGGTCAGCGCTTGCGGGCGTCGAAGAGATGCCGGGTGCTGTGGGCGATGAACGGACCCTCCGCCTCGATCTGCTCGTGCAGTTCCCGCAGCCGCGGCCGGTACCTCTCCACGGAGAAGTCGGGCACCATCCAGACGACCTTGCGCAGGAAGTGCACGACCGCCCCGACGTCGAAGAACTCCATCCGCAGGCGCTCGGCCCGCAGGCCGATGATCTCCAGGCCCGCCGCCTCGGCCTCGGCGCGTTCCAGGTCGGGGTGGCGGCTGTTCCTCGTTTCCTCCGGCTGCGCACCGAGGAAGTACTCCACCACCTCGAAGACGCTGGCAGGCCCCACATGCTGGGCGAAGTACGTCCCGCCGGGCCGCAGCACCCGCGCGATCTCGGCGAAGTTCGCCTTCACCGGGTGCCGGCTGGTGACGAGGTCGAATGCCTCGTCCGCGAACGGCAGCGGCGCGTCCGCCGGGGAGGCGACGACGACCGCACCGCGCGGGTGCAGCAGCGCGGTGGCCTTGGCGACGTTCGGCGGCCACCCTTCCGTGGCGACGGCGAGCGGCGGCAGCACGGGGGCGGAGGCGAGGACCTCGCCTCCGCCGGTGTCGAGGTCGAGCGAGGCGGAGGCGTGCCGCAGACGCTCGCCCATGGCATGGGCGTACCTCCAGGAGGGCCGCTCCTCGGTGGCCCTCCCCTCGAACCAGGAGAAGTCCCAGCCTTCGGTGGGGGCGGCCTCGGCTTCGGCCACAAGGTCATCGAAGCTGCTCATGGCCCGATCCTCGCACCCTGCGCGGGGACGCTCACCTGGATTTCTCCCCTGGCCCACTGACCAGGGATTTATCTCATGCATAGGCAATAAGAGGCACAATCGGTGCATCAGCGCAGTCCGTCGCCCTACGCGAAGCGAAGGGCGGTGCGTTGTGGAGGAGCCATGACACAGACCCGATTCGCTCCCGACCGCGGGCTGACCTCGCGCATGGTCACGACGATGTTCTTCATCGGCCTGCTGTACGTCGTGGTCGTCGGCGTCCTGGTGGTGCTGCTCGAGGGCGCCTGGGTGGTGATCACGCTCATCGCGGGTGGCCTCTTCATCGCGCAGTTCTGGTACAGCGACCGGATCGCCGCGTTCAGCATGGGGGCGCGCGAAGTGACGCCGGAGCAGGCCCCCGAGCTGCACGGTGCCGTCGACCGGCTGTGCGCACTGGCGGACATGCCCAAGCCGCGGGTGGCGATCGCCGAGTCGGACGTACCGAACGCCTTCGCGACCGGCCGTAACCAGAAGAACTCGATGGTGTGCGCCACGACAGGGATGCTGCGCCGTCTTGAGCCGCAGGAGCTGGAGGGCGTGCTCGCCCATGAGCTCTCGCATGTCGCGCACCGCGATGTCGCGGTGATGACCATCGCATCGTTCCTGGGCGTGCTGGCCGGGATCATCACCCGGGTCGCCCTGTGGAGCGGCGTCGGACGCAACAACCGGGATCAGAACGCGGCCATAGCCGTGCTGATCGTCACCGCCGTCAGCGCCGTCGTCTACGCCCTCAGCTTCCTGCTGACCCGACTGCTGTCCCGTTACCGGGAACTGTCCGCCGACCGTGCCGCCGCGCTGCTGACCGGCCGCCCGTCGGCCTTGGCGTCCGCACTGACGAAGATCACCGGGCAGATGGCTCGGATACCGACCCGCGATCTGCGCAAGGCGGAGCCGTTCAACGCCTTCTACTTCGTCCCGGCGCTCCACAAGGAAAGCTTCAGCCGCCTGCTGTCCTCCCACCCGACCCTGGAGCAGCGGCTTGACCAGCTGGGCCGCATCTCCGCGCAGTTGGGACGGTCGTGAGCATGGGTTTCCTCGACGCCATCCTCGGCCGCAGCAAGCCGGTGCGCCCCGATCTCGATCAGCTCTTCGCGCTGCCGTCCGCCGCCGTCACCCTGCAGGCCGCGGCCGGTTTCACACCCACCGGCCTGGGGTCAATATGTTTCGCCAGCGTGGAGGGTGGGGCGTTCTCGCGGATCCAGGAGGAGGCGCGGGCGCTGCTCGACGGCCCGGCGGAGTTCAGTCAGGACGCGTACGGCTACACATGGCTGCTCGTGCGGCATGCCACGGAGGACGTCGCGGGCCTGGTCAACGACCTGCACGCGGTCAATACGTCCTTGGCGGAGGCCGGTTTCGGACCACAGCTGCTGTGCTCGCTGATCGGATTCCGCGATGAGCAGGACCGGTCCCTGGCGCTGGTCTACCTCTACAAGCGCGGCACCTTCTACCCGTTCGTACCGCGGCCGGGCAGGGGTGAGAAGCGCGACAACCCGGTCGAACTGCAGGTGCGGGCGATACTCGGGGACGATCTGACGATCGAGCGCGATCTGGCGCGGTGGTTTCCGGTGTGGGGGGCTCCGGGGCTCTGACGGAGGGCAGGGCGTCACCGCCTCCGCCCAACTGCCGCTTATCCGAGCTTAATTAGGACACCCATAGGGTTCGATCACGACCACAGACAGCCAGTCGCCGGAACCCGTCACCTTCATCAACATCTTCGAGATCGCCGCCGAGGACATCGACGCCTTCGCCGAGAAGTGGGAGCAGCGGGCCGCGATCATGAGCAAGAAGCCGGGCTTCATCGATACGAAGCTGCACCGGGCCCGCGCTTCGGATGGGCGGTTCCAACTCGTGAACGTGGCCCACTGGGAGAGCCAGGAGGCCTGGGAGGCGGCCACCGCCGACCCCGGGTTCGCCTCGCGGGCGGATGCCGCGCGGGAGTCCAAGGAGACTCCGGCTACGCCGAACCCGGGGTTGTACGACGTGGTCGTAACGTTCCCCTAGCGGCACGGGGCTTCGCCTGCCGCTAGGAGCCGGGCGACTTACCGTACGCCCGTGCCCCCTGCCTGGGCAGGACGGCCCACATCCGTGTACCGCCGCCCGGCTCCCTCGCGTCCCCGAAGCCCCACTCGCCCCCGCAGGCGCGGACCACACAGGCGAGTACGCGGAGCGCCGCGCGGCGGCGGGTGTCGCAGGCCGCCGCCAGGCGTGGGTTCGTATGCCGGGGGTGTCCGTCGTAGAGGATCACCCGCAGGGCGCCGTCGCGGTAGCGGAGGCTGACGTACACCTCTGCGGCGGGCGTGAACCTGCAGGCGCAGGCGGCGAGTTCACCGAGCGCCTGGACCGCCGCGTCCGTGACGTCCTGTAGGCCGTGGGCCTGAAGGATCACCCTGGCGGTACGCCTGGCAACCGCCGGGCTCGCGAGGCTCGCGGGGAGCGTGAGGCTGTAGGCCAGGCCTTCTGGGGAGGGCGGCGGGGCCGCCGGGCCGCCTGTCTCGTGTCGTGCGTCGAGGTGATCGGGGCAGGTTGTGACTGTTGCGGGCATGGATAACTCCCTCTGCTGGCGGGTGAGTTACTGACCGCACGACCGGTGGCCTGTCTCCCTGACGCGGGCCCGCCCTCTCCCAGGGCAGGAGGTTCGGGGCAGGCTCGCGTGATGCGCTTCCGGGTGCGTCGTGCGTGAGCGTTGCATTACTCACTGTAGGGGTGACTGGGGTACGTGTGCCACCTTCAAGTGCACATTGCCTACTGCAAGTTGGACCAGTGCGGCCCTCAGGAGGCAGACTGACCCCCATCGAGCGGGGAGGAATGCACTGATGGGCACACGAGCCGCGCCAACGGAGCGCCAGAAACGGCTGGGTGCCGAGCTGCGCAGGATGCGGGTCGCAGCCGGCCTGACCACCGAGTACGCCGCCGGGCTGCTCGGACTGGACCGCACGAAGGTCTCCAACATGGAGTCGGGCGTCCGCGCCACATCGCCCGAGCGCATTCGGATACTCGCCAGCAACTACGACTGTGCGGACGAGGCGTACATCGACGCGCTGGCCGCCATGGCCGACCACCGCAGTCGCGGATGGTGGGAGCAGTTCAGAGGGAGCCTGCCTCAAGGCCTGTTGGATGTCGCCGAGTTGGAGTGGTCCGCCACACGGCTGCGCACCTTGCAGACCGTGCACGTGCCGGGGCTTCTCCAACTGGGTGGATACGCTCGCGCCATCTTCGACGCCGCCCTGCCGCCCCTGCCGAAGTCAGAGGTGGAACTACGCGTGGTGCACCGGATACACCGTCAGCAGGTGCTGGACCGAGAGCGACCCGTCGACTACGTCGCGTACGTCCATGAGCTGGCCCTGCAGATGCAGTTCGGCGGGCGACGCTCAATGAGGGAACAACTCCAGCACCTTTGCGAGATCTCTGAGCGGGACAATGTGGACGTACGCATCCTCCCGGCGGAGGTCGGGGCCTTCCCGGGTGCCGGGCACGCAGTGATGTACGCGAACGGCAGCGTTCCCCAATTGGACACCGTGCAACTGGACTCCGCCCACGGCGGCGAGTTCACTCACGCCGCGTCACAGCTCGCCAAGTACCTGGCACACATGGACTGGTGGCAGGCGAAGGCGCTCGGGCCCAAGGAATCGCGCAACTTCATCCACAGCATCGCCCATCAGCTCTGAGGAGAGTCACCATGGCCGACATCACCTGGGAAGAGCCCTTCTGCGCAGAAGGAAACAACTGCTTCCGTATAGGCACCGACGGCGAAGGGAACGCCTACATCGCCCTGGCCGGCCAGGAGGACCGCTACCTCTCCGACACCGAGGAGGCCCTCCGCACCCTCATCCGCGAGATCAAGGCGGGCAAGGCGGATCACCTGCTCTAGCGGGGGCTTTGGCGTCCCGGTGCTTGATTGGCGCCGGGGCCGCCCGGTTGTCCCGAGATTGGCGGTTCCGGGCCGGGAGTAAAGGGCGCTCCGCTGCGCTGCGCGTCGGCTTCGCCGATTCCGCTGCGCTCCACCCTTGACACCCACCCCTCCACCGCGCTGAGGAAGATGACCGGGCGGCCCTGGAAGCGGGGCTCACGGGGGCCACCCGGCGGGTCATCCGGCTTGAGCGCCGGGTGCGGACCAGTTCGTTTCAGCGCGCCGGGGTGGAAGGGGCACGCGGCCGGTCCGGGGAGGGGTCCCGGCTTCGTCAAGCGTCCGACGACCGGCCGGATCTTCCGAGGTGACCGTCACGCTTCACACACGAGGGGGGGTGGGGGACCTACTTTGGAAAAGTAGTGTTCTGGAACAAGGGGGGCGCACGCGATACGAAACGCAACTTTCCCAAAGTAGGTCCCCCACCCCCCGGCTCACCCGCCCGGGATCAACCGGCCGTCGGTCGGCAAGGGTGATCACCGTGCGGGCCCCGGCCCGCGGGCCCCTGGCCTGGCACGGATCGCAGAAAAGTGACACCTCCACACCAGCTGGGGGGTGTCACTTTTCTGCAATCCCCCTCCCACATGCCGACACCACCAGGCGCCCACCCACCCCAGAAGATCCGGCCGGTCCGCAGACGCTTGACGAAGCCGGGACCCATCCCGGACCGGCCGCGTACCCCTCCACCTCAGGCCCGCTGAAACGGACTGATCCGCACCCGGCAGGAAAGCCGTATCACCCATCCCCGCATCCCCGTGAGCCCCGCTTCGTGGCCGCCCGGTCATCACGCTTCACGCGGTGGAGGGCTGGGTGTCAAGGGTGGCCCGAAGGGCCATCGGCGAAGCTGACGCGCAGCGCAGCGAAGCGCCCTTTACTCCCGGCCCGGAACCGCCACACTCCGGACAACCGGGCGGCCCCGGCACCATCAAAACCCAGGCCCAGCAAAGCCCCCGCCCGTCCCCAGCAACCATGCTGGAGCCAAGCACTGGGCGATCTCGCAAGAGATACGCTGAAACCGTCACCGAAAGACCCTTCACGCTCTCAAGGCGGCCCGCCGTGACCGAACAACACATCGCCCGCAACCTTCCTCATCTGCTCGCGCTGGCCAAGAACGCCGAAGAGCATCTGGAAGGCGTAGACGTCAACGTCGTCGACGGCGTCGTGATGATGTCGCCGGTGGCACCCGCCCATTTCCGCACCCAGCACGAGATCAACCGCCAGCTGCGTGAACAGGTGGGTGACGCCGCGCTCGGCGAGATCGAGTTCGCCCACCCCGAGTGGGAGAGCAATCGCAGTCCCGACGTCATGGTGTGGCATGGCGACGAAGACGACGACGCCCCCTACGACGCGGAGGCTCTCGAACTCGCCGTCGAGATCGTCTCGCCATCCTCAGTGGAGAACGATTACGTCATCAAGCCCCACGCCTACGCTCTGGCCGGCATCCCGGCGAGCCTCGTCCTTGACCCGTACACGCGCACGTGGACGCTCTTCACCGACCCCTCGCCGATCGGCTACCGTGAACGCGCTTCCGGCCCCTACGGAAAGACGATCGCCATCGAGGCGGGTGGACGCACGCTGAGCGTCGACACGGCACCCCTACCCCCCGCCAAGGAATGGCAACTGCGCGACGCCTGGCCCGCGCACCGCACGTCTGCCGGACCGTACTGAGGGCAGCTCCCGCAACGGGTCAGTCCTGACCCTCGGACGGCGTCGTCCCCGTGTCCGACCCGGAACCCCGCGGGAAGGACACCTCGACCCGGCGGTTCTTCTTGCGGCCCTCCTCGGAGCCGTTGTCCGCGATCGGGTAGTCCTCGCTGTAGCCGCGTACGGCGTAGGTGACCTCGGGGCCCAGGTAGCTCGCCAGCTTGTCGTGCACCGCCTCCGCGCGGTCGCGCGACAGCTTCTTGCCGTGGCTGTACGAGCCGAGGTCGTCCGTGAAGCCGAACACCCGGACGTTGGTCGCCTTTTGGGCCTTCGCCTCCTCGGCGATCGCCTTGATGCGCGCGTTCGCCTCCGGGTTCAGCTTGGGGCTGTCCTTGGGGAACAACACCTCTGCCTGGAGGGCGAACTTGACGTCCGTGTTGGTGTCCTCGCGACGCTCCTCGCCGCCGAGGTCTTCGACGACGGACTTGATGTCCAGGACCTTCGCGGGCGCCAGGGTCGCTCCGTCGGCCAGCTTCAGGCCGGGGCTGTTGGAGTCGACCTCTTGGGGTGGGGTGGAGGTTGTGCTGTCCGGGGGTGCGCTGGGGTCGTCGTCGTCCGCGTGGGCGAGCGAGGTGCCGGTGAGGAGGATGAGGGCGGTGAGGGTGGCTGTGGCTGTGGCGAGGGTTCGCGTGCTGTCTCTTATACACAGCTCCGAGCCCACGAGACGCTCAT
>NZ_SRIC01000365.1 GCF_004684775.1 Streptomyces sp. MZ04
GCTCGATCTGGCCGGGGCGGCGGGGGATGTCGCCGCGTGGGGGTTCGTCTCGCTGCTGGTGGGGGTCGCGTGTGTGGGGTGCGACCGGTTCTTCGGTCTTACGTCCGGGTGGATGCGGGACGTGGCCACGGCTCAGGCGGTGCAGCGGAGGCTTCAGGTACTTCAGTTCGACTGGGCGTCGGAGAGTGTGCGGGAGGTCCTCGGGCCTACGGAGGGGACTGCCGGCGAGGCGGCCGATCGGTGCCTTGGGGTGTTGCGGCGGTTCTCGGAGGACGTGACGGAGATGGTGCGGGCCGAGACGGCGGACTGGATGGTGGAGTTTCGGTCCGGCCCCGCGCCGTTGGCCATGCAGGCGCTGGTCCCGGTCTCGCGGGGGGAGGTGGGGCCTCCCCCCGCGCGGGCCGCGCTGCCGCCGGGGGCTCGCCCGAACATGCCTCGCCAGCGGCCGCCGGAACCGAGGTGAGGCAGCCCCCCGGCGGGATGCGGGGGCTCTGCTGGGCCCGGGTCTTGAATGGCGCCGGGACCGCCCGGCACGAACACCAACACCAACACCAACACCAACACCAACACCAACACCGGCCCAGCAAAGCCCCCCCTCCCCGCGGAAATCAGCTGTAGATGATCATGGAGCCCTGCGCCAGGCTCCGCGTCGTCGCCGCGTGCAGGCCCAGCCAGACGTGACGCTCACGTGCGAAGGGGCTGTCGTCGTGTGGGGCAGGCGCCGCCGGTTCCTCCAAGGACGTGGGGGACTGTGGCGGCGTCGGTGGGCCCGGTGGGTTCGTGGGGTCTATGCCGATCGACGGGGCCACGAACTCCAGTTCCCTGAGCAGCGCCTGCGCCGAGCCCAACGGACCGCCGCCCGAGAGGAGTTCATCGTTCGAGAGGGGTGCGGGGAAGTCCACTGGGACGTACGCACCCGCGTGGTCGTAGTGCCAGACCAGGTGCGACTGCTGGGCCGTCGCGTCGAACATCTCCAGCAACTGCTCGTAGTCCCCGCCCAGTTCGTCCACCGGCGTCACCTCCAGGCCGCACACCTGGAGCAAGTACGCCCGCCTCAGGAAATGCAGCGCGTCGTAGTCGAAGCCCGCGATCGGGGCGACATCCCCCGACAGGCCCGGCATGTACGAGAAGACGGGGACGGGCGGAAGGCCCGCATCGGTCAGCGCCTTGTCGTACGCCGCGATCTCCTCCGCGAACGGGTTGTCGGGGCTGTGACACAGCACGTCGACGAGTGGGACCAGCCACAGGTCACAGGCCAAGGGTGCTCCTCAAATCGGTCGGACGTCGGACGTTCTCCGCGCTCAGGCAGCGTAGCCGCGGCGCGAGCCCGCTAACTGCCCTTGTGCAGATCCCAGATCCACACGCCGTCTACCCACTTTCCGGGGCGGTCAAGGAGTTCCTCGACCGTCACGCGAAGTTCCACGTCATGCTCCTGCGGGGCGAGGACCAGGACGCCCGCCTTCCAGTACGCCAGGTCCGCACGGGCCGCGGCCCGCCACTCCTTGGTGATCTGCGGGGCCTGGCCCGCCGAGCGGACGTCCCGCAGGAGGTTCGACGTGTTGCGGGGCGACGCCCCGTAGATGCCGACGCGGTCCGGGCCCCACGGCCCGTTGAAGTAGCCGCCGGGGAGGCTGAAGCCCAGGTCGGCGGCCGTCTGCCAGTGCAGCGCCTCGGCGCTTGCCGGGTCCGGGAGCGGCACCGGTACCAGCGATTCGCCCTCCCCCACGTACCGCCTCCAGGTCCCGTCCGCGATGAACGCCGGCACCTGCGCACGCTCCACCGCCCGCAGCGGCATCGGCACGATCGGAAGGAGCGCGAGCGCGACGGTGGCGACACCGGCGTAACGAAAAGCCGTACGCGGGGCCGAAAGCAGGCGGGCCAGGGCCAGCGCCACCAGCATGCCCAGCGCCGGCGCGCACACCATCGCCACCCGCGATTCGATGACCGACTCGAAGAGCGGCATGTGCGCGAGAGGGCGCCACGGGCCGGCCAGGACCACGTCCGTCAGCGGAACGCGGAACTTCGGGCCCAGCGACAGGAACGCCGCCGCCAGCACCGTGAACGCCAGCGCCTTCACCACCGCCCGCTCCCAGAGACGTACGACGATCGCGAAGGCCAGCGCCACCAGGGGCCAGCCGTAGAACGCGTTCTGCTCGGTGGGGTTCAGGGAGAGGGCGCTCGCCGTCTTCTCGTCGCCCGCGAGAGAGCGTTCGGAGAAGGAGAGCAGGGCCAGGGGGCTGTTGCCCGCGTTGTCGCCGTGCAGGACGCTCGTATAGCTCTGCGGGCCGAAGAACTGCCAGTACAGGGGGAACGCGACCAGGGGGATCGTCACGGCCAGCGCGATCCCCAGCCCCCGGGCGAGTGGCCTGAGCGCTGCCTTCGCGACATCCCTGCGCGCCATCCCGTACGCGGCCGCGAACAGCAGCATGCCCATCGCGGCGAGCAGCAGCGGTTCCTCGCCGAGGAAGATCTGGTACGTCGTGAAGAGGCCGAGGACGACTCCGTCTCTGACGACACTGGTGCCCTCGCACAGCCGCAGTGCCCTGTCGGTGATCAGCGGGATCATGAACAGGACCATGAAGTTCGGGTGCGCGTGGGCGTGGCTGATCATCGGCGGCGCGAAAGCCGCGAGCGCCGCGCCCGCGGCCGCCGCGCCCCGGTGGCGTACGAGACGGCGGACGATCAGCCGGTACCAAGTGACCGCCGTCGCGGCGAGGCCCAGCGTCATCGCCGCGTTCAGGGCGAGCGCCGGGCCGAAGAGCCAGGTCACGGGGGCGAAGGGGACGGAGAGGCCGAGCATGACCGTGTTGGCCATGAGGTTCACGCCGTCGGGGAAGTTCTGGAGGGTCGTGAAGAGGGGGTTCTGGAGGTGGCGGACGTTGTCCGCCGTCACCGCGAAGAACCACTCCCACTGGTTCTGGTCCTGGAGGGAGTCGGGGAGGTAGCGGTCGCCGGGGGCCGCCCAGCGGCCCGAGTAGAGGGTGACCGACAGGGTCAGGAAGAGAGCCGCCACCAGGACGTCCGCCGGTCGCACCGTGCGGGCCTTGAGCAAGGTCAGTTCGGCGAGGACCTTCACGTAGTCGAACGGGCGGACCTTCGAGCCCTCCTGGTGCGCCCAGCGCACGGGCACCTCGGCGATCGGCCGGCCGGAGCGGCGGAGGTATTGGAGTACCTCTACGTCTATGCCCCAGCCGCACAGCCGGGACGCGGTGAAGGCCTCGCGGGCGCAGTCGCCGTCGAAGAGCTTGAATCCGCACTGGGTGTCGCTGATCCCGGGGACGGCGACCGTACGTATGAGGAAGTTGCCGCCGCGTCCGAGCAGTTCGCGCAGGCGGTGCTGGCGGGCCTCGATCGTCGCTTCCGCTCCGGCGCGGGAGCCGATCGCGGCCGCGTGGCCGTCGGTGAGCGCCTTGTCGAGGCGTTCGAGCTCTTCGATGGGGGTCGCCAGGTCGGCATCGGTGATCAGGACTCGGGCGCCGCGCGACGCGAGGACGCCGAGGCGCAGGGCGTGGCCCTTGCCGCGGTTGCGGTCGGAGCGGATGAGGTGGACGCGAGGGTCGTCGAGCTCCGCCGCGACGGTGATCTGGGCGGTGCGGTCGGTGGAGCCGTCGTCGACGACGATCAGCTCCCAGCGGCCGCCCTTTCCCTCCGGGCCTGCCTCGTCCAGATACGCGCGGATCGCGGCGAGCGTGGGGCCCAGTCGTCGCTCCTCGTTGTACGCGGGGACGACGACGGTCAGGTCCACACTCATGCAGTGGCCGCCAGCCGCTCGATGAGGGCGAGGGAGTGGGTGTTGTACTCCATGACGATTCTGTGGGCCGCCTGCGGGTCGCGGCGGGCAAGGGCGTCGACGAGCTCGGTGTGCCGGGCCCACAGGGTGCCGCGCAGGTCGCCGTCGCCGCGTTCGACGGCACGGCGCAGGTAGGTGACGGCGCAGACCCAGGACTGGACGCGCAGGCGGTGCAGGAAGTCCGAGAGGTAGGGGTTGCCGAAGAGGGCGCTGAGCTCGCGCCAGAAGCGCAGGTCGTAGCCGATGAGTACGTTCAGGTCGCCGGCGCAGGCGGCGCGGGCGGCCTCCTCGCCACGACGGCGTACGGAGACGAGGCCCGCGGCGGCATCGGTGTGCGCCGCCGCGTTGGTCATGAGGTCGCGGAAGATGCCGTCGGAGACGAGGCTGCGGGCCTCCAGCATGCCGCGGTAGTCCGCGATGGAGTGCTCGTGGACGCGGTAGCCGCGGTGCTGGTCGGCGTCGAGGAGGCCCTGCGCGGCGAGGTTCACCAGGGCCTCGCGGACGGGGGTCGCGGAGACGCCGTACTGCTCGGCGATCTCCTTGACCGTGAACTCCTGGCCCGGCTCCAGACGGCCGCCGAGGATCTCGTCGCGCAGCGCGTCGGCGATCTGCTGGCGCAGAGTGCTGCGGATGACGGCGGGGCCGTCGGTGCCGGGCATCTGGGTTCCCCTGCGGTCATCGTGTACGTGGTCGTCTTGCTTATGAGCACGTCAGACTACGCGGTCGGGGTTCCCGGAGCCCGGCACCTCGTTTGTCGGCACCCGGCGGAGCGCAGGGGTTACGCGGTGTGCTCGTCCGCCACGGAAAGCGCCGCGTCCAGCGCCGCGATGCCCTCCTTCGCCTCCGTCTCCGTGATGTTGCACGGCGGGACGACATGCGTGCGGTTCATGTTGATGAAGGGCCACAGGCCCTGCTTCTTCGCGGCCGCGCCGAACGCCGCCATGGGGGCGTTCGCCTCGCCCGTCGCGTTGTACGGGACCAGCGGCTCGCGGGTCGTCTTGTCCTTGACCAGTTCCAGGGCCCAGAACATGCCGAGGCCACGCACCTCGCCGACGCTCGGGTGCCGCTCGGCCAGCTCCGCGAGGGCGGGCGCGATGATCTCCGTACCGACACGGGCCGCGTTCTCGACGACGCCCTCCTCCGCCATGACCTCGATCGTCGCGACGGCGGCGGCGCAGGCGAGCGGGTGACCGGAGTAGGTGAGCCCGCCCGGGTAGGGCCTGCGCGCGAAGGTCTCGGCGATGGCGGAGGAGATGGCGACACCGCCGAGCGGGACGTAACCGGAGTTCACGCCCTTCGCGAAGGTCAGCAGATCGGGCACGATGCCGCCGTCGAAGTGCTCGGCGGCGAACCACTTGCCGGTGCGCCCGAAGCCCGCCATGACCTCGTCCAGGATGAAGACGATGCCGTACCGGTCGCAGATCTCGCGTACGCCCTTGAGGTAGCCCGGCGGCGGGATCATGATGCCGGCGGTGCCGGGGACGGTCTCGAGGATGATCGCCGCGATGGTCGCGGGGCCCTCGAAGGTGATCGTGTCCTCCAGGTGCTGGAGGGCGCGCTCGCACTCCTGCTGCTCGCTCTCCGCGTGGAACGGGCTGCGGTAGAGGAACGGCGCCCAGAAGCGGACGACGCCCGCCGAGCCGTTGTCGGAGGGCCAGCGGCGCGGGTCGCCGGTGAGGTTGATCGCGGCGGCGGTGGCGCCGTGGTACGAGCGGTAGGCGGAGAGCACCTTGGGTCGGCCGGTGTGCAGACGCGCCATGCGGGTCGCGTTCTCCACGGCTTCGGCGCCGCCGTTGGTGAAGAAGATCTTGTCGAGGTCGCCCGGGGTCCGCTCGGCGATGAGGCGTGCGGCCTCGGAGCGGGCCTCGACGGCGAAGGCGGGGGCGAACGTCGTCATCGTCGCCGCCTGCTCCTGGATCGCGGCGACGACCTTCGGGTGCTGGTACCCGATGTTCGTGAAGACGAGGCCGCTGGTGAAGTCGAGGTAGCGGTTGCCGTCGTAGTCCCAGAAGTACGAGCCTTCGGCGCCGGCGACGGCGAGGGGGTCGATCAGCTCCTGTGCGGACCAGGAGTGGAACACGTGCGCGCGGTCCGCGGCCTTGACGGCGGCGCCGACCTGGGGATTCGGCTGAGGGGTCATGTGGGCGAGGGTAAATGTCCACGATGCGGATAGGACATGGGCGTCCTGTTTCGCGGGGGCGGGGGGTACTGGACAGTGTGTCGGGTTGCGGACAGCGGGGTCCCGCCCCGGGCCCCGCGGTGGGCTCCGGGACGGGGCTGCCGCACTCAGGCTGTGGATGTCGCACGTGAACTCCTTTGGTCGTCAGTGCGGGACATGTGGGGGGAGGCACCGAACCGTCAGGCCGACGTCGCCAGGGCCGCCTGGTGCACGGCGTGGGCGAACGGTCTCTGCGCGCAGTAGCGCTCGACTTCGTCGATGGCACTGCCGGTGATGCGCCGGAGCTCGCCGCCGAGCGAGCCCGCGATGTGCGGGGTGAGGAGGACGTTGGGCAGGGAGTAGAGGGGTGAGGTGGCGGGCAGCACCTCCGGTTCGGTGACGTCGATGACCGCGTGGATGCGGCCGGTCGCGGCTTCGGCGGTGAGCGCGGCGGTGTCGACGAGGGAGCCGCGGGCCGTGTTGATGAGCGTGGCGCCGTCCCGCATCGACGCCAGCCTGCGGGCGTCCAGGAGGTGGTGGGTCTCCGGCAGGGCGGGCGCATGCAGCGAGACGACGTCCGAGCCCGCGACGAGTTCGCCGAGGCCGACGTGCCGGGCGCCGAGCGCCGCCGCCTCTGCCGCGTCGACGTGCGGGTCGGCGAGCAGCAGGTCGAGGTCGTACGGCCGCAGCAGTTCGAGCACCTTGCGGCCGATGAGCGAGGCGCCGACCACGCCCACGGTTCTGCGGTAGTTGCCGAATCCGGGGAAGCGCCGCGACCAGTCGGACACGTCACGGTGGTCGCGGTAGAGGCCGCCGATCTCCAGGACCCGCTTGTTGGCGAAGAGGATCGCGGCGACGGTGTACTCGGCGACGGGTACGGCGTTGGCCGCGGCCGCCGACGAGACCACGATCCCTCGGTCCCAACAGGCCTGCGTCACATGGCGCTTGACACTGCCGGCGGCGTGCACGATCGCCTTCAGGGCGGGTGCGCGGGCCAGCACGCCCTCGTCGAGGACCGGGCAGCCCCAGGAGGTGATCAGTATCTCCGCGTCGTTCAGGGCCGGTTCGTCGTCGAAGCTCTCGGCCACGTGGTCCGGGTCGATGTCGACGTACGCCGTCAGACGCTGCCTCTCGGCGGGCGGGAACAGCGCGTCCCGGTGCCTGCGGCCCATGGCGAACAGGGCGCGGGGG
>NZ_SRIC01000366.1 GCF_004684775.1 Streptomyces sp. MZ04
GGGTGCGGGTGCGGGCGGCGCGGGTGGTTCCGGCTCTGGGGTCCGCGCCGGTTCCTCGGTACGTCCGGACGGCTCGCGGTGGGCAAACGGTTCGCCCGGAGGGGGCGGCGGGCCCGAGCCCGTGAACGGTTCATGGCGGTCGGGCGATGGCCAGGGCTCGAACTGGTCGCTGAAGGCGCCCTGTTGGGCGGGGTCACCCTCAACATCCGTGTCAGCCCCGCCTCCAGGGGCGGTTCCCGCGGACGCGGAGACGGCCGAGGCGAATCTGTCGTCGAGGGTGTCGGCCACCTGCGCCGGGCCCGTGTCGGGTGTGGAGTCGTCGTACAGCTGACCCCACCAGTCGTCTTCCTGGCCGGAGGCCCCGGTGTGCTGCTCCCCCTGCTGGCTCATGCCCCTATTGTCCACCGCACGGGCCGTACGAAAACGGTTCATCCGGAAATTCCGGCCGTCGGGCGAAGGATTGAGGGCCGCCGGGCGGGCCCACCCCCCACGGGAGGACCGCCCGGCGGTGTCTGTGTGACTAACGCACGTCGTAGGCGCGGGCCACGGTCTGAGTGACGGAACTGTTGTTCGCGTCCGTCAGTTCGGTTTTGAGCCAGACCTGCTTGCCGGTGGCACCCGCGTGGTTCACGGTGGCGGTCCACGCCCCCGCGTCGGCGGACGTCTCGGCCTTCGTCCAGGTCTTGCCCTCGTCGTACGAGTACGACAGGGACGCGGACTTGATCGCTCCGGGCTGGTAGCCGGCGTGCCCGGTGGCGGTGAGGGTGATCCGCTGGCCGTCCTCGGCGGGCAGCGTCTTGAGGCCGTCCTCGGGCAGTTCGTAGCGCGGGAAGAGCATCGGGATGCCCTGCGAGTAGGCCTCCTCGTCGAGGTGCGAGCGGAACGCCCACGTGGTCCGTGTCCCGGTGGACCGCGCCCAGACCTTCGACCCGATCTTCCGTGTGTCCAGGGTGAGTTCGTACGCCGAGTCCTCGGCCGGGACGGTGAACACCCCGGACGGCCAGCCGGACTGCCCGACCACCTCACCGTTCCGCTTCAGCTCCACGGAGCCGATGTCACCGAAGCTCCCCTGGATTCCCGCGTGTTCGGCATCCGACCAGAAGCCGGGCGCCACCCCGATCAGATTGCCCTGCCGCTCACCGGCGAGGGCCTGCTTTCCCTCGTCGTCGCGTGGCGCGCCCGGCGCGAGGACGCCGTCGTACCAGGTCTCGGTGCGGCGCTCGCCCTTCTTGTACGTTCGCACGGGGTCGATCAAGAACTCCCCGAACGGGAAGCTGCTGGAGACCTGGTGGCCCCAGCCCGTCGTGCCCGCCGAGTAGTACTCGGTGCGCTTGCCGGGGGCCGGGACGGACTCGAATTCGGCGAAGTAGACCTCGAGGCCGGTGGGGGTGACGGCGCTCGGCAGGTCCACGTAGTCCGTGGCCGTGCCCATCGCGCGGTACGTCGCCTCGTTCGCGGCGAGGTCCTCGTCGCGCACCCGGTAGGTGCGGTCGTCGTGCGTCTGGCCGGTCTCGGGGAAGGCGAGGTTGTAGACGTAGGGGCTCTTGGCCGTGCCCTTCCAGGTCAAGTCGACGGGGCCGTCGGCCAGTTGGGAGAGCAACGAGGCCGCATCGCCCGTCTGGATGCCGAGGACCGGCAGCGGGGATCCGATGAAGCCGACCGACGGATACCAGCGGCCGGGTGCCGCGCGGTGGGCGATGACGGCGAGGGCCCCGGCCTTCTTGGCGTCGGCCGCCACGGTGCCGACACGGCCGTCGTCCGGGACCTTCACCAGGGCGATCTTCCCCTTGACCCCGGCGGCCTCGAGCTCCTGCGGCGTACCGGACTTGGCGTCGACGAGGGCCGCCTTGCCGGTGCCGTCGAGGTTGGCCGAGCCGGTCGACGCGGTCACCGCGTGCAGCGACGCACCGCCCGCCACGGCCAGTTCGGAGAGCAGGGGCGCCGCGGCGCGCCAGTAGCTGCCGTACTCGAAGGTGCCTTCGGACGCCCTGCCCTCGACGGACTGGTAGAAGCCGCGGATGCTGCGCGGACCGGCCGCCGTGCCCGCGTGCACCCAGCCGTCCTTGCCCCACGTGCGGGCGAACCCGAGAGTGGCGCCGCGCACTTCGGACGCCTTGTCGGTCTTGATGGTGACGCGGTGCGCCTTGCGGGCGTCGAGCGTGACCGTCATGTCCTTCTTCACCTCGACCTGGGGGCGTGCCAGGTGGGTGAGGGAGTCGTTGAGCTTGCCGCCGTCCGCGTCCGGGGTCGTCACGAAACCGGTCAAGAAGTAGGAGCCCGGCCGGACTTGGTACGTCTGGTCGTTGGCCCCCTCGTTGAAGCGCCGCTCGCCGCTCGCGTCGTCCGTGCCGATGAGGTCGATCGATGACGCACCGTCAGCGGGCTTGCCCGCACGGTCGATCAGCTTCACACGGAGGCTGACGGTCTCGGGCTGTACGTAGAGGGAGAAGGGCGTGGAGACGGCGGCCACTCCGTCGGCGGTCGCGAGGACGCGGCCGGTGACGTCGCCGTACTGGGCGCGCGCGAGATCGGCCGTGGGGTCGAGCTTCAGCGGGACCTTGACGCTCGCGCCCGCCGGGACCGTCACGGAACGCTCGCCGACGCGGGCGACCGAGGAGCGCACCGCGGAGCCGTCGTTGCCGGTGACGCCCTCGACCGCGAGCTTCAACTCCACTGCCTTGTCAGTGGTGTTGGTGTAGGGGACGTCGACCGTCGTGCGGTCCGACGCGTCCTGCGGCCAGCCGAAGCTGCCGCCCTGCACGGCGGGCGATCCGAGCACCTTCTGATCGACGGCGGCCTTCGCGTCGAGCCTGCCGCCGCCCGTCTCGCGTACGTCGCCGGGGATGCCGCTGTCGGCCGACGACACGAGGGCCGACTTGATCTGCCGGGCGGTCCAGTCCGGGTGACGCTGCTTGACCAGGGCGGCCGCGCCCGCGACGTGCGGGGTCGCCATCGACGTACCGCTCATGGACTGGTACGCGTAGACGCCGCGCCCACCGGCGGCCGCGGCGGAGATGCCGACGCCCGGCGCGGCGATCTCCGGCTTGAGGGTGTGCGAGCCGGAGATGGGGCCGCGGCTGGAGAAGTACGCCGTGGAGTCGTCGCGGTCGACGGCGCCGACGGTGAGGACGCTCGGCGCGCAGCCGGGCGAGGACACGGAATTGAGGGCCGGGCCCGTGTTGCCCGCCGCGATGACGAAGAGGGTGTGCTCGGCGGACTGCGCGAGCTCCTCGGTCGCCGTGCTCATCGGGTCGGTGCAGTCGGTCTTCGCCGGGCTGCCGAGGCTCATCGAGACGACGTCGGCCTTCTGGTCGACGGCCCACTGCATGCCCGCGATGATCCATGAAGTGGCGCCCGAACCACTGTCGTTGAGGACCTTGCCGTGCAGCAGCTCGGTGCCCGGCGCGACGCCCTTCTTCTTGCCGTCGCTCGCCGCGCCGGTGCCGCCGACGGTGGAGGTGGTGTGGGTGCCGTGCCCCTGGCGGTCCTCGCTGTCCGGGGAGTCGGTGAAGTTCTTCGCCCCGCCGATACGGCCCTTGAGGTCGGGGTGCTCGGCGTCGGCCCCGGTGTCGAGGACGGCGACCTTGGTGCCCTTGCCGTCGTAGCCGGCGGCCCAGGCCTCGGGGGCGCGCACCTGCTTCGTCGACTTGTCGAGAGTGGCCTCGACCTTGGCGTCGAGCCAGAGCTTCTTCAGGTCGGACGAGGCACGGGACTTGGGGCTGGTGATCTCCGCCCAGAAGTCGGCGGCCTTCTTCTTGTCGGCCTTCAGGGCGACACCGTCGACGGGGTCGAGGACCGGGCCGCGCTCGGCTCCGCGCGGGGTGGGCGGCAGCGAGCGCGTGACGTCGACGGACTTGTCGTACACGGCGATGAGCGGCAGCTTCTTGGCGTGCGCGTCGTCGTAGCCCTGGCGGACGAGCCCGGTGACGTTGAACAGCTCCTCGTCGACGCGGCCTTCGGCGATCGCGTGGACGGCGCCCTCGGGGTAGACGTACAGGTCCTTGCCGGACTGCCGGGTCTGGACCATGGGCACGGTGCCGTCGGCTCCGGGCAGCGCGCTCGCCCCGGCGCGGTCCTTGCCGTCCGACGTCACCAGGACGCGGTCGCCGGTGACGAGGGTGACGAGGGAACTTCCCTCGCCCCGTGGGGCACTGCCCACCAGTGGACTCGTGTCAGCCGCCACACGTGGCTCGGCCACGGACGGTGCCGTGACCGTGACGGCGAGGACGACGGCGGACGCCGCCCCCAACGCCGTACGCGATATCGGACGCATCGCTCTCCCCAGGGTTGACGGGCGTGCATGACCGTTGACGGGCATGCAGGATCACAGGATGAACCGGCCCAAAGGCCGTATTCACCGCTGCGGTTGGTGCTGCGGTGGCGTCACCTTGGCAGAGAGGTGGGGGGTACGGGGATGATGTCCTGGGGCGGGTTTACGCCGTGGCCGTTTTCCGCCACGGAGCCGTCGGAACGGATCCTTGGGGAGGGACGTCGCCGCATGCTGGCTGCGATAGGGCTGGACGAGACCCACGAATCGGCGTACCGGGCGCTGGTGGCGGTGGGAGCCGCCGACGTGCCCGATCTCGCGCGGCGGCTCACGCTGGGCGAGCCGGAGACGGTGCACGCGCTGCGCCGCCTGGAGCGGCACGGCCTGGCGGCTCAGGCGTCCGGCAAGGCGGGCCGGTGGGTGGCGGCCCCGCCCGCCGTCGCGCTCGGCGCGCTCCTCGCCCAGCAGCGGCACGAACTGGAGAAGGCGGAGCTGGCGGCGACACTGCTCGCCGAGGAGTACCGCGCGCAGGCCGCCGAGCCCGCGGTGCACGATCTCGTCGAGGTGGTGACCGGCGCGGGCGCCGTGGCGCAGCGCTTCCTCCAGCTGCAGCTCGGCGCGAGCGACGAGGTGTGCGCCCTGGTGACCGGCAAGCCGGTCGTGGTCTCCGGCATGGAGAACGACGCGGAGGAACAGGCGGCGGGCCGCGGCGTCACCTACCGCGTGGTGGTCGAGCGCTCGGTCCTCTCGCTCCCCACCGGGCTCATCGAGCTGTCGACGGCGATCGGCCGCAACGAACAGGTGCGCGTCGTGGACCGCGTACCGACCAAGCTGGTGATCGCCGACGGCTCGCTCGCGATGGTGCCGCTGACCTCACGCACCGCGGAGCCCGCCGCGCTCGTGGTGCACGCGAGCGGCCTGCTCGAATCCCTGACGGGGCTCTTCGAGGCGGTGTGGCGGGACGCGCTGCCGCTGCGGCTCGGCGAGAGCGGCCACGCGGTCACCGAGGACGCCCCGGAAGGACCCGACGGCGCGGATCTGGAGATCCTCTCCCTGCTGCTCGCGGGCCTGACCGACGCGAGCGTGGCCAAGCAGCTCGATCTGGGCCTGCGGACGGTGCAGCGGCGGGTCAAGCGCCTGATGGAGCTGACGGGCGTGACGACGCGGCTCCAGCTGGGATGGCACGCGTACGAGCGGGGCTGGGTGGCTCGCTGAACGCTCCGCTGGATATGCGGTGATGGACGCGCGGGCCGGTGGGGGTTGGTCGCGCCCACGCGGCGGAGCCGCATATGTCCCAGCCCCGCGCCCCTTACGGGGCACGACCCTCGGGACGGGCGCGACCTGCGGTTTTCTCCCGTTTCCTGCACGCTTGGCAGATGGGAGTGTGGGAACTCCTGCTGGTCGCGGTGGTCCTGCTGCTCGGCCTGTGCGGAGTGCTTGTGCCCGGCGTGCCGGGGCCATGGCTGGTGTGGGCCGCCGTCCTGTGGTGGGCGCTGAAGGACACCTCCCCGGTCGCCTGGTGGGTCCTGGTCGGCTCTTCCGTCGTCCTCCTGCTCGCACAAGGCATCCGCTGGCAGCTGCCACCACGCCGCTTCCGGCAGAGCGGGGCCACGCGCCGTACGGCCGTGTACGCGGGCGGCGGGGCGCTCATCGGGTTCTGCGTGCTTCCGGTGATCGGAGCGATACCGGGGTTCATCGGGGGGATCTACCTCGGGGAGCGACTGCGCCTGGGCGGGCACGGGGAGGCGGTGACGGCGACGCGGACGGCTATGCGCTCGGGCGGTTGGAGCGTCCTGACGGAGCTGTTCGCGTGCCTGCTGATCGCGGGGGCGTGGCTGGGGGCGGTGATTTGGGGCTGAGCCCCGGGGCTGAGCCCCGGGGCTGGACAGCCGGGCTGGACAGCCGGGGCCGATCAGCCGGGGCCGAGTAGCCGAAACAAGTTCACATACATGTCCCAGCATCGGATCTCTCCCGACTCATTGACGAGATGAAGGGATGACGCACCCTCTCTAGCTTTCAGCGAGGTAAAAGCTCCGATGACTCGGGAGACGCGATGCCAAGACCGTCCAGAAGAACCGTGCTCGCCACCGGATCGGCGGTCGGTGGTGCGCTGCTCGCAGGCGGCTTGTGAGTGAGGCGGGGGCGGCGCCGTGTGTGGTGCGGCACGGGATCTCCGGGGCGGTGGAGGTGCGGGACGGGCGTGGCCGTCCGTTGCCGTACGAGGATGTGGGCGGCGGGGTGGTGCGGGTGGCCCTCGGGAAGGGCGAGTCGGCGCTGGTGACGGCCAAGGGTGACCGGCCCGATCTGCGGATCGCGCCGGTCGAGCCGAATGCGGGGGCGCCACGGTGGGGGCTGCCGAAGGCCTCCTAGGCCGGGGCGGGGTACGCGTGCGAGGCTCGCGGCATGACCGAATTCAGCGAGGCCGAGCGGGCGTACCTCAAGTCGCAGCGGCTTGGGCGGATGGCGACCGTCGATGCGGCGGGGCAGCCGCAGGCGAATCCTGTGGGCTTCTTTCCGCAGGACGACGGGACGATTCTGGTGGGTGGGTATGCGCTGGGGACGACGAAGAAGTGGAGGAATCTGCGGGGCAATCCGAAGGTTTCGTTGGTCGTGGACGACATTGTGAGTGTCACTCCGTGGAAGGTGCGGGGCGTCGACATCCGCGGCGAGGCGGAACTCCTCACGGGGCCGCACGATTTGGGCCCCCACTTCAGCGAGGAACTGATCCGCATCCATCCTCGGCGGATCCATAGCTGGGGGCTGGAGGATTAGGGCCGTTTCCTTTCCCCAACCCCGCCCCTTCCCGAAACCATGGGGCTCCGCCCCAGACCTGTCTCTTTTTCACATCTTCGAGCCCAC
>NZ_SRIC01000367.1 GCF_004684775.1 Streptomyces sp. MZ04
CCGCGACTCCTGCCCCGCCCGCGCCTCGATCCCCCGGAAGTGATCCGTCATCGCCCGTTCGGCGCGGGGCACGTCGCGGGCCCGTAGGGCCGTCACTATGTCCCGGTGTCTGCGTACCGTCAGTTCCGGTGCGGGGTCGCTGGACCAGCCTCGGACGCCCGCCACCCGGTGGAAGACGTTCCAGAACGCGCTCAGGAGTTGTGGCACCAGCTCGTTGCCCAGGGAGCGGTAGAGCGTCTCGTGGAACTCGCGGTCCAGGTCGGGGAAGGCGGCACCCTCCGTCGCCGCCTCCTCCATCTTGGCTACCAGCGACTCCAGTTGGTGCAGTTCCTCGTCCGTCACCACGACCGCCACCCGGCGGATCAGGCCCTCCTCCAGGACCTCTCGGAGCTGGAGGATCTCCGCCAGCGCGTGGGAGTCGTCGGCCAGTTGGACCAGAGTGCGGAAGGTCAGGCCGTCCGCCAGAGGGGTCAGTGAGGCGTGGCCCACGTACGTGCCGTAGCCGTGTCTGATCTCCACTATGTCCAGGGCCTGGAGCGCCTTCAGCGCCTCCCGTACCGAGTTCCTGCTGACCCCCAGATCCTCCATCAGCTCCGCCTCGGTGGGCAGCGAGGCGCCCGGCCGAAGCCGCCGATCGAGGATCAACTGCATGACTGCGCGCTGGACTTGACTGCCCACGCGCCGTTCGCGGACTGGCTCCTGAGGCATGCGGCACATCGTAGGCACGGATGACATCCCACGTCCCACCTCTGGACCAACATCGTTCAGGACGACCGGAATTCGGATCCGTGCGCGATCTCTTGACCGGCCATCGCGGCGCTCTTATGGTCGCCACGCCACCACGACGTAGGACGTGGGATCTCTCAAGGAGCAAGGGAGACACAGTGAGCGACCAGAAGACCAGCATCGGATCCACCGGGCCCGCAGCGGACCGCCGCTCCTTCCTCAAGTACACCGGTGCCCTGGGCGCGGCCGCGGCCATCACCACCACGCTCTCCGCCTGTTCGTCGGGACCCGAGTCAACCAATGAGGCCGGGGGTGGTGGTGGCAAGGGCGGCGGATCGACCCTCACCGCCGTCATCGGCTATGGCAACGACGGCAGTTGGGACCCGACGCAGACCGCGTCCGCGTTCGCGATGGCCGGCAACGAGCACATCTACGAAGGGCTCCTCGGCACCGACCCCATCACCCGCGAGCCGTACGCCGCGCTCGCCACCGAGGTCCCCGCCGACCCCAAGGCGACCACCTGGAAGTTCACCCTGCGCGCGGGCGCCAAGTGGCACGACGGGAAGCCCGTCACCGCCGACGACGTCGTCTTCGTCTTCGACCGGATCCTCGACCCCAAGACGCAGACCCTGGCCAAGGGCTTCTTCGAGAGCTGGCTGAAGGGCGTCAAGAAGGTCGATGCCATGAGCGTTGAGATGACGCTCAAGTTCCCGTTTCCCGACGGCGTCGCCCGGCTCTCCCTCGCCAAGATCATGCCCAAGCACGTCTTCGCCAAGCCCGGTGCCTGGGACGAGGCGACCAAGGGCAAGGCGGTGGGCTCGGGACCGTACAAGCAGGCCTCGCACGCCCCGAAGTCCAACACCACCTTCGAGGCGTTCGACGACTACAACGGCCCCCGCAAAGCCGCCTTCAAGAAGATGAACTGGCTGACCATCGTCGACGCCGCACCCCGCGTCGCGAAGATCTCCGGCGGCAGCGCCGACTCTGAGATCGCGGACAACATCCCGTACGCCAACATCGAGCAGTTGAAGAAGGGCGGGCTGAGCGTCGAGGGCGGGGCGGGCATGAACAACCTGTTCCTCATGTTCAACACCGCCCACAAGCCCTTCGACGACGTACGCGTGCGCCAGGCGCTGCACTACGCCATCGACACCGAGAAGATGATCGAGGTCGCCCTCAAGGGCCACGGCAAGGCGTCCACCTCGTTCCTCAACGAGTCCAACCCCGCCTACCGGCCCGCGAAGACGGTCTACGCGTACGACCCGAAGAAGGCGAAGCGGCTCCTGGAGGAGGCCGGGGTCAAGGATCTCTCGGTCAACCTCATGGCCGTGAACGTGAGTTGGATCGTCGACTGCCTGCCGACCATCAAGGCCTCGTGGGACGCCATTGGTGTGAAGACGACGCTCGATCCGCAGGAGACGACCGCCGTCTTCACCAAGATGGACCAGAAGAAGGACTATCAGGTCGTGGCGGCCGCATCCAATCCCAATCAGTTCGGGGTCGATGCCGATCTGATCATGCACTACAACTACGGGCCCGAGAACCTGTGGATGGGCTACGCCCGTTGGTCCGGCAACTCCACCGCCAAGAAGCTCTTCAAGGACATGGACCAGGCCACGCGCGAGCCCGAGGCGAGCAAGAAGAAGGCGATGGTCCAGGGCTACATCGACGTCGTCGCCGAGCAGGCGGTGATCTACCCGGTCGTCCACAACGAGCTGATGACCGCCTGGGACCCGAAGAAGGTCACCGGCATCAAGGCCCAGCCCTACCCCGGGATCAATCTCCTCCAGGCCAAGTGGGCCGACTAGCCCTACCGGTCAGACCGTTGGGAGTCGTACGAACGTGACCGCGATCGTCAGAATCCTGGCCCGCCGCATCGCCCTGCTCGTCCCGCTGCTGCTCGGCATCGTCCTGTTCGTCTTCCTCGTGATGCGGTTCTCGGACATCGATCCGGCCTCGGCGTTCTTCCAGGGCGCCAATCCGACCCAGGAGCAACTGCACCAGTTCCGCGAGGAGAACGGGCTGCTCGATCCGCTGCCGGTGCGCTACGTCGCCTTCGTGGGCGATCTGCTCCACGGCGACATGGGCATCAGCGTCCTCACCCGCTCACCGGTGGTGGACCAGGTCACCACCGCCCTTCCGCTCACCGTGCAGCTGACCTTCATGGGGCTCGGCATCGCCGTCGTCATCTCGCTGCTGCTCGGCGTGACCGCCGCGATCTACCGTGACCGGCTGCCGGACCAGCTGATCCGC
Source organism: Streptomyces sp. MZ04 (assembly GCF_004684775.1). GTDB lineage: Bacteria > Actinomycetota > Actinomycetes > Streptomycetales > Streptomycetaceae > Streptomyces. The sequence continues at coordinate 2,980 of NZ_SRIC01000367.1, forward strand.
GTCGTCTCGCTCACCGGTGTGGCGGCGCCCGGATTCTGGCTCGCCCTGCTCATGATCCAGTACCTGGCCGTGGAGGCGGGCTGGTTCCCCACCGGCGGATACATCAACCCCGGTGACTCACTGAGCGGTTGGCTGAAGACCATGACGCTGCCCGCCTTCGCGCTCTCCCTGCCCGTGGCCGCCGGACTCACCCGCATCATCCGTACGGCCGTGGTCGAGGAGCTCGACAAGGATTACGTACGGACTGCGATCGGGAGCGGCCTGCCGCCGGTGGTGGTCGTCGGGCGCAACGTCCTGCGCAACGCCCTCATCAACCCGCTGACCGTGCTCGGCCTGCGCGTCGGCTATCTGCTCGGCGGCGCGGTCGTCATCGAGACGATCTTCTCGCTGCCGGGCATGGGGAAACTGATGATCGACGCCGTGAAGAACGGCGACCCGGCCGTCGTGCAGGGCGTCGTCATCACGACCGCCGTCGGGTTCGTCGTCGTGAATCTTGTCCTCGACATCCTCCACTTGCTCGTCAATCCGCGCCTGAGGGGGACCACTTGATGATCTCGTCGCGCAAGGAACTGGCCGAGCGGCTGTCGCGGCCCGGCATCCGGCTCGCCTCCCTGCGCCGCCTGCCCCTGCTCTCCCGGGTCGCGGTCGGCGTCGTGGGCATCGTCGTACTCATCGCGCTCTTCGCACCGCTGCTCGCCCCGCACGACCCGCTCGACCAGCAGCCGCAGGTCGACGGCACCGGGCATCCGTCCGGCGACCACTGGATGGGGCAGGACAGCCTGGGCCGGGACATCCTCAGCAGGCTGATGTACGGGGCGCGCTGGTCCCTGGCGATCGGGCTCGGGGCGACGCTGCTCGCCCTGATCGTCGGCGCGGTGCTCGGCGCGATCGCGGCGACCTCGCGCAAGGCGGTCGACGAGACGCTGATGCGCTGCCTGGACGTCGTCATGGCGTTCCCGGGGATCGCGCTCGCGGCCGTCCTCGTGGCCGTCTTCGGCGGCGGGATCATGGTCCTCATCTGCGCCATCGCGTTCCTGTTCACGCCGCCCGTCGCCCGGGTCGTGCGGGCGAATGTGATGGACCAGTACGGCGAGGACTATGTCGTCGCCGAACGCATCGTCGGCGCCCGCACCCCGCACATCCTCATCAAGCACGTGGCCATCAACTGCGCCGCCCCCATCCTGGTGTTCTGCACGGTGCAGGTCGCCGAGGCCATCGTCTTCGAGGCCTCGCTGTCCTTCATCGGCGCGGGCGTACGTCCCCCGGACCCGTCCTGGGGCAGCGTCATCGCCGACGGCAAGAACATGGTGCTGCTCGGCGGCTGGTGGGCGACGGTCTTCCCCGGCCTGCTCATGCTGCTCACGGTCCTCGCCCTGAACATCCTCTCCGAGGGCGTCTCCGACGCCTGGGCGGCGCCCGCGACCCGCGACGTGCCGGGCGCGGCCCGCAAGGAGGACCGCGTCGAGGCCCCCGAGCCGGGCAGCGGCAAGGTCCTCGAGCTGCCGGGCCTGACCGAGGCGGCCCAGCGCCTTCGCTCCCGAGCGCGGCCGCTGCCCGATGGGGCGCCGGTCCTGACCGTCTCCGATCTCGCGATCGGCTTCGACGCCCGGCACAGCGGAGTGGACATCGTCGACGGCATCAGCTTCCACGTACGTCCGGGCGAAGTCCTCGGCCTGGTGGGCGAGTCGGGCTGCGGCAAGTCGCTCACCGCGCTGACCGTGATGGGCCTGGAGCCGAAGGGCGCCCGCATCGGCGGCCACGTCACGTTCGACGGCGAGCAGTTGATCGGCATGCCGATGCGCGCCCGCAGGCGCCTCCTCGGCCACGACATGGCGATGATCTACCAGGACGCCCTGTCGTCCCTGAACCCCGCGATGACGGTACGCGCCCAGCTCAAACAGGTCGTACGAAGAGGCGGCCGACGTACGGCGGTCGAGCTGCTCGAGCTGGTCGGCCTCGACCCGGACCGCACCCTGCGCAGCTACCCGCACGAACTCTCCGGCGGCCAGCGCCAGCGCGTACTGATCGCGATGGCACTCTCCCGCGACCCGAAACTGATCGTCGCCGACGAACCGACGACGGCCCTGGACGTCACGGTCCAGGCGCAGGTGATCCAACTCCTCCTGCGGCTGCGCGAGGAGCTGGGCTTCGCGCTCATCCTCGTCTCGCACGACCTGGCGCTCGTCGCCGACGTCACCGACCGCGTGGTCGTGATGTACGGCGGGCAGATCGTCGAGACGGGCGTGACGGCGGACCTGGTCGAGTCGCCGTCCCACCACTACACGCGCGGCCTGCTCGGCTCGGTGCTCTCCCTGGAGTCGGCGGCACAACGCCTCACCCAGATCAAGGGCGTCGTCCCGTCGCCCGCCGACTTCCCCGCGGGGTGCCGGTTCGCCGACCGGTGCCCGCTCGCCAGCGAGGTGTGCCGCACGACGGCGCCCGAACTCCTGGGCGGGGCACGGCATTCCATCGCCTGCCACCATCCGGCGCAGCAGCCGCCACGGGTGCCGGACCCCAGGGGAAGCGAGGCCCTTCAGTGACCCCGACGACCGACGCTTCCCTGATTTCCCTCTCCGACGCGCACGTCGTGCACCGGGCCCGCTCCGGCGGTCTGCTGTCGCGGGACCGCGTGTACGCCCTGACCGGCGCCGACCTGACCATCGCCCCCGGCGAGACCGTGGGCGTCGTAGGCGAATCGGGCTGCGGCAAATCGACCCTGGCGAAGGTACTCGTGGGCGTACAGCGGCCCACTGCCGGCTCGGTGTCCTTCCGCGGCCGGGACCTGTGGACGATGAAGCCCGCCGAGCGGCGCGCCACGATCGGCCGGAACACCGGCATGATCTTCCAGGACCCCTCCACGGCACTGAACCGCAGACTGTCCGTACGGCAGATCCTCCGCGACCCCCTGGACGTGCACAGGCAGGGCACGTCCGCCCGACGCGAGGAGCGGGTACGGGAGTTGATGTCACTGGTAGGCCTCCCCAAGGTCCTGGCGGACGGCCTCCCCGGCCAGCTGTCGGGCGGACAGCGCCAGCGTGTGGCGATCGCCCGCGCCCTCGCCCTCGAACCGGAACTGGTGGTCGCGGACGAGCCGACGAGCGCGCTCGACGTGTCCGTACGCGCCCAGATCCTCAACCTCCTCCTCGACCTGAAGGAGCGCCTCGGCCTGGCCCTGGTGTTCGTCTCGCACGACATCCAGACGGTGCGGCGGATGAGCGACCGGGTGATCACCATGTACCTGGGCAGAATCGTGGAGGAGTCCCCGGCGGAGGAGATCCTTGACCGGGCCCGCCATCCGTACACACGGGCACTCTTCTCCGCGACCCCCGGCCTCCTCGACCCCATCGACCCGATCCCGCTGGTCGGCCCGGTCCCCTCGGCCACCCGGCCGCCGAGCGGATGCCCGTTCCGTACGAGGTGCTGGAAGGCGGACGAGATCTGCGCCACCGCCCTGCCGGACTTCGCGTCGACGGAGGGGTCCGGGCACCGCTACCGATGCCACCACCCCGTGCGGGACGGCCAGTCCACGCACGAGCTCGTCATCCAGTCCGCCGCCACGGACGCAGCACCCAGGGAGCCTCAATGACCATTCCCACCCCGTTGACCGGTGTCATCCCGCCCGTCTGCACCCCCCTGACACCGGACCGTGAGGTGGATACGGCGTCACTCGTCAGGCTCGTCGACCATCTGGTCGACGGGGGCGTCGACGCGCTCTTCGTGCTGGGCTCCACGTCAGAGGTGGCGTTCCTGACGGACCGGCAGCGCGGGACGGTCGTCGATACGGTGGTGGGTCATGTCGGGGGTCAACTCCCGGTCCTGGCGGGGGTGATCGATACGGCGACGCCGCGCGTCCTGGACCACGTCCGTTCGGTGACTGCGGCGGGCGCGGACGCGGTGGTGGTCACCGCTCCCTTCTACACGCGCACGCACCCGGCGGAGATCACCCGCCACTTCCGGCTGGTCGCCGCGGGCTCGACGGTGCCGGTCTTCGCGTACGACCTGCCGGTTTCCGTCCACTCCAAACTGAGCGCGGAGCTGGTCCTCGACCTGGCGGCGGAGGGGGTCATCGCCGGGCTCAAGGACTCCAGCGGGGACGAGGCGGGCTTCCGGGAGGTTGTCCTGGGGG
>NZ_SRIC01000368.1 GCF_004684775.1 Streptomyces sp. MZ04
GGTTGGGAGGGTTTCTGTGTTCGTCCTACGCGCATACACGTAAGGCGTGATTCCGGAAGCCCTCCCAAGCCTCCCTTGTGCAGGTCAGCGGCCTGCGCCTACTGGCTGAGCAGCAGCAATCCGGGATAGATCATGCTGCCGCTCTTGCGCTTCGCGTGACCGTGGCGGGCCATCGCCGCCGCGAACACGACCTCACTGCCGCCCTCTTCGCCGCTCCCCTGGCACCACGTGGACCACGCGCCGTACAACTCGCGGGCACCTACGGCGCTGTTGACGTTCGCCTGTGTCCGCTCGTCCAGGAAGCGCGCCAGAACGTCACTGGACGCCTGATATTCCGCCGTCCGCCGTGTCACCGCACCCGGCGGCGCCAGCCCGATCTGGTGGTACGCGCGGTACCCCTCGTACAACCACGTGAGCACGCCGTCCAGTTCGAGCGCGAGCTGTTCGGGGAGGCTCGGGTCGGGCTCCGCGATCACTACGTCAAACGGCACCATCAGCAGACGCCGCCACAGGGCGGGATCATCACCGGGCACCTTGGGCGCGAAGTTGGTCAGCATGATCAGCGTGTGTGACGGCGCGAACTCGATGAAGTCCTGCCGCATCCGCCGCGCCCTGATCGTGTCGCCGCCGCACAGCCTCTTCACGGTGCTCGCGGACATCTTCTGCCCCTCGCCCGTTTCGGAGATGACGGCCAGTCGCACGCCCATCAGGTCGGCCTGTCCCGTGGGGTGAGCACCCTCACGGTGAAGCAGCAGCTCGGGTTCGGCCGTGATCCCGTAGCCGCCGAACGCCCGCTTCACCGTCTCGATCAGCGTGGACTTGCCGTTCTTGCCGCTGCCGGTCCATATCGCCATGACGTGCTCGCGCACGGTGCCGAGCATCGCGTAGCCGAGCAGACGCTGTACGAAGGCCCTGACCTCTTCGTCGGGCAGGATCTCCCCGAGGAAGCGTTCGAACGTCGGCGCGGCTCCGAAGCCGCAGCCCGCGATTTTCGTGATCAGGTCGGCCGGCGAGTGGTCGCGTACCGCTCCGTTCCGCAGATCGATCGTGCCCATCGTGCAGTTGAACAAGTGCGGGTCCTCGTTGAGGCGGTCGGGGGCCGCAGAGAGGCCGTCCAGGCATGACGCGATACCGAGGACACCCTTCATCCCCGCCGCGCTCTCACAGGTGCGCACGTCGGTGTACAGCTTCTTGCTCTCATCACTCCCGAAAGCCATCTCGGCAGCCTCGTGCAGCCCGGCCTTGAGCGTGTCCCGCACGTTGCGCATCGCGCCGCCGTCCCTGTCCGGGGCCCAGTACTTCCCCGTCCAGACGTGCCACCCGATCTCGTGGACGTGCAGAAGCCGCCCCGTGTACTCCTGCGCGAGCCGTTCGGCCATGCGGAGTTGCCCGCGGTGGTCCTCCGCGTTGATGCCGACTGATGCGGTGATGCGGTCCGCCGTGGCCGCCTCGGTGTCCTCGCTCATCATCGGACACCCTTCATACGGAAGCCGGACCGGATGGTCGCCGTGGCCTCGCGGTGGTCGAGACCGATGTTCACGGCCGCCTGAGTCAGTGCCTCGGTCGCCTGCTCCGCGGTGATCTCACCCGCGGCGACCATCTCCGCACTGCTGCACGCCGCCCACACAAGGCACTGGTTCCTGTTGCCCTGCTCCGCCTTCAGGACTGCCCTGACGAGCCCCCTGAAGCGCTTGGCGGGCGAGCCCGTCATGCCCGGCTGCGCGAAGGCACCGGGCGCCCCCTGCGGGACAGACGCAGGGCGCAGCACGGCCAGGAGGCCGAGCAGCCACCCCGGCGCCGCCACCGGCGGGCGCGGGTCGAGTACGACGTACGGACCACTGGCCGACACTGACGGCGGTGCGGGCACCTGCCCGCCGTCGCCGCGGGTGTCGAGCCCCGGACCGAGCTTTCCGGCGGAATTCCCCAGGGCGAAATTCACGCCCTCGTATGTCCAGTAGTAGTGAACGCCGCCCGACCCGGTACCGACGGCACGCGTCAGCGGGAGTTCGCCGTACTGCCGTTCAAGAGCCGCCAGCGTCGCGCTACCGGTGGCGCCGTTCTTGTCGTCGAGATCCAAGACCCACAGGTTCGACGCCTGCCCGGTGATGATGCAGACGTTGGCGTCGTCGGGCCAGCCCCACGAAACTATGGTGTCGCGGTCGGTGGTGGCCAGCTCCGGCCAGCCGCGCAGGGTGGGGTGCTTGTATCCGGGACGTGCCCCCATTACCCGCCAGCCGCATGCGGCATATGAGAGAGCGGCTTCGAGTGGCGTCATGGCAATCGCGGTTGCCTCACTCACTGGACCCACCACCGATCCGCACGGCCGCACCGGTACGGTGCGCCCGGAACGCCAGCCATATGACGTTCAATTGGTCGGTCATGGCCGCGGTCACGGTGGCGGAGTTGGTCCCGAAAGCGCGCTCGTAGCGCTTGAGGGTGCGGTGCCGAAGCCTCCCCCACTCATTGCGCGACACCATCTGATGGCAGGTGCTGCACGCGTACCAGTCGCCCAGCATCGCGACATGGATACGGTCATTGCCGTTGACGGTGCGGGCGAAGGATCGGCACGGGTAACGCCACTGCGCACCGGGGAGATTGCAGAAGTCGCAGCCCTGCCCGCCGTCGGCATCGTCCGTTACCGTGGACGTAAGCGACGCCGTGCCCCGGCCGCTGATTACCGGTCCCCAGGTCCTCGACTTGGGGGCCGCGTCGTTGCTCGACATCACGCCCCCGCTTCAGGGCGCAGGAGCAGCGCGAGCTTGGCGCGCTGCTCGTCACTCAGCGGCGGCAGGGAGTCGACAACCTTCTTGATGTGAGCTTCAAGGAGAGCGGCCTTAAGCTCGCGCCTTTCCTCGGTCACATCGGCGTCAGGATTCCACCGTCTTTTGGCACCAAGGCGCGAACGACTTTCGGCAACAGGCTTGGAAATGGCGTTTTTAGCCATACAAAAACTCCGGGCATGCGGAGGGCCAGTGTGAGTGGCCATCACGTTCGCCCGGAGAAGTGACCTCGTGCCCTGCGCAGTCTTCGCAAGTGGCGCCAGCGAGGCCTATCCGGCCGTCGCCTTCTCTTGAGTGCGGCCCGATGACCCTGCCGCACCTGTGCCTCTACCATGAGGCATCCCCGTGCCTAATGCAAGAAGCACCAAAGGCAGGTATGGCGACCCTCATAAAGCCGTGTTACGCGTGTTATTGATGTGGCGTCAGGCAGCGTCGCCGGGTACCGCGGCCCTCTCTCCAGGGGGGCCGATGACAACCGTCTCGGGGTCCAACTTGTAGGCGTCGCCCTTCAGTAGGGTCACGCTCATCAGCAGCCGCACGATCTCGCGCCGCCTGCCGATGGACTTGGACGCCCACACGGCCTGCGCCGCCGCCTCGGTGTCCGCCTCCACGAAGTCGGCCAGCGGGTTGCCCGCCGTCGCCTCGGACATCGTGGTCCGGATCTCCCTTACGCGCTTGTCGCGGTCCGCCCGGATGGTCTCCAGCATGGCCAGGTCGATTCCCCCGCGGGCGTAGCTCGCCGCGGCCTCGACCTTCTTCGCTGCACACACCCCGAGTTCGTCGCGCAAGGCGTTCAGATCCACGTCGGGCCGTGGCGGCTTGATCAGGTCGGCCAGGTCGTCGCCTGCCAGCCGCTTGATCGCGACGCGAGCCACATAGCCGTCGACCAACTCGGCAAGCTGATTGCCCTTATGGCACGAGTTGCACCGGTACGTGATCCCCTTGGACCGTGAGCCGCCGCGCGCTGTGACGACGCCGACCACGCAGTACCCGCACGTGGCGATCTTGCTGACCAGCCACTTCGGCACGTTGCCCGGAGTCGTGACCCGCGCCGGGTCATCGAGCAGCGTGATCAGAGCCTGACGCTTCTCCTCGCTGATGATCGCGGGCCACGCGTCGTACTTGACGATCTCGCCGCGCAGCACCGCGTGACCCGATACCCGCGGCCCCATGAGGATGCGCCGGACCGTCTTGCTGTCCCAGCCGCCGGTCTGGACGACCTTGCCGCCGCGCTTGAGGACACGGCCGTCCTTCTGCGAGACGGTGAGCACCTTGCGTACCCGGAGATCGCGCAGCAGGTGCGCCATCGTCACACCGGCCAGCAGCTCGTCAGCCCACCGCCGGATCTCTGCGGCCTCGTCGGCGCGGTGCTTGGTCATGTCGAGCACCGGGACGTCGACGTACTCGCGCTCTGCCGGGTCCGCCTTCGGGTTGACGCAGACCGAGCGCACCCGGTCGGTGGGTACTCCCCAGCCGTAGCGGCGGATGCCACCGCCGTAGGCGCCCGCGCGGGCCTGGCGCTTCCTGGCCAGGCCGACGCGCTCGGACTTGACGCCCGACTCCTTGGCGGCGCTGTTCACGTCGCTGATGAAGTCGGCGCGACCCGCCGCCCGCTTGAGGTTGTACTCGCCGCGCGCCACGGTGAAGAGCCGGACGCTGTGCTTGTTGAAGAGGTCGATCAGGTCCATGCCTTCACGGACGTCACGGCACAGCCGGTCTGCGGCCGTCGCACGGACACTGCCGATCAAGTTGTGGGAGACATCGCGCATCAGCCGCTGATAGTCGGGGCGTTCGCTACCGTCCCAGGCGCTGATGCTGTTGTCGGTGTACTTCGCGCCGATGGGGAATCCGGCTTCCTCGCCGTCCTCTTCGACTTCGAGGTGCTGGCTGTCGACGCCTTCGGCGCCGCCCCGGTCGTCGTCGGAGATTCGGGCGAGAGCGGCGTTCACGCGCTCTGCGGGTTGGGTCATGCCTCAGAGTAGCGTCACAAACACGCTATGGGAGTCCCGACGGCGGTCGCCTCGAAGGCGATGAGCAGAACGACGGAGACGATGCCGAGGCTGAGCGCGCGGTACGGCTTGCCCAGCACCCCTCCGTCCCCGGACCCCTCGGGCGGCGATATCGGTGTCGGTGCGTCGGGGGTGACATCGGTGTCACCGGGTTCCAGGGCGGTCATGCTGGCCAGCGTAAGGGTCATGACGACCGGTGACCCCTGTCCGGAGTCGGTGCCCTTCTGGTCCCTTGGTCGTACGCCTCCGCTCAGCAGCCGCCGTCGGTGACTTCGGCGCTCACGAGGAAGTCCTTGCGCGAGACGTGCATGCAGTACACGTCTTCGGTGTGGGCGGTGCTGACTTCGTAGCGGTCGTCGGACGCCTCATGCACGCGGAGTCCGACCGCATGGGTCGGCCCCTCACCGGTGGCCTCGATGGCACGTTCAATGCGCCCCTCATAGCCACTGCCGTAGCCGCTCTCGAGTCCGTCCGGACTGCCGTCGTACGCCCCGTCGAGCTCATCGGTGACCGCGTACACGGCGTCGTGCAGCTCGCCCTCGCTCCACCGTGTGCTCGCGTAGAAGTAATAGACCCCTCCACCGGCGACGAGCAGCAGCACCACGATGAGGAACAGGCCCACAGGGCTGTTGGCGTTCAAGACGTACCGGCTCGTCCCCCAGTTGCTGCGGACGAAGACGGGTTCCTGGGCATCGTTTGGGCTGCTCATGCCAAGAATCTTACGATCACCCGTTTCAGCTGCCGGATGCGTACGTCACGAAGTCGGCCCATGCGGTTGGGGCGAAGGCGAGTTGGGGGCCCTGGGGGGTCTTGGAGTCGCGGAGGTGGATGGTGGCGGGGGTGGTGGCTACCTCGACGCAGTCCTCGCCGTTACTGCTGTCGCTGAAGCTGCTCTTACGCCACTCCAGGGCGACCTCGACGCAGCTGTCACCTTCACTACCGCTGCTGTAACTGCTCTTGAACCAGCTCAGCTCGATGCTGTCCCCGGCAGAGGCCTTACGGATCATGTCTCTCCCAGCACTTGCTCGATGAAGGCCAGCGACTCCGGTGGCGAAAGAGCCTGGGCCCGGATGATGCCATACCGCAGTTCGAGGATGCGGATCTGCCTCGGATCGGAGACCGGACGGCCAGCAAACTCATCGTCAGTCCGCCCCATCGCCGTGCCATCCCCGAACTTCAGCACCTGGATCCGACCGCCAGTCCCGGGGTGGTCACCGCAGGCAGTCGGCATTACCTGGATCTCGACGTTCCGCAACTCCCCTACCTCCAACAGACGTTCGAGCTGTTGGCGCAGCACCATTGTCCCTCCGATCGGGCGCCGCAGAGTCACCTCCTCCTGGACGAAGCTGAACTCAGGCGCAGGCGAGCGCTCGAAGATCGACTGGCGAGCCATTCGCGCAGCCACCAATCGCTCCAGCTCTTCATCCGAGTACGCGGGCCGACGCGTCCCCAGCAGCGCTCGCGCGAACTCGTGCGTCTGCAACAAGCCATGGATGTTGTGGTTGCTGTACAACCCCAGCTCCACCGCCCGCTCCTCCAGCTTCGCCAGCTCCCGCACCTTCTTCGGATACCGGGCCTCCCGCATCTCCTTCTTCATCGCGGAGACAAGCCCGCCCGCGCCCAACACCTCGTCCACCTTGTCCAGATACTCGGGACGAGGAATCCGCGCCCCGCGCTCGATCTTCCGGATCAGGTCCTCCCCGTACCCGATGGCCTCCCCGAACTCGGCCACCCGGAGGCCCGCCGCCTCCCTCCGCAGCTTGAGATGGTGACCCGCCATCTCGACCACCGCACTGATCTCGTCCTCGGGGTCGACGTCCCAACCAGGCTCATCCGCCCCGTCGTTACGCTCCCCGCCACCACGCCCAACGTCCACCGCGCCCACCTCCGACGTGCCGTCCAAGCCCAACGCGCACTCGTACCCAGACGTCACCCGGGACAGCCGGGACAACCCGGGACAAGCACCGGACAAACGCGGTACGCACAGCACACACCGCTGTTCACGGTACGCACGCATGGCCACGCTGAGTGACGTGAACCAAGAAACCACCCGGACCGCCACCCCAACCCGCCAGTTCACGATCCTGCTCTCCGCCACGCGCAGAGGCGCCCGCCTGGCACGGCTGCTCGCGGCCGAACAACTCCGCACGTGGGGCCTGCCGTTCGAGACGGCGGAGCAGATCGTCGCCGAGCTGGCGAGCAACGCAGCGCTGCACGGCCACGTACCCGGAAGAAGCTTCCGACTGGCCCTGACACTCACCGAGACGGCCACGCTCCGTATCGAGGTGACCGACGCCCGAACGGACCGCCAC
>NZ_SRIC01000036.1 GCF_004684775.1 Streptomyces sp. MZ04
CGCCCCGGCAGTACGCCCCCGGCGATCCGCCCCACCGCGGCCAAGAACGAGCGCTCCGGCTCCTCCAACCGCGTCCGCGCCCGCCTGGCCCGGCTCGGCGTCCAGCGCTCGAACCCGTACAACCCGGTCCTGGAGCCGCTGCTGCGGATAGTGCGCAGCAACGACCCCAAGATCGAGACGGCCACGCTGCGCCAGATCGAGAAGGCCTACCAGGTCGCCGAGCGCTGGCACCGCGGCCAGAAGCGCAAGAGCGGCGACCCGTACATCACGCATCCGCTCGCCGTGACGACCATCCTCGCCGAGCTGGGGATGGATCCGGCCACCCTCATGGCGGGGCTGCTCCACGACACGGTCGAGGACACCGAGTACGGCCTCGACACCCTCAAGCGGGACTTCGGCGACCAGGTCGCGCTGCTCGTCGACGGCGTGACCAAGCTGGACAAGGTCAAGTTCGGCGAGGCCGCGCAGGCCGAGACCGTGCGCAAGATGGTCGTCGCCATGGCCAAGGACCCCCGCGTCCTGGTCATCAAGCTCGCCGACCGCCTGCACAACATGCGCACGATGCGGTATCTCAAGCGCGAGAAGCAGGAGAAGAAGGCCCGCGAGACGCTGGAGATCTACGCTCCGCTGGCGCACCGCCTGGGCATGAACACCATCAAGTGGGAGCTGGAGGACCTCGCCTTCGCGATCCTCTACCCCAAGATGTACGACGAGATCGTGCGCCTGGTGGCCGAGCGCGCCCCGAAGCGGGACGAGTACCTGGCCATAGTGACCGACGAGGTCCAGGCCGACCTGCGCGCCGCCCGCATCAAGGCCACCGTCACCGGGCGCCCGAAGCACTACTACAGCGTCTACCAGAAGATGATCGTGCGAGGCCGCGACTTTGCCGAGATCTATGACCTGGTGGGTATTCGGGTACTTGTCGACACGGTCCGCGACTGTTACGCGGCGCTCGGCACCGTGCACGCGCGATGGAATCCGGTCCCCGGCCGGTTCAAGGACTACATCGCGATGCCCAAGTTCAACATGTACCAGTCGCTGCACACGACGGTCATCGGTCCCAGCGGCAAGCCCGTCGAGCTCCAGATCCGTACGTTCGACATGCACCGCCGCGCCGAGTACGGCATCGCCGCGCACTGGAAGTACAAGCAGGAGCCGTCCGCCGGCGCCTCCAAGGTGCGTACCGACGTACCGAAGAAGACCGGTGGCAAGGACGACCATCTCAACGACATGGCGTGGCTGCGCCAGCTCCTCGACTGGCAGAAGGAGACCGAGGACCCCAGCGAGTTCCTCGAGTCGCTGCGCTTCGACCTGTCGCGCAACGAGGTCTTCGTGTTCACCCCGAAGGGCGACGTCATAGCGCTCCCCGCGGGCGCGACCCCCGTCGACTTCTCGTACGCGGTGCACACCGAGGTCGGCCACCGCACCATAGGAGCGCGGGTCAACGGACGGCTCGTGCCGCTCGAATCGACCCTGGACAACGGCGACTTGGTGGAGGTCTTCACCTCCAAGGCGGCCGGCGCGGGCCCGTCCCGCGACTGGCTGGGCTTCGTCAAGTCGCCGCGGGCGCGCAACAAGATCCGCGCGTGGTTCTCCAAGGAGCGCCGCGAGGAGGCCATCGAGCAGGGCAAGGACGCCATCGCGCGGGCCATGCGCAAGCAGAACCTGCCGATCCAGCGGATCCTCACCGGGGACTCACTGGTCACCCTCGCCCACGAGATGCGCTATCCCGACATCTCCTCGCTGTACGCGGCGATCGGCGAGGGACACGTCACCGCGCAGTCCGTCGTACAGAAGCTCGTCCAGGCGCTCGGCGGCGAGGAGGCCGCCAACGAGGACATCGCCGAGAGCGCGCCGCCCGCCCGCGGCCGCAGCAAGCGCCGGGCCAACGCCGACCCGGGTGTGGTGGTCAAGGGCGTCGAGGACGTCTGGGTCAAGCTGGCCCGCTGCTGTACGCCCGTCCCCGGCGACCCCATCATCGGCTTCGTCACGCGCGGCAGCGGCGTATCGGTTCACCGCAGCGACTGCGTCAACGTCGAGTCGCTCTCGCGCGAGCCCGAGCGGATCCTCGAGGTCGAGTGGGCGCCCACCCAGTCGTCGGTCTTCCTCGTCGCCATCCAGGTGGAGGCGCTCGACCGCTCCCGGCTGCTCTCGGACGTCACGCGCATCCTCTCGGACCAGCACGTGAACATCCTGTCCGCGGCCGTCCAGACCTCCCGCGACCGCGTTGCCACGTCCCGCTTCACCTTCGAGATGGGCGACCCCAAGCACCTGGGGCACGTCCTCAAGGCGGTCAGGGGAGTCGAGGGCGTGTACGACGTGTACAGGGTGACGTCGGCGCGCAGGCCGTAAACGGTTCACTACGTAGAGGGGCTCCCGTACATCGCGTACGGGAGCCCCTCTACGTAGACAGCGAAATAACTCAGCCGCCGAACTCGTGCAGGCCCTTCACTGCCTGGTCGAGCAGCGCCTGGCGGCCGTCCAGCTCCTTCTGGAGCTTGTCGGCCTTGGCGTTGTTGCCCGCCGTACGAGCCTTCTCGATCTGCTCGGTCAGCTTGTCGACAGCCGCCTGCAGCTGGCCGGTCAGACCCTCGGCCCGAGCCCGCGCCTCCGGGTTCGTGCGCCGCCACTCGGCCTCTTCGGAGTCCTGCAGGGCCCGCTCCACCGCGTGCATCCGGCCCTCGACCTTCGGCCGGGCGTCACGCGGGACGTGGCCGATGGCCTCCCACCGCTCGTTGATCGAACGGAAGGCCGCACGCGCCGACTTGAGGTCCTTCACCGGGACGAGCTTCTCGGCCTCCTCGGCCAGCTCCTCCTTCAGCTTCAGGTTCTCCGTCTGCTCGGCGTCCCGCTCCGCGAAGACCGAGCTGCGCGCCGCGAAGAACACGTCCTGGGCGCCGCGGAAGCGGTTCCACAGGTCGTCCTCGTGCTCGCGCTGGGCGCGGCCCGCGGCCTTCCACTCGGTCATCAGGTCGCGGTACCGCGCGGCCGTCGGACCCCAGTCGGTCGACCCGGAGAGCGCCTCGGCCTCGCCGACCAGACGCTCCTTGGTCTTGCGGGCCTCCTCGCGCTGGGCGTCCAGCGAGGCGAAGTGGGCCTTGCGGCGCTTGGAGAACGCCGAGCGGGCATGCGAGAAGCGGTGCCACAGCTCGTCGTCCGACTTGCGGTCGAGGCGCGGCAGACCCTTCCAGGTGTCCACCAGGGCGCGCAGACGCTCGCCCGCCGCCCGCCACTGCTCGCTCTGCGCGAGCTCCTCGGCCTCGACGACGAGCGCCTCCTTGGCGTGCCGCGCCTCGTCCGACTGCTTGGCCTTCTGGACCTTGCGCTCCTCGCGGCGCGCCTCGACGGTCTCGACGAGCTTGTCCAGGCGCGTGCTCAAGGCGTCCAGATCGCCGACCGCGTGCGCCTCGTCCACCTGCTGGCGCAGATGGTCGATGGCGGTCATGGCGTCCTTGGCCGACAGGTCGGTCGTCTTCACCCGGCGCTCGAGAAGTCCGATCTCGACGACCAGACCGTCGTACTTGCGCTCGAAGTAGGCGAGGGCCTCGTCAGGAGACCCCGCTTTCCACGAACCGACCTCGCGCTCGCTGCCGTCGGCCTTGCGCACATACACGGTCCCCGTCTCGTCGACGCGGCCCCACGGGTCGCTGCTCACAGCGCCTCCTCCACATGATGCCTGCGCAGGGCCTCGGGGCCCCCGGCATCGTCCACAGTTTCGTCACCGCCAACATAGGCGACCGGCGGGGCGGCTGTCCGCATCCCGCGCGTCCGAAGTTTGCCTGGCGGGGGTCAGGATTTCGACACGGTCGCCTTGTCGATGACGACCGTCGCGTTCGGGGCGCCCTCGCCCTGCCCGGTGCTCTCGCCGGCGTCGGCGATCTTCTTGAGCACCTTCATCCCGGAATCGGAAATGGTCCCGAACGGTGTGTAGTCGGGCGGCAGCTGACTGTCCTGGTAGACCAGGAAGAACTGGCTGCCTCCGGTGTCCCGACCCTTCTTCTCCTGGGCGTTGTACTGGTTGGCCATCGCGACCGTGCCCGCCGGATACACGTTCCCCTTCAGGCTCTTGTCCTTGAGGTTCTCGTCCGGGATCGAGTAGCCGGGGCCGCCCTCGCCGGTGCCCTTCGGGTCGCCGCACTGCAGGACGTAGATGCCGCCCGAGACGAGCCGGTGGCACTTCGTGTGGTCCAGATAGCCCTTGTTCACCAGGAAGTTGAAGGAGTTGACCGTGTGCGGGGCCTTCGCCGCCGACAGGTCGAGGTCGATGTCGCCGCACGTGGTGTCCAGCTTCATCGTGTAGTCGGCCGACTTGTCGATCGTGAGCGCCGGCTCCTTCTTGAAGCTCAGTGGCTTCACCTTGCCGCCCGCGGGCTTCTCGCAGGGGTCCGGCTGCTTGGTGGGGTTCGCGCTGGCCTCGTCCTTCGGCTTGCCGTCGTCGTCGAAGGCTCCCGCCGCGTACGACACCGCGCCGCCGGCCACGACCACCGCGAGCGCCGATGCGATCACCGCGTTGCGCATCCGCGCCCTGCGTCGCGCGGCCTCCCGGCGCTGCTGCTGCCGCAAGAACTTCTCCCGGGCGAGCTGACGCCGCCGCTGATCGTTGCTGACCACCGGGTTCTCTCTCCTCTGCGTGGGTGACCGCTTCCGTGTGCCCCGTACCGTATATGGGTTAGCTGTGGAATCGGCAGCGCCGGTAGGCTCTGATCTGCCGCGACCTGCGCGGTCACCTCCGCCGGACGACGAACGAAGGACGATCGTGCTCATTGCCGGGTTCCCCGCCGGGGCCTGGGGCACCAACTGCTACTTGGTCGCCCCCGCCGCAGGCGAGGAGTGCGTGATCATCGACCCGGGCCACCAGGCCGCCCAGGGAGTCGAGGACGCACTCAAGAAACATCGGCTCAAGCCCGTCGCGGTCATCCTCACCCATGGCCACATCGACCATGTCGCATCGGTCGTCCCGGTCTGCGGGGCCAACGACGTACCCGCGTGGATCCACCCCGAGGACCGGTACATGCTGAGCGACCCGGAGAAGGCCATAGGGCGTTCCTTCGGCGCGCAGCTCATGGGCGAGCTGACCGTGGGGGAGCCCTCCGACGTCAAGGAGCTGACCGACGGCGCGCAGCTGAAGCTGGCCGGCCTCGACTTCTCCGTCGCGCACGCGCCGGGCCATACGAAGGGGTCGGTGACCTTCCAGCTCCCCGAGTCCGCCGAGGTCCCCTCGGTGTTCTTCTCGGGCGACCTGCTCTTCGCCGGCTCCATCGGACGCACCGACCTGCCCGGCGGTTCGCACGCCGAGATCCTCGAGTCGCTGGCCCGTGTGTGCCTGCCGCTCGACGACTCGACCGTGGTCCTGCCCGGTCACAACGAGCACACGACCATTGGCCGTGAGCGCGCCACCAACCCGTATCTGCGCCAGGTGGCCGCCGGCCTGGGAGCCGACGAGGCTCCCCGACGAGGAATGTGACGAGAGAACTCCCGTGAGCACCTTCAAGGCCCCCAAGGGCACCTACGACCTGCTTCCGCCGGACTCCGCGAAGTACCTCGCGGTCCGCGAGGCGATCGCGGCACCGCTGCGGAACTCCGGTTACGGATACGTGGAGACCCCCGGCTTCGAGAACGTCGAGCTGTTCTCGCGCGGCGTCGGCGAGTCCACCGACATCGTCTCCAAGGAGATGTACGCCTTCGAGACCAAGGGCGGCGACCAGCTCGCGCTGCGCCCCGAGGGCACCGCGTCCGTGCTGCGCGCGGCCCTGGAGGCCAACCTGCACAAGGCGGGCAACCTCCCCGTCAAGCTCTGGTACTCCGGCTCGTACTACCGCTACGAGCGCCCGCAGAAGGGCCGCTACCGCCACTTCTCGCAGGTCGGCGCCGAGGCGATCGGCGCGGAGGACCCGGCGCTGGACGCCGAGTTGATCATCCTCGCCGACCAGGCGTACCGCGCGCTCGGTCTGCAGCAGTTCCGCATCCTGCTGAACTCGCTCGGCGACAAGGAGTGCCGCCCCGTCTACCGCGCCGCGCTGCAGGACTTCCTGCGCGCGCTCGACCTGGACGAGGAGACACGTCGACGTATCGACATCAACCCGCTCCGTGTCCTGGACGACAAGCGTGACGACGTCCAGAAGCAACTGGCCGGCGCCCCGATGCTGCGCGACTACCTGTGCGACGCGTGCAAGGCGTACCACGAGCAGGTGCGCGATCTCCTGACGGCGGAGGGCGTCGCGTACGAGGACGACCCGAAGCTGGTCCGCGGCCTGGACTACTACACCCGTACGACCTTCGAGTTCGTCCACGACGGTCTCGGCTCGCAGTCCGCGGTGGGCGGCGGCGGCCGCTACGACGGCCTGTCCGAGATGATCGGCGGCCCCTCGCTGCCGTCCGTCGGCTGGGCGCTCGGCGTGGACCGCACGGTCCTCGCCCTGGAGGCGGAGGGCGTCGAGCTCGAACTGCCCTCGGCGACCAGTGTCTTCGCGGTGCCGCTGGGCGAGGAGGCTCGCCGGGTCCTGTTCTCCAAGGTGACGGAGCTGCGCAGGGCGGGTGTCGCGGCGGACTTCTCGTACGGCGGTAAGGGCCTGAAGGGCGCGATGAAGAACGCCAACCGGTCGGGGGCGCGGTACACCGTCGTCGCCGGTGAGCGTGACCTCGCCGAGGGCGTCGTCCAGCTGAAGGACATGGAGTCCGGGGAGCAGACGGCGGTCGCGGTGGACGAGCTCGTGGGCGAACTGAAGGCACGCCTGAGCTGAAACTGGGGATCCTCAAACGCCGGACGGGCTGAATTTTCAGCCCGTCCGGCGTTTGAGGACGAGGCCGTTCAGGCCGATACGGGGGTCTGGGGGTGGAGCCCCCCAGGGATGGGAAGGGTAGGGGCGGCGGGGGCGAGAACCTCACTCCAGCAACCCGAACCGCATCGCACTGGTCACCGCAGCCGTCCGGTCATCGACCCCCAACTTCCCGAAGACCCGCAGCAGATGAGTCTTCACCGTCGACTCGGCGACATACAGCCGCCGCCCGATCTCCGCGTTCGTGCACCCGTCGGCGACCAGCCGCAGCACCGCCGTCTCCCGCTCGGACAGCCGCGGTCGCTCCGGACGGGTCCGCAGCTGGTCGACCAGGCGGGCCGCCACCGAGGGGGCCAGGACCGTCTCCCCGCGGGCAGCGGCCCGCACCGCGTCGGCCAGTTCCCCCCGCGCCAGGTCCTTGAGCAGATAGCCCGCCGCACCCGCCTCCACGGCACGCAGGATGTCGCGGTCCGTCTCGTACGTCGTGAGCACGATGACCCGGCAGGGCAGCCCCGCCGCAGCCATCCGTTCGATCGAGTCCACCCCGCTGCCGCCCGGCATCCGCAGGTCCATCAGGACGATGTCCGGCCGCAGTTCGGCGGCCAGCGCCTCGGCCCGCGGCCCGCTCGACGCCTCCGCGACGACCTCCAGGTCCGGCTCGGCGCTCAGCATGGCGCGCAGCCCTTCGCGTACGACGGGATGGTCGTCCGCCAGCACGATGCGGATCACGGTCACGTCCTCTCGGGGATCGGCAGCAGAACGGTGACGGTGGTGCCGCGGCCGGGCCCGCTCGTCACCTCGGCGGTGCCCCCGAACTCGGCGGCCCGCGCCCGCAGCCCCGGCAGCCCGTACCCCTCGTGCGGCGCGCCGGGGTCGAAACCGCACCCCGTGTCCCGTACCGCGACGGTGAGCGAGCCCTCCGCATAGGCCAGCGCGACCCTTGCCGATGCGTCGGGCCCCGCGTGCTTGCGTACGTTGGCGAGGGCTTCCTGGCAGGAGCGCAGGGCGACCACCTCCAGGCCCGGCGGCAGCGCACGCACCTCCCCGGTGACGCCGAGGGCCGCGTCGTGCCGTGCGGCCACGCGCCGCAGCGCGTCCGGCAGCGAGCCCCCGTCCAGATCGGCGGGCGCCCGCCCTGCGACCAGGGCCCGCGCCTCGGCCAGGTTCTGCCGTGCCGTCGCCTCCATCAACTCCAGGTGGCGGCGGGCGGTCGGCAGGTCCCGCGAGAGTTCCGCCTCGACGGCCTGGACCAGCATCAGGACGCTGGTGAAGCCCTGCGCGAGGGTGTCGTGGATCTCGCGCGACATCCGCTCCCGCTCGGCGAGCGCGCCGCGCTCCGCGGAGAGCAGCGCGACCTCCTCGCGGCTGGCGTCCAACTGGGCGATGAGCTCGGCCCGTTCGCTGCTCTGCTCGATGATGCGAATCGTCCAGCTGCCGATGGCCACCGCGAAGACCAGCGTGACCACGGCGAAGACGGAGTTGTAGAAGACGTCCTGGGACGAGGGCCGCCACAGCAGCGCCCAGCCCGCCACCGGCGCGATGTTGATGACCACCACGGCCACCAGCGCCCTGCGCATCCGCAGCGCGATGAAGCACTGCGGGATCAGCGCGAAGGTCATCAGACGGGTCTCGCCGACCAGCACGCCCGGCGGCAGGAACAGCAGGACCGTCCCCGTGATGTACACGAGGGCCCGCCGCTCGTCGGCGCCCTCGCTCATGAGGACGCCACGGCCGTGGACCACGTACCAGGGGACGAGGAGCACCAGGGCCGCGGCCGCGGCGAGGCGGACGGTCCACCCCGGCTCCGCCGTACCGAGAACGAAGACCAGGGTGCCTAGCCACACCACGCCGAAATACGAGTCCCAGAGCCGGAAGGAGCGGTCCCAGGTGTTCGCCTCGCGCGGTCCGGCCGAGGGGGCCGCCTCGCTCATCCGTCGCGCCGGTTCTTCCACCGGAAGGTCAGCAGACACAGCGCCAATCCTCCGACGCACCAGGCGCCGAGCACCAGGGCGATGCGTCCGTACTCCCAACTCCCGGTGATCTCCAGGACGTTCGCCGACTCGGGCAGGAACACCCCGCGGAAGCCCTGGCACATCCACTTCAGCGGGAAGAGCGCGCTGACGTGTCGCATCCAGTCGGGGATCGTGTCGACGGCGATGTAGACGCCGGAGATGAACTGCAGCACCAGGAAGGGCAGCACGACCACCGAGGTCGCGCTGCGCCCCGACTTCGGGACGCTGCTGATCGCGATGCCGAGCAGCGCGCACCCGGTGAGGCCGAGGACGAAGATCCAGCCGAAGGTGAGCCACTTGCCCGCGCTCGTCGGCAGATCGACGTCGAAGAGGGTGACGCCGACGAGCAGCAGGGCCAGGGTCTCCAGGAGGCCGGTGACCAGGACGAGCCAGATCTTCCCGAGGAAGTAGGCGGCCGGCGGCATCGGCGTCCCGCGCAGCCGGCGAAGCACCTTCTCGTCGCGTTCGATGGCGATGGAGATGCCGAGCGACTGGAAGCTCGTGGACATGATGCCCGCGGCGATCATGGCCGCTACGTAGAGCTGTGATGCCGTGATGTCCGCGCCCTTCACGTCGTCGCTGAAGATCGTCGCGAAGAGGAAGAGGAAGACGATGGGGAAGGCGAAGGTGAAGACCACCTGCTCGCGCAGCCGGAAGAACTGCCTCAGTTCCAGCGCGCCCTGATGCAGGCCGAGGCTCCAGGTTCCGGGCATCCGCTCCGGGGCGGATGCCCGACGACGTACTTCAGTAGAAGTGCTCGATGATGCCGTCGATGTCATCGCGCGGCCTCCTGTCCGGTGAGCCGGCCCGTCTGTCCGGTGAGCTGGCCCGTGAGGCGCAGATACACGTCCTCGAGGGTGGGGCGCCCGATCCGCAGCCCCGGGATCTCGCCGTCGAACCGGGCCATGAGCGCGGCGACGGTACGGGTCGGGGTCGTGGTGCGCTCGCTGTGCGCGGTCCCGTCCCGGTCGGTCCACTCCACGGTGGCCTCGGCGCCATGGTGGTGGCGCAGTTGGGCGGGCTCGCCCTCGGCCACCACCCGGCCGCCGGCGATCACCGCGAGCCGGTGCGCGAGCGCCTCCGCCTCCTCCAGGTAGTGCGTGGTGAGCACGATGGTCGTGCCCTCGTCGGCGAGCCTGCGGATCAGGCTCCAGAACTGGCGCCGCGCGGCCGGGTCGAAGCCCGTCGTCGGCTCGTCCAGGAGCAGCAGTTCGGGATCGCCGATGACGCCGAGCGCCACGTCGAGGCGGCGGCGCTGGCCGCCGGAGAGCGCCTTGACGCGGGCGGCCGCCTTCTCCTGGAGGCCCACGAGAGCGATGACGTCCTCGGGGTCGCGGGGCTTGGGGTAGTAGCGGGCGAACTGGCGTACCGTCTCGCGCACCGTCAGCTCGGCGGGCGCCGACTCGTCCTGCCACACGATCCCGACCCGCGAGCGCCAGGCACGCCCGGCGGAGCCTGGATCGGCGCCGAGCACGGCGACTTCGCCGCCGTCCCGCGCGCGGTTGCCCTGCAGGATCTCCACCGTGGTGCTCTTGCCCGCACCGTTGGGGCCGAGGATGCCGAAGACCTCCCCGTGCCGGATGGCCAGGTCGATGCCGTCGAGCGCCGTCACCTCGCCGTACCGCTTGCGCAGTCCCCGTACGTCCACCGCGAGTTCGTGCCCGTTTTCCGTCATGCCGTCGAGCGTCCCGGCCTGTCGAACGCTCAGGGACCTCCGTGCGTACCTCCTTATGTCCATCGAACGGTGGACACCCGGTCGAGTGCGGCACAATGTGCGTGCCCGCAGGCCACCCACAAGCGACGGAACGGCGTGATGAGCAAAACGATGTCAGCGAACGACGATGCCCTGGACGGCCAGGAGCCGACGGACGCTCCCGGTGCCGCCGGCGGGAGCCGTGCGCTCGCCCTGCTCCTGCTGATCACGGGTGCGGCCGGTCTGCTCGCGTCCTGGGTGATCACCATCGACAAGTTCGAGCTCCTGAAGGACCCGAACTTCACGCCGGGCTGCAGCATCAACCCGATCGTCGCCTGCGGCAGCATCATGAAGAGCGAGCAGGCCGAGGCCTTCGGGTTCCCCAACCCGATGCTGGGCCTGGTCACCTACGCCATCATCATCGGCGTCGGCATGAGCCTGCTCGCCGGGGCCCGCTTCCCGCGCTGGTACTGGCTCACCATGAACGCGGGCATGGTCTTCGGCGTCGGATTCTGCACCTGGCTGATGATCCAGTCGCTGTACGAGATCAACGCGCTCTGCCTGTGGTGCTGCATGGCCTGGGTCGCCACGCTCCTGATGTTCTGGTACGTCACGTCCTTCAACGTCCGCAAGGGCTTCCTGCCCGCCCCGGGCTGGGTCAAGAGCTTCTTCGAGGACTTCACCTGGGCCCTGCCGGTGATGCACATCGGCGTCATCGCGATGCTGATCCTCACGCGCTGGGGCGCCGACCTCTGGGCCTGACCCGGGCCCGGAGGGATTGTCAGTGGGGTGACATAGGGTTCTGGACGTGGAGCCCGACCTGTTCACCGCCGCAGCCGAAGACCGCCAGGAGAAGGACCCGTCCAGCAGTCCCCTGGCCGTCCGGATGCGCCCGCGCACCCTCGACGAAGTCGTCGGCCAGCGGCACCTGCTGAAGCCGGGCTCGCCCCTGCGCCGCCTGGTCGGCGAGGGCGAGGGAGGCCCGGCGGGACCGTCCTCGGTGTTCCTGTGGGGCCCGCCCGGCATCGGCAAGACGACGTTGGCGTACGTCGTCTCGAAGGCCACGAACAAGCGCTTCGTCGAACTCTCCGCGATCACCGCGGGCGTCAAGGAAGTCCGCGCGGTCATCGACGGCGCCCGCAGGGCGATGGGCGGCCACGGCAAGGAGACCGTCCTCTTCCTCGACGAGATCCACCGCTTCAGCAAGGCGCAGCAGGACTCCCTGCTCCCGGCGGTCGAGAACCGCTGGGTCACGCTGATCGCGGCGACCACCGAGAACCCGTACTTCTCGATCATCTCCCCGCTGCTCTCGCGCTCCCTGCTTCTCACCCTGGAATCGCTCACCGACGACGACCTGCGCGGCCTGCTGCGCCGGGCGCTCACCGACGAGCGGGGCCTGGGCGACGCGGTCACGCTGCCCGACGAGGCCGAGGCGCATCTGCTGCGCATCTCGGGCGGCGACGCCCGGCGCGCGCTCACCGCCCTCGAGGCGGGCGCGGGCTCGGCCCTCGCCAAGGGCGAGAAGGAGATCACCCTCCAGACCCTGGAGGAGTCCGTCGACCGGGCCGCCGTGAAGTACGACCGCGACGGCGACCAGCACTACGACGTCGCGAGTGCCCTGATCAAGTCCATCCGCGGCTCCGACGTGGACGCGGCGCTGCACTATCTGGCCCGCATGATCGAGGCGGGCGAGGACCCCCGCTTCATCGCGAGGCGCCTGATGATCTCCGCCAGCGAGGACATCGGCCTGGCCGACCCCACGGCCCTGCCCACGGCTGTCGCCGCCGCCCAGGCCGTGGCCATGATCGGCTTCCCGGAGGCCGCGCTCACCCTCAGCCACGCGACGATCGCCCTCGCGCTCGCCCCGAAGTCGAACGCGGCGACGATCGCGATCCAGCAGGCCCAGGCGGACGTCCGCGCGGGCCTCGCCGGACCCGTCCCGCCCCACCTGCGCGACGGCCACTACAAGGGCGCGGCCAAGCTCGGCCACGCCCAGGGCTATGTGTACCCGCACGACGTACCGGGCGGCATCGCCGCTCAGCAGTACGCGCCGGACGCCATCGAGGGCAAGCGCTACTACCAGCCCACGAGGTACGGCGGAGAGGCCCGGTACGCCGACGTGGTCGAGCGGGTCCGCGCCCGCCTCAAGGGCGACCAGCCCGAGGCTTAGCCAGGTGCGGCCCGAGGCTTGGCCAGGTCCCGGGCCCTGCGGCTGAGGCACTCGCGCCCACCCGGTACACTTGCCCGCAGTGCTGCGTCCCGTGTCCGGTCTCGTACCGGCACCACCAGAACGGGACATCCAGCCGGAGCCCCACGCCGCAAGGCAGCGGGGATCCAGGAGCGTCGCGCACCGTCGAAGGTGTCGCGGGCAGCCCACCACCATCCCGTACTCCGGGAACCGGCCGGTGGGCCACTCGCGTGCTGCACGTATGTGCCCAGACCAGGGAGCGGCTGCCCGCCGGATCCAGATCCACCGGATCCGATGGGTTTCCCAGGCTGCGGATTGCGACCTCCCTTAACCCTGGTGAAGCCGTATTCACAGAGAACAGAGAGGTTGGTTCATGCCGAACCAGTCCCGCCCCAAGGTCAAGAAGTCGCGTGCCCTCGGCATCGCGCTGACCCCGAAGGCCGTCAAGTACTTCGAGGCCCGTCCCTACCCGCCGGGCGAGCACGGCCGTGGGCGCAAGCAGAACTCGGACTACAAGGTCCGTCTGCTCGAGAAGCAGCGTCTGCGCGCGCAGTACGACATCAGCGAGAAGCAGATGGCCCGTGCCTACGACCGCGCCAAGAAGGCCGAAGGCAAGACCGGTGAGGCCCTGGTCATCGAGCTGGAGCGTCGCCTCGACGCCCTGGTTCTGCGTTCGGGCATCGCCCGCACGATCTACCAGGCCCGCCAGATGGTCAGCCACGGCCACGTCGAGGTCAACGGCGGCAAGGTCGACAAGCCGTCGTTCCGCGTCCGTCCCGACGACGTCGTGATGATCCGCGAGCGCAGCCGCGAGAAGCCGCTGTTCCAGGTCGCGCGTGAGGGTGGCTTCGCCCCCGACGGCGAGACCCCGCGTTACCTCCAGGTCAACCTGAAGGCCCTGGCCTTCCGTCTGGACCGTGACCCGAACCGCAAGGAGATCCCCGTGATCTGCGACGAGCAGCTCGTCGTCGAGTACTACGCCCGCTGACCCGGACGTAGCTCTCCCTGCTTCAGCCCGTCGCCCGGCCGCCCCTCGTGGGCGGGCAGGCGGCGGGTTTTCGCATGCTCGGGGCCGGTGCCGAGCGCCCGCGCCACCGCCGCGTCGGGCGTGAGCCGCGCCCCGGCCTCCCGGCACTCCTCGAAGCGCGCGTCACCAAGGAGCTCCCTGGCCTGCGACGCGCACAGCGTGTGCGGCCCGCCGAAGTACTCGGAGCCGAACAGCGGCTGGCCCACCGAAGGCCAGATGCGGGACGCGGCTCCCTGCAGCAGCGCCGCCTCGGCGGGATCGCCGTCCGCCACGGTGAACAGGGCGAGCAGCTCGATCGCGAGCACCGAGCCCAGCAGATCGTGGAAGGCGTGATCCAGGGCAAGGCACCGCCTCACCAGGTCACGGGCGGTGTCCACCTCACCGCGCGTCCAGGCCGCGAAGCCGAGGACGTACAGGGCGTACGCGAGAGTCCAGCGCTCGCCGTGGTCCTCGCAGACCCGGCGCACGTCCTCGCACAGCTCCACCGCGTCGGTGAGCCGGCCCCGGAAGGCCAGCGCCATCGCCAGCTCGACCTGACCCATCAGGACATTGCTGTTCAGCTCGCCGATCTCGCGGTACTGGGCGAGGGCCGAGCGCAGCAAGGTTTCCGCGCGCGGCATGTCGTCGCCGAGCAGCGCGAGGCAGCCGATGCGGTGCACGGCGTACGCGGCGGCCACCGCGCTGCCGGTACGTTCCGCCTCGTCCCCGCACTCCTGCAGCGCGGTGAGCGCGGCGACCGTGTCGCCCTGCAGGACCGCCACATAGCCGAGCACCCACAGCGCCTTCAGCCGCGAGTCGTCATGGCCGCCGTCCAGCTCGAGGGCGCGCTCCAGCCAGTGCCTGCCCTCCGCGAGGCGCCCGCAGCCGACCCAGTAGAACCACAGGCTGCCCGCCAGGTACTGGCCCAGATGCGTCTCGTCCGGCTCGGTCAGGCAGTACTCCAACGCGCCCCGCAGATTGGGCAGTTCGCAGTCGACGAGCGCGGCGACCCGCGCCTGCCGGGGCGAGAACCAGTCCAGCTCGCACCAGGTGGCGAGCCCCATGTACCAGTCGCGGTGGCGGCGCCGCATCCGGGCGGCGTCGCCCGTCGCCGCCAGCCACTCGGCGCCGTACGCCCGGACCGTGTCGAGCATGCGGTAGCGCACACCGGCCGGTCCTTCCTCCCGCGTCACGACGGACTGCGCGAGCAGCTCGCCGAGCACGTCGAGGACGTCGTCGGAGCGCAGTCCGTCCCCGCTGCAGATGTACTCGGCCGCCTCCAGGTCGAAGGGGCCGCAGAACACCGAGAGCCGGGACCACAGCAGCCGCTCGTCGGCCGTGCACAGCTCATGGCTCCAGCCGATGGCCGTGCGCAGGGTCTGGTGCCGCGGCGGCGCGTCCCGCCGGGTCCCCGTGAGCAGCCCGAACCGGTCGTCGAGCCGGTCGAGCAGCTGCGCCGGCGACAGCGACCGCAGCCGGCCCGCCGCCAGCTCGACGGCGAGGGGGATACCGTCGAGGCGGCGGCACACCTCCGCCACGTCGGCGTCGGTCTCCTCGTCCGGCGTGAAACCGGCCAGGCCCACCGCCGCCCGGTCGGCGAAGAGCGCGGCCGCGTCCGCGGTGGGCAGCGGCGCGAGCGGGAAGAGCCGCTCGCCGCCGGTGTCCAGCGGCCTGCGCCCCACGGCGAGGACCCGCAGGCCGGGGGAGCGCACCAGCAGATCCCGCACCAGCGAGGCGCAGGCGTCCACCAGGTGCTCGAACCCGTCGATGACGAGCAGGACGTCCCGCTGCGCGAGATGGTCGAGCAGCACCTGGCGCGGCGGCCGACGCGTGTGGTCCGTCAGCCGCAGCGCGTCGGCGACCGCGTGCTCCACCAGATCCGGGTCCCGCACCCCGGAGAGCTCCACCAGCCAGGCGCCGTCGCGCGCAGCGGCGTCCGCGGCGGCCCGGGCGGCGAGGCGTGACTTCCCGACCCCGCCGACGCCGGTCACCGTGACCAGGCGTCCGGCCGCCAACGCCGAGGCGATTTCCGCGAGTTCGGCCGACCGTCCGATGAAGGCGTTGAGCTCCAGGGGGAGGTTGCCGGTTCGTGCCGCGGAGGCCGAAGAAACGTGCCGGCGGTCGCCTGGGCGCTGATCGCGTCGCATGAGATACGGAGCGTACTCATCCGTAAGCAGTCAGTACAATCAGGTCGCGCAACTCCCTTGACCGTACGAGGTAATGCGGTGCGGAGCCGTCGCCCCGGCGCGATAGGGTCGGGGGACGACTTTTCGATGTTCGGGGCCGATGTTCAGGGAGCGGTGCACAGTGTCCGGTGGAGAGGTGGCCGGGATCCTGGTGGCCGTCTTCTGGGCGATCCTGGTCTCCTTCCTGGCCGTGGTGCTGGTGAGGCTGGCCCAGACGCTCAGGGCGACCACCAAGCTCGTCGCGGAAGTGACCGAGCAGGCCGTCCCGCTCCTCGCGGACGCCTCCACCGCCGTGCGCTCCGCGCAGACCCAGATCGACCGGGTCGACGCCATCGCGTCCGACGTCCAGGAAGTGACGTCGAACGCGTCCGCGCTCTCCACGACGGTGGCCTCCACCTTCGGCGGGCCCCTCGTCAAGGTCGCGGCGTTCGGCTATGGGGTGCGCAGGGCCCTGGGCCGCAAGGCAGGACCCGAATCAAACAATGTGCCCCCGGCGCCCGCCCGACGTACCGTGATCGTGGGGCGCACGGTGCCCTCCGCGCGGCGACGGGGCAAGCGGAAGAAGGACTGACGCAGCGATGTTCCGCCGTACGTTCTGGTTCACCGCGGGCGCCGCTGCCGGTGTGTGGGCCACCACCAAGGTCAACCGCAAGCTCAAGAAGCTGACTCCCGAGAGCCTCGCGGCGCAGGCCGCGAACAAGGCGATCGACGCCGGTCACCGCTTGAAGGACTTCGCACTCGACGTCCGGGACGGCATGGTCGAGCGCGAGTCCGAACTCGGCGAGGCGCTGGGCTTGAACCGCCACCCCGACGCCGAACTCCCCGCGCAGCGGCGCTTCGCGGTCATCGAGAACCACAGCGACAAGAACAAAACGAAGTACCTCGAGAACACGAAGTTCTCGTACAACCGGAATGAGGACCACTGATGGAGTCGGCAGAAATTCGTCGCCGCTGGCTGAGCTTCTTCGAGGAGCGCGGGCACACCGTCGTCCCTTCGGCGTCGCTCATCGCGGACGACCCGACTCTGCTCCTCGTCCCGGCCGGCATGGTGCCCTTCAAGCCCTACTTCCTGGGTGAGGTCAAGCCGCAGTTCTCGCGCGCCACGAGCGTGCAGAAGTGCGTGCGTACGCCGGACATCGAAGAGGTCGGCAAGACCACCCGGCACGGCACGTTCTTCCAGATGTGCGGCAACTTCTCCTTCGGCGACTACTTCAAGGAAGGCGCCATCAAGTACGCCTGGGAGCTGCTCACCAGCTCCGTGGCGGACGGTGGCTACGGCCTGGACCCCGAGCGCCTCTGGGTGACGGTCTACCTGGACGACGACGAGGCCGAGACGATCTGGCGCGAGAAGGTGGGCGTGCCCGCCGAGCGCATCCAGCGCCTGGGCAAGAAGGACAACTACTGGTCCATGGGCGTCCCCGGACCCTGTGGCCCCTGCTCCGAGATCAACTACGACCGCGGCCCCGAGTTCGGCGTCGAGGGCGGCCCGGCCGTCAACGACGAGCGCTACGTGGAGATCTGGAACCTGGTCTTCATGCAGTACGAGCGCGGCGAGGGCACCTCGAAGGAGGACTTCGAGATCCTCGGCGAGCTGCCCAGCAAGAACATCGACACCGGCCTCGGCCTCGAGCGTCTCGCGATGATCCTGCAGGGCGTGCGGAACATGTACGAGACCGACACCCTGC
This sequence comes from Streptomyces sp. MZ04, assembly GCF_004684775.1. Lineage (GTDB taxonomy): Bacteria > Actinomycetota > Actinomycetes > Streptomycetales > Streptomycetaceae > Streptomyces. The sequence continues at coordinate 17,547 of NZ_SRIC01000036.1, forward strand.
GCGTCGTCATGGACAAGGCCACCGAGCTGACCGGCGTGCGCTACGGCGCCGAGCAGGGCTCGGACGTCTCCCTGCGCGTGGTCGCCGACCACATGCGTACGTCCGTGATGCTGATCGGCGACGGCGTCACCCCCGGCAACGAGGGCCGCGGCTATGTACTGCGCCGCATCATGCGCCGCGCCATCCGCAACATGCGGCTCATGGGCGCCACCGGTCCCGTCGTCCAGGACCTGGTCGACGTAGTGATCGAGACGATGGGGCAGCAGTACCCCGAGCTCATCACCGACCGCAAGCGCATCGAGACCGTCGCCCTCGCCGAAGAGGCCGCCTTCCTCAAGGCCCTCAAGGGCGGCACGAACATCCTCGACACCGCCGTCACCGAGACCAAGGCCGCCGGCGGCAAGGTCCTGGCCGGCGACAAGGCCTTCCTGCTGCACGACACGTGGGGCTTCCCGATCGACCTCACCCTCGAGATGGCCGCCGAACAGGGCCTCTCCGTGGACGAGGACGGCTTCCGGCGCCTGATGAAGGAGCAGCGGGAGCGCGCCAAGGCCGACGCCCAGGCCAAGAAGACCGGCCACGCCAACCTCGGCGCGTACCGCGAGATCGCCGACGCCTCCGGCGCCACCGACTTCACCGGCTACACCCTCACGGAGAACGAGGCCGTGATCGTGGGCCTCCTGGTCGACGGCGTCTCGTCCCCGGCCGCCCGCGAGGGCGACGAGGTCGAGGTCGTCCTCGACCGCACCCCCTTCTACGCCGAGGGCGGCGGCCAGATCGCCGACTCCGGCCGCATCCGTCTCGACAGCGGCGCCGTCGTCGAGATCCGCGACGTGCAGAAGCCGGTCCCCGGCGTGCACGTCCACAAGGGTGTCGTCCAGGTCGGCGAGATCACCGTCGGCGACCAGGTCTGGGCCTCGATCGACAGGCACCGCCGCAATGCCATCGCCCGCGCCCACTCCGCCACGCACCTCACGCACCAGGCGCTGCGCGACGCGCTCGGCCCGACGGCCGCCCAGGCCGGTTCGGAGAACCAGCCCGGCCGCTTCCGCTTCGACTTCGGCTCCCCGTCCGCCGTACCCACGGTGGTCATGACGGACGTCGAGCAGAAGATCAACGAAGTGCTTTCGCGTGAACTCGACGTGCAGGCCGAGGTCATGTCGATCGACGACGCCAAGAAGCAGGGCGCCATCGCCGAGTTCGGCGAGAAGTACGGCGAGCGCGTCCGCGTGGTCACCATCGGCGACTTCTCCAAGGAGCTGTGCGGAGGCACGCACGTGCACAACACCGCCCAGCTGGGCCTGGTGAAGCTGCTCGGCGAGTCGTCCATCGGTTCGGGCGTGCGCCGCATCGAGGCCCTGGTCGGCGTCGACGCGTACAACTTCCTTGCCAAGGAGCACACGGTCGTCGCCCAGCTCCAGGAGCTGGTCAAGGGCCGCGCCGAGGAGCTGCCCGAGAAGATCTCCGCCATGCTCGGCAAGCTGAAGGACGCCGAGAAGGAGATCGAGAAGTTCCGCGCGGAGAAGGTCCTCGCGGCCGCCGCCGGTCTCGTCGACTTCGCCAAGGACGTACGCGGCGTCGCTCTCGTCACCGGCCAGGTGCCGGACGGCACGGGCGCCGACGACCTGCGCAAGCTGGTCCTCGACGTACGCGGCCGCATCCCGGGCGACCGCCCGGCCGTGGTCGCCCTCTTCACGACGGCCAACGGCCGCCCGCTGACGGTCATCGCCACCAACGAAGCCGCCCGCGAGCGTGGCCTCAAGGCCGGCGACCTGGTCCGTACGGCCGCCAAGACCCTCGGCGGCGGCGGTGGCGGCAAGCCGGACGTCGCCCAGGGCGGCGGCCAGAACCCGGCCGCCATCGGCGACGCCATGGCAGCCGTCGAGCGCCTCGTCACCGAGACGGCCTGATGTCTGAGCCTGCAGGCGGCATGCGCCGGGGCCGACGCCTCGCGATCGACGTCGGTGACGCCCGCATCGGGGTCGCATCGTGCGACCCCGACGGGATCCTCGCCACTCCGGTGGAGACGGTGCCGGGGCGCGATGTCCCGGCCGCCCAGCGCCGGTTGAAGCAGCTCGTCGACGAGTACGAGCCGATCGAGATCGTCGTCGGCCTCCCTCGCTCCCTCAAGGGGGGCGAGGGCCCGGCGGCCGTCAAGGTCCGCGCCTTCACCCAGGACCTCGCCCGCATGGTGGCACCCGTACCGGTGCGGCTCCTGGACGAGAGGATGACCACAGTGACGGCCAGTCAGGGCCTGCGCGCCTCGGGCGTGAAGTCCAAAAAGGGCAGGTCTGTCATCGATCAGGCGGCCGCCGTCATCATCCTTCAGCAGGCCCTGGAGTCCGAACGGGCGTCAGGTAAAGCTCCGGGCGAGGGCGTCGAGTTCACCGCTTAATTTCCCGGTTCAGCTGACGCCTCAGAAACTTGGTCTCTAATGTGTGAGACGTGAAGACCAAGCATGTGCGGCGGGCTTTCAAGTTCCGCTTCTACCCGACGGATGCGCAAGCGGCAGCGCTGTCCCGGACGTTCGGGTGCGTACGTAAGGTCTACAACTTGGCTCTGCAGGCCCGTACCGAGGCCTGGTACCAGAGGCAGGAACGAGTGAACTACGTACAGACGTCGGCCTTGCTCACTGAGTGGAAGAAGACCGATGATCTCGCGTACTTGGGAGCCGTCTCCTCGGTGCCGCTTCAGCAAGCACTGCGCCACTTGCAGGCTGCGTTCGTCAACTTCTGGGAGGGGCGCGCCGGGTATCCCAGCTTCAAATCGAAGAAGAAGTCGCGCTCGTCGGCGGAGTACACGCGTTCGGCATTTCGCTGGCGGGACGGGCGCCTGACGCTGGCGATGATGGATGATCCGCTGGACATTGTCTGGTCAAGGCCTCTGCCAGACGGCGCTGAGCCCTCCACGGTGACAGTGTCACGTGACGCTGCTGGGCGATGGTTCGTATCACTTCTGGTGGAAGATCCGTCCGTCCAGCCGCTTGGTCCCGCCGCGCATGATGCGGTGGCGCTTGATGTCGGGCTGACATCGTTGGTGACGCTCTCCACAGGAGAAAAGATCGCCAACCCCAGGCACGAACGTCGCGACCGTGGACGTCTTGCCCGAGCCCAGCGCCAATTGGCACGCAAGGAGGCTGGGTCGAAGAATCGGGAGAAGGCGCGACGGCAGATTGCAAAGATCCATGCTCGTATTACGGACCGTCGGAGGGATCACCTCCACAAACTGACTACTCGACTCGTGCGTGAGAACCAAACGATCGTGATCGAGGACCTGAACGTCCGGGGCATGCTGAAGAACCGTTCGCTGGCGAGGGCCATCTCCGATGCGGCATGGACCGAGCTCCGTGGCATGTTGGACTACAAGTGCGAATGGTACGGACGGCAGCTGGTCGTCGTGGACCAGTGGTACCCGTCGAGCAAGACGTGCTCGGCGTGCGGGTACCACCTTGCGAAGCTCCCTCTCAACGTCCGACAGTGGACGTGCCCCGCGTGTAGCACCCTGCATGACAGGGACGAGAACGGGGCGAAGAACCTTCTGGCCGTCGGGCAGGCGGTCACAGCCTGTGGAGCTGGTGTAAGACCTCAACGGGATGCTTCCCGGACGAGGCGGCCGGCTGCGAAGCAGGAAGCCAAGCAGGCGACTGCTGGACACTTCTCTCCGGAGAAATGAATGTCAACTGATCGCGATACGGTAACGTTCCGCGCGATGCGGCGGTGTTCGAACAGCTGCCGCACAGCATCAAGAGGCGGATCGGTTGCCCCTGCTATCCCAGTCGGCGGCCCCGCCTCGCGGCTTGTAGGGGATCGATGACTGAGTATGGCCGGGGCCCAGGCTCCGAACCGTGGCATCCCGAGGACCCGTTGTACGGGGACGGCGGATGGGGAGGACAGGCGCCCGCGGGCGGCCCGTCCACCTACGGCGGCCAGGGGCAGTACCACCCGCAGCAGCCGCACCAGCCTCAGCAGCACCCCCAGCAGGCCCAGTACGACGACTGGAGCACGGGCCAGCAGCAGGCCTACGGTCAGCAGCAGTACGACGGGACCGGCGCACAGCAGCAGTACGACGGCGGCTGGGACACCGGCCGGCAGGGCCAGGTCCCGTACGGCGGCGACCCGGTGGACCCCTACGGCGGCCAGCCGGGCGGCTACGGCGGGGAGAGCGCCGACTTCTACGGCACCCCCGACGCGTACCCGCCGCCGGAGCCGCCGCACCGCCGCCGCCCGGCCCCCGAGCCGGAGCCGGACTGGGATCCGGGCCCCGACCAGGGCGAGCACGCCTTCTTCTCGGGCGCCGACGACGATGACGACGAGTACGACGAGCCGGGCCGCAAGGGCGGCCGCGGGGACCGTCGGGGCGGCCGAGGCGGCAAGAAGCCGAAGAAGCGCCGCAGCGGCTGCGCCTGCCTGGTCGTGACGCTGGTCTTCGCCGGTGGTCTCGGCGGGGTCGGCTATTTCGGCTATCAGTTCTATCAGGACCGATTCGGTACGTCGCCCGATTACGCGGGTGAGGGCAGCGGTACGGCCACCGTGGACATTCCCAAGGGTTCCGGCGGTTATGTGATCGGCCAGAAACTGAAGGAGGCCGGGGTCGTCAAGAGCGTGGATGCTTTTGTCTCCGCGCAGGCGCAGAATCCCGAGGGCGATACTATTCAGGCGGGCGCCTACGTCCTGAAGAAGAAAATGTCGGCGACAAGTGCCGTCGAATTGATGCTGAGTCCGAAGAGCCGCAACAACCTCATTGTTCCGCCGGGTACGCGGAATGTGGCGGTGTATGCGGAGCTCGACAAGCGCCTTGACCTGAAGAAGGGCACCACGAAGGGCATCGCCCGCAAGGAATGGAAGAGTCTCGGACTTCCGGACTGGGCGACGTCGAACATGGCCAAGGACGTCAAGGATCCGCTGGAAGGCTTCCTCCACCCGTCCAGCTATCCGGTCGCCAAGGGCAAGAAGCCCGAAGACGTCCTGAAGGATATGGTCGCCCAAGCCACCGAGAAGTACGACCAGTTGGATGTGGAGTCGCAGGCCAAGCGGCTCAACCTGGACAACCCCCTCCAGGTCGTCACGGTCGCGAGCCTCGTCCAGGCCGAGGGCAAGTATAAGCGCGACTTCGACAAGGTCGCGACGGTCGTCTACAACCGCCTGAAGACCGGAAACACCGAGACATACGGGCTGCTCGACTTCGACTCCACGGTGAATTACCTCAAGGGCGAGTCCAAGCTGGCCACGGGTTCGGTCGACGGCCTCCGCAAGATCAACGATCCGTACAACACCTACAAGATCAAGGGTCTGCCTCCCGGTCCGATTGGGAATCCCGGAGACGAGGCGATCGACTCCGCGCTCCACCCGGCGAAGGGGAATTGGTACTACTTCGTATCGGTCAGTGCGGATGAGACGTTGTTCGCCGAGACCAACGAAGAGCACAACCGAAACCGCGAGAAGTACGAGCAGAACCAAGAGGAACAGAACGGCGAATGAGCGGGAAGCAAAAGCGCGCAGCAGTCCTGGGCTCCCCCATCGCCCATTCCCTCTCCCCGGTGCTGCACCGCGCCGCATACGGGGAGCTGGGTCTGGCCGGCTGGACGTATGACCTGTTCGACGTCGACGAGGCGGCGCTGCCCGGCTTCATCGCCGGGCTGGGTCCCGAGTGGGCCGGGCTCTCCCTGACGATGCCGCTCAAGCGTGCGGTGATCCCGCTGCTCGACGAGATCAGCGAGACCGCGGCCTCCGTGGAGGCCGTCAACACCGTCGTCCTCAAGGGCGACGGCCGCCGCGTGGGCGACAACACCGACATCCCCGGCATGGTCGCCGCCCTGCGTGAGCGCGGGATCGAGCAGGTCGAGTCCGCGGCGATCCTCGGCGCGGGCGCCACCGCGTCGTCCGCGCTCGCCGCGCTCGCGCGGATCTGCACGGGCGAGGTCGTCGCGTACGTACGCAGTGCGGCGCGCGCCGCCGAGATGCGGCAGTGGGGCGAGCGGCTCGACGTGGAGGTGCGGACGGCGGACTGGTCGGACGCCGAGCGGGCGCTCAGCGCGCCCCTGGTGATCGCCACGACTCCGGCGGGCACGACCGACGCGCTCTCGGGGGCCGTGCCCGAGCGGCCGGCCACCCTCTTCGACGTGCTGTACGACCCGTGGCCCACTGCACTCGCGGCCCGCTGGTCGGGGTGCGGCGGGGCCGTCGTCAGCGGGCTCGATCTGCTGGTGCACCAGGCCGTGCTGCAGGTCGAGCAAATTACGGGGCGGGCTCCGGCGCCGCTCGACGTGATGCGCAAGGCGGGGGAACACGCGCTCGACGGGCGTTAGGATCCACTCCTTTCGGCACTGATCAGGGGGAGTGCGTCGTCGATGGAGAGTGTCGTGTCCGCGGCCGGGAACGGGGTGACTCTGGCCTCGGGCCGGTGGGACGTGTTCGAGCTGCTGATCCAGTTCCTGTCCCGGTTCCTGCTGCTGCGGTTCCTGCCGGTCTGGCTGCAGTTGACCATCTTCGGCCTTGTTCTGACCGCCGCTGTCACGGTATGGGCCGTCCGGCGCGCGAGGGCGACCGACGGGCTCGGCGCGGCCGCCGCGGATGCCGAGGACTGAGCGGAGACGTCCGCCTTGTGGACCGGGGGCCGGGTCCCGGGCCCCGGCGTGGGAGGATCAGACGTGGCGGGCCAGGGCCGCGCACCCGGCCGCGCCACGCAGTTCCAGGCGCGAGCATGAGGAGCACCGTTGAGCAGGTTGCGTTGGCTGACCGCGGGCGAGTCCCACGGACCCGCACTTGTGGCGACGCTGGAGGGTCTTCCCGCCGGCGTGCCGATCACCACGGAGATGGTGGCCGACCACCTGGCCCGGCGGCGCCTCGGCTATGGGCGCGGTGCGCGCATGAAGTTCGAGCGCGACGAGGTCACCTTCCTGGGCGGCGTCCGGCACGGCCTGACCATGGGATCGCCGATCGCGATCATGGTGGGCAACACCGAGTGGCCCAAGTGGGAACAGGTCATGGCGGCCGACCCGGTCGACCCGGAGATCCTCGCCGACCTGGCCCGCAACGCCCCGCTGACCCGCCCCCGGCCCGGCCACGCCGACCTCGCGGGCATGCAGAAGTACGGCTTCGACGAGGCCCGCCCGATCCTGGAGCGCGCCTCCGCCCGCGAGACCGCGGCCCGCGTCGCGCTCGGCGCGGTGGCACGCTCGTACCTGAAGGAGACGGCCGGGATCGAGATCGTCAGCCACGTGACCGAGCTGGCGGCGGCCAAGGCGCCCTACGGCGTCTACCCGACCCCCGCCGACGTCGAGAAGCTCGACGCCGACCCGGTGCGCTGCCTCGACGCCGACGCGTCGAAGGCGATGGTCGCCGAGATCGACCAGGCCCACAAGGACGGCGACACCCTGGGTGGTGTGGTCGAGGTGCTCGCGTACGGGGTGCCGGTGGGGCTTGGCTCGCACGTGCACTGGGACCGGCGGCTCGACGCGCGGCTCGCCGCCGCGCTCATGGGCATCCAGGCCATCAAGGGCGTCGAGGTCGGCGACGGCTTCGACCTCGCGCGGGTGCCGGGCTCCAAGGCGCACGACGAGATCGTCTCCACCGACGAGGGCATCAAGCGCACCTCCGGCCGCTCCGGCGGCACCGAGGGCGGCCTGACCACCGGTGAACTGCTGCGTGTACGCGCCGCGATGAAGCCCATCGCGACCGTGCCGCGCGCGCTCGCCACCGTCGACGTCGCCACCGGCGAGGCCACCAAGGCGCACCACCAGCGCTCCGACGTGTGTGCCGTGCCCGCGGCCGGCATCGTCGCCGAGGCGATGGTCGCCCTCGTCCTGGCCGACGCCGTCGCCGAGAAGTTCGGCGGCGACAGCGTGCCCGAGACCCGGCGGAACGTGACGTCGTACCTCGACAACCTCCAGATCCGGTGACCGGCCCGCAGATCGTTCTGGTCGGGCCCATGGGCGTGGGCAAGTCGACGGTGGGCGCGCTGCTCGCCGAGCGGCTCGGCAGCGCCTACCGGGACACCGACGCCGATATCGTGGCCGCCCAGGGCCGGGAGATCGCGGACATCTTCGTGGACGAGGGCGAGCCGTACTTCCGTGAGCTCGAGCGGGCGGCCGTGCGCACGGCGCTCGCCGAGCACGACGGGATCCTCGCCCTCGGCGGCGGCGCGATCCTCGACGAGTCGACCCGGGAACTGCTCGCGTCACAGCCAGTCGTCTATCTGTCGATGGACGTCGAGGAGGCGGTCAAGCGCACCGGCCTGAACGTCGCGCGGCCGCTGCTCGCGGTCAACCCGCGCAAGCAGTGGCGCGAACTCATGGACGCCCGCCGCCACTTGTACGCCGAAGTGGCCCGCGCCGTCGTCGCCACCGACGACCGCACCCCCGAAGAGGTCGCCCAAGCGGTCCTCGACGCACTGGAGTTGAAAGAAGCATGACGGAGATTTCGGGGCAGGCGCCCACCCGTATCCAGGTCGGCGGCACCGCGGGCACCGAGCCGTACGAGGTGCTCGTCGGGCGGCAGCTCCTCGGCGAGCTGCCCGGCCTGATCGGCGAGCAGGCCAAGCGCGTCGCGATCATCCACCCCGAGGCGCTCGCCGAGACGGGTGACGCGCTGCGCCAGGACCTGGCGGACCAGGGGTACGAGGTCGTCGCGATCCAGGTGCCGAACGCCGAGGAGGCCAAGACCGCCGAGGTCGCCGCGTACTGCTGGAAGGCGCTCGGCCAGTCCGGCTTCACCCGCAGCGACATCATCATCGGCGTCGGCGGCGGCGCCACCACCGACCTCGCCGGATTCGTGGCCGCGACCTGGCTGCGCGGGGTGCGCTGGATCGCCGTACCGACGACCGTGCTCGGCATGGTGGACGCGGCGGTCGGCGGCAAGACCGGCATCAACACCGCCGAGGGCAAGAACCTGGTCGGGTCGTTCCACCCGCCGGCCGGTGTGCTCTGCGACCTGGCCGCGCTGGACTCGCTCCCGGTGAACGACTTCGTGTCGGGCCTCGCGGAGGTCATCAAGGCCGGTTTCATCGCCGACCCGGTGATCCTCGAACTGATCGAGGAGGACCCGCAGGCGGCCCGCAGCCCGCAGGGCCCGCACACCGCCGAGCTGATCGAGCGCTCCATCAAGGTCAAGGCCGAGGTCGTCTCCGGTGACCTCAAGGAGGCGGGCCTGCGCGAGATCCTCAACTACGGCCACACCCTCGCCCACGCCATCGAGAAGAACGAGCGCTACAAGTGGCGGCACGGCGCCGCCGTCTCCGTGGGCATGGCCTTCGCGGCCGAACTCGGCCGTCTGGCCGGACGCCTGGACGACGCGACCGCCGACCGGCACCGCACCGTCCTGGAGTCGGTCGGCCTGCCGCTGAGCTACCGCTACGACCAGTGGCCCAAGCTTCTGGAGACCATGAAGGTCGACAAGAAGTCCCGCGGTGACCTGCTGCGGTTCATCGTCCTGGACGGCCTCGGCAAGCCGACCGTCCTGGAGGGCCCCGACCCGGCGGTCCTGCTCGCCGCGTACGGCGAAGTGGCGAACTAGAGCGCCTGAGCGGCGCACTGGATCACCAGTGTGACGCACTAGAACAAGCCACGGGCACCCTGCGGCTTCCCCGGCCGTTCACACAACGTCGGCCGGGGAAGGTACCGTTCGGTAGCGGGTGGCCCCGGCCGCCGCCCGACCAGCGTCAGTCGCACGAGACGGAGTGGCACCGGATGCAGCACGCAGTGGGATCTCCGCTGCCGCCGCCCCATCAGCCGGGGCACGGACCGGCCACCGGCTGGTCCCCGGCCGCACACCACCCGAGCGGTCCGCCGCCGGGTGCCGCGCCGGGCGGCCCACCGCCTCCCGCACCTGGCTTCGCGGGCGTTCCGGGCACGGCCCCGCACCCGCACGCCCCGGCACCGCAGCATCACGCGGCTCCGGGCGCCCCGCAGCACGTCGGGGCCCAACACGGCGCCCCCGTGCCCCCGACCCCGGACACGACGGGCCACATCCAGCTCCCGCCCGGCGGCCCCGTCGCCATGCCGAGCCCCCCTCTGGGCATGGCCCAGGCGGACACCGGCGCCACCACGCTGGCCGTCCTCCTGATCGGCCCCGCGGGCGCGGGCAAGACGAGCGTCGCCAAGTTCTGGGCCGAGCACCGCCGCGTACCGACGGCCCACATCAGCCTCGACGACGTACGCGAATGGGTGCGCTCGGGCTTCGCGGACCCTCAGTCGGGCTGGAACGACCACTCGGAAGCCCAGTACCGCCTGGCCCGCCGCACCTGCGGCTTCGCCGCGCGCAACTTCCTGGCCAACGGCATCTCCTGCATCCTCGACGACGCGGTCTTCCCCGACCGCCCGGTCGTCGGCCTCGGCGGCTGGAAGCGCCACGTGGGCCCCGGCCTGCTGCCCGTCGTCCTCCTCCCGGGCCTGGAGATCGTCCTGGAGCGCAACGCGGAACGCAGCGGCAACCGCCGCCTCACCGACGAGGAAGTGGCCCGCATCCACGGCCGGATGGCGGGCTGGTACGGCTCGGGCCTCCCCATCATCGACAACTCCCAACTGGACGTCCCCGCAACGGCCCGCGTCCTGGACGACGTCCTGGCCCGCTCGATCGCGAGCCCGCCCAAGTGGTAGCCCAGGCCCCCGCCTGATGCCCCGGGGACGTCCCGGGCCGCTCGGTCGGGTGTGCTGAACAGGCCGTCGCTCGCCGCCGCTCATAGGCTCGTCCCATGTCAGAGGTGTACGCGGCCCGCCGTGAGCGGCTGAGGGAGCGTTGTGCCGCGGGTGGCAGCGCGTCGGCGTTGGTGTCCCGTCCCGCCAACGTGCGGTATCTCGCGGGAGCGGCGCCCCACGGGGCGGTGCTTCTGCTGGGCAGGGGCGAGGATCTGCTGGTCTGCGGGCGGCCTCCCGGTGACGAGCAGGGGGAGGGGCGGCCCGATGAGGCGCTGCGGGTGCAGGTGCTCGACGCACCTTGTGGGGATCCCGCCGTGGCGGGGGCCGGTCTCGCGGCCGGGCAGGGCGTCGAGACGCTCGCCGTCGAGGAGCATCACCTGACCGTCGCCCGGCACCGCGCCCTGGGTTCGGTCGCGCCCCGGCTGCGTCTGACGGACCTCGGGGGAGCGGTCGAGCAGTTGCGGCTGATCAAGGACGAGGAGGAGATCTCCTGCCTGCGGATCGCCTCCGAGATCGCGGACCAGGCGCTGAGCGAGCTCCTGGAGTCGATTCTTGTCGGGCGGACCGAGCGTCACCTCGCGCTGGAGCTGGAGCGTCGACTTGTCGACCACGGTGCGGACGGGGCCGCCTTCGCGACGTCCGTCGGCACCGGACCGAATTCCGGGCGCGGCGGCCACCGGCCCTCCGACCGGCGCGTCGAGGAGGGCGACTTCCTCTCCGTCTGTCTGGGCGCGGTCTATCGCGGATATCGGTGCGAGATCGGGCGTACGTTCGTCATCGGTACGTCGCCCGCGGACTGGCAGATCGAGTTGTACGACCTTGTCTTCGCCGCTCAGCGGGCGGGCAGGGAGGCGCTCCAGCCGGGTGCCGCCTACCGTGACATCGACCGCGCGGCACGTCATGTACTGGACTCCGCGGGGTACGCGGACGGCCTCGCTCCGCTGATGGGACACGGGGTGGGGCTCGAAATCGACGAGGACCCGCAGTTGGCGCCCGCGGCCATGGGTAAACTGGACGTCTGCGTGCCGGTCACCGTCGAACCGGGGGTTCACCTCCCGGGACGGGGTGGTGTCCGGATCGATGACACGCTCGTCGTGCGCCCCGAGGCGGACGGCGGACCCGAGCTACTCACCATTACGACCAAGGAGCTGCTCGCGCTCTAGCTTTCAGCTGTTGCGCGTGCCCCGGGGTCGTCCACGTCAGTCCAGGAGATTCCGCAACCGTGGCTTCCACGAACGACCTCAAGAACGGCCTGGTGCTCAAGCTCGACGGGGGCCAGCTCTGGTCCGTCGTCGAGTTCCAGCACGTCAAGCCCGGCAAGGGCCCCGCCTTTGTGCGCACCAAGCTCAAGAACGTGCTGTCCGGCAAGGTCGTCGACAAGACCTTCAACGCCGGCGTCAAGGTCGAGACGGCCACGATCGACAAGCGCGACATGCAGTTCTCGTACATGGACGGCGACTACTTCGTCTTCATGGACATGGAGACCTACGACCAGCTGCACGTCGACCGCAAGGCCGTCGGCGACGCCGCCAACTTCCTGATCGAGGGCTTCACCGCCTCCGTCGCGCAGCACGAGGGCTCGGTTCTCTACGTCGAGCTCCCCGCCGCCGTCGAGCTCGTCATCCAGGAGACCGAGCCCGGCGTCCAGGGCGACCGCTCCACCGGCGGCACCAAGCCCGCCACGCTGGAGACCGGCCACCAGATCCAGGTGCCGCTCTTCATCACCACCGGCGAGAAGATCAAGGTCGACACCCGTGACAGCGGCTACCTCGGCCGGGTGAACAGCTAACCGTGGCTGCTCGTAATACGGCCCGCAAGCGCGCCTTCCAGATCCTCTTCGAGGCCGACCAGCGTGGTACCGACGTCCTGACGGTCCTCGCGGACTGGGTGCGCCACTCGCGGTCCGACACCCGGCAGCCGCCGGTGAGCGAGTACACGATGGAGCTGGTCGAGGGGTACGCGGATCATGAGCGTCACATCGACGAGCTGATCTCCCAGTACGCCGTCGGGTGGACCCTCGACCGGATGCCGGTCGTGGACCGCAACATCCTGCGGCTCGGCGCGTACGAGCTGATCTGGGTCGACGGGACGCCCGACGCGGTGGTCCTTGACGAGGCCGTCCAGCTCGCCAAGGAGTTCTCGACGGACGATTCACCGTCCTTCGTCAACGGCCTTCTCGGCCGTTTCAAGGACCTCAAGCCGGGGCTGCGACGCGACGAGTCGTGACCTGAGCTCACAGGCCGTACAGAGGGCCCGCAGCCACACGCTGCGGGCCCTCTGGCGTACGCGGTGTCCCTCTGGCGTACAACACGTCCAACCGGCGCCTCAGGGGCTCACAGGCGCCCCCAGGCGCTCCTCAGGACGCACAAAGACCGCCGGGGTGGCCGGAACCTGTTGGTTCCGGCCACCCCGGCGGCACGTTTCTGCTGAGTTCTCCCTAGCGGGATCAGACGTCGTCGTGGGCGACGGCGCGACGCGCGTCGGCGTCCAGGACGCCCCAGCTGATCAGCTGCTCGGTGAGGACCGAGGGCGACTGGTCGTAGATGACGGCGAGGGTGCGCAGGTCGTCCTGGCGGATCGAGAGCACCTTGCCGTTGTAGTCGCCGCGCTGCGACTGGATCGTGGCCGCGTACCGCTGGAGCGGGCCCGCCTTCTCGGCCGGCACGTGCGCGAGGCGCTCCAGGTCGAGGACGAGCTTCGGCGGCGGCTCGGCGGCGCCGCCCGGAGCGGTGCCGGGCAGCAGCTCCTGGACCGGGACTCCGTAGAAGTCCGCCAGCTCGGCGAGGCGCTGTACGGTCACGGCGCGGTCGCCGCGCTCGTACGAGCCGACCACTACCGCCTTCCAGCGACCCTGGGACTTTTCCTCGACGCCGTGGAGGGAAAGGCCCTGCTGGGTGCGGATGGCGCGGAGCTTGGCCCCGAGCTGTTTGGCGTATTCGCTGGACATAAAGCTCCCCGGACGCTGGGACAACGTGCGGCTCCGCCGCGCTGCTTGGTAACTCACTGTGAGGTTACGCAGCGTTACTTGGCCGCGTCAAGCCGAATGGTCCGTACCGACCCTTCCGAGGGGGGTCGTGACCGGCGGTGTTGCCACTGCTGGTACCGTTGATGGCGCAAATCCGACGTCCTTTAAGGTCCGTCCCGTGAGGCGGAGAAGGAGGTCCGTTTCATATGGACTCGAACGACACGAACGAACCCGATGTCGCCCGGCCCGTGCTCGAAGGCCCGGACATCGCACGGGTGTTGACCCGTATCGCCCACGAGATCGTCGAGCGCGCCAAGGGCGCCGACGATGTGGTGCTGCTCGGCATTCCCACCCGCGGCGTCTTCCTCGCCCGGCGCCTCGCCGAGAAGCTCGAAGAGATCACCGGACGGAAGATCCCGGTTGGCTCACTCGACATCACCATGTACCGCGACGATCTGCGCATGCATCCGCCGCGCGCACTCGCCCGCACCGAGATCCCCGGTGACGGCATCGACGGCCGCCTCGTCGTCCTCGTCGACGACGTGCTCTTCTCCGGTCGCACCATCCGCGCCGCCCTCGACGGTCTGAACGACATCGGGCGCCCGCGCGCGGTGCAGCTCGCCGTCCTCGTCGACCGCGGCCACCGCGAACTCCCGATCCGCGCCGACTACGTCGGCAAGAACCTCCCCACGTCGCTGCGGGAGACGGTCAAGGTGCAGCTCGCCGAGGAGGACGGCCGGGACGCCGTACTGCTCGGTGCCAAGCCCGCCTCAGCGTAAGTCCGCGTAAGACCGGCTTCCCCACGGGCCCCGGGGCACACCCCTGCGCGCCCGCGTGCCCGCACACCTCCACATGACGGAGTACACCCAGATGATGCGACACCTCATCTCGGCCGCCGACCTCACCCGCGACGACGCCGTTCTCATCCTCGACACCGCCGAGGAGATGGCCCGGGTCGCCGACCGGCCGATCAAGAAGCTGCCCGCGCTGCGCGGCCGTACGATCTGCAACCTCTTCTTCGAGGACTCGACCCGGACCCGGATCTCCTTCGAAGCCGCCGAGAAGCGCCTCTCCGCGGACGTCATCAACTTCGCCGCCAAGGGATCCAGCGTCTCCAAGGGCGAGTCCCTGAAGGACACCGCCCAGACCCTGGAGGCGATGGGCGTCGACGCCGTCGTCATCCGGCACGGCGCGTCCGGCGCCCCCTACCGGCTCGCCACCTCCGGCTGGATCGACGCCCCGGTGATCAACGCGGGCGACGGCACCCACCAGCACCCCACGCAGGCCCTGCTCGACGCCTTCACCATGCGCCGCCGCCTCGTCGGCAAGGACGAGGGCCTCGGCCAGGACCTCAACGGCAAGCGCGTCACCCTCGTCGGCGACGTCCTGCACAGCCGCGTCGCGCGCTCCAACGTCGACCTGCTGCACACCCTGGGCGCCGAGGTCACCCTGGTGGCCCCGCCCACGCTCGTACCGGTCGGCGTGGAGAGCTGGCCCTGCGACGTGTCGTACGACCTGGACCGGGTGCTCCCGAAGTCCGACGCCGTGATGATGCTGCGGGTGCAGCGCGAGCGCATGAACGCCGCGTTCTTCCCCACCGAGCGCGAGTACTCGCGCCGCTACGGCCTGGACGGCGAGCGCATGGCGAAGATGCCCGAGCACGCCATCGTGATGCACCCGGGCCCGATGGTCCGCGGCATGGAGATCACCGCCGAGGTCGCCGACTCCGACCGCTGCACGGTCATCGAGCAGGTCGCCAACGGCGTCCACACCCGGATGGCCGTCCTTTATCTGCTCCTGGGCGGGAATGAACCCGCCGTCACCCACACGCGCCCCACCGCCTCCGAGGAGAAGTAAGACATGAGCAAGACCCTGATCCGTGGCGCGCAGGTGCTCGGCGGCGAGCCCCAGGACGTGCTGATCGACGGCGAGACGATCCTCGAAGTCGGTACGGGCATCGAGGCGGGCGACGCGGTCGTCGTCGAGGCCGAGGGCAAGATCCTGCTGCCCGGCCTCGTCGACCTGCACACCCACCTGCGTGAGCCGGGCCGCGAGGACTCCGAGACCGTCCTGACCGGCACCCGCGCCGCCGCCTCCGGCGGCTACACCGCCGTGTTCGCCATGGCCAACACCTTCCCCGTCGCCGACACCGCCGGCGTCGTCGAGCAGGTCTACCGCCTCGGCAAGGAGTCCGGCTACGCCGACGTGCAGCCGATCGGCGCCGTCACCGTCGGTCTTGAGGGCAAGAAGCTCGCCGAGCTCGGCGCCATGCACGAGTCCGCGGCCGGCGTCACCGTCTTCTCCGACGACGGCAAGTGCGTCCACGACGCCGTGATCATGCGCCGCGCCCTGGAGTACGTGAAGGCCTTCGGCGGCGTCGTCGCCCAGCACGCGCAGGAGCCCCGCCTCACCGAGGGCGCCCAGATGAACGAGGGCGTCGTCTCCGCCGAGCTGGGCCTCGGCGGCTGGCCCGCCGTCGCCGAGGAGTCGATCATCGCGCGTGACGTGCTGCTCGCCGAGCACGTCGGTTCGCGGGTGCACATCTGCCACCTGTCGACCGCCGGGTCCGTCGAGATCGTGCGCTGGGCGAAGTCGCGCGGCATCGATGTGACGGCGGAGGTCACGCCGCACCACCTCCTCCTGACCGACGAGATGGTCCGCTCGTACAACCCGGTCTACAAGGTCAACCCGCCGCTGCGCACCGAGCGCGACGTGATGGCGCTGCGCGAGGCACTCGCCGACGGCACGATCGACATCGTCGCCACCGACCACGCCCCGCACCCGCACGAGGACAAGGACTGCGAGTGGGCCGCGGCCGCCATGGGCATGGTGGGCCTGGAGACCGCGCTCTCCGTCGTCCAGCAGACGATGGTCGAGACCGGTCTGCTGACCTGGGCCGCGGTCGCCGACCGCATGTCCGTCAAGCCGGCCGAGATCGGCGCGGCGAAGGGCCACGGCCGCCCCGTCTCGGAAGGTGAGCCCGCCAACCTCACGCTCGTCGATCCGGCATACCGTGGTGTCGTGGACCCCGCGGGCTTCGCCTCGCGCAGCGGCAACACCCCCTACGAGGGCCGTGAGCTGCCGGGCCGCGTGACGCACACGTGGCTGCGGGGCCGCGCCACGGTCGTCGACGGGAAGCTCGCGTGACATCTCTGATCTCCACCGCTACCACCATCGCCGCCGAACAGAAGTCGGCGGACGTGACGGACTGGGCCGCCCGCGCGGGCTGGGTCGTCGGACTGCTGCTCTTCATCGCGCTCGTCTACTGGCTGATGCGCGAGGGCTGGAAGTGGCGCGGCACGCTCCAGAGCGACCTGCCGGAGCTGCCCACCGCGCCGAGCGAGCCGGGCCCGGTGAAACTTGAGCTGAGCGGTCGGTACCACGGCTCGACCTCGGCAGGGCAGTGGCTCGACCGCATCGTGGCGCACGGTCTCGGTACCCGCAGCCGCGTGGAGCTGACGCTCACGGACGCGGGTCTGGACGTCGTACGCCCCGGGGCCGCCGACTTCTTCATCCCGGTGGCCCAGCTGCGCGAGGCCCGCCTCGACAAGGGCATCGCCGGCAAGGTCCTCACCGAGGGCGGAATGCTGATCGTCATGTGGGAGCACGGCGAGAAGCTGATCGACTCCGGCTTCCGCTCGGACCACGCGGCCGAGCAGGCCGAGTGGGTCGAGGCGATCAACAACATGGTCAGCACGAACAGCACGAACAGCACGAACAGCATGAACAGAACGAACAGCACTACGGAAGGCACCGCACGATGACGACCTCCACCAGGGGAACCGCCAAGGTTCCCGCCGTACTCGTCCTGGAGGACGGCCGCATCTTCCGCGGCCGTGCCTACGGGGCCGTGGGGGAGACCTTCGGCGAAGCGGTGTTCTCCACCGGCATGACCGGCTATCAGGAGACCCTGACCGACCCCTCGTACCACCGCCAGGTCGTCGTCATGACGGCCCCGCACGTCGGCAACACCGGCGTGAACGACGAGGACCCGGAGTCCTCCCGCATCTGGGTCTCCGGCTACGTCGTACGCGACCCCGCACGCGTCCCGTCCAACTGGCGCGCCAAGCGCTCGCTGGACGAGGAACTGCGGCACCAGGGCGTCGTCGGCATCCAGGGCATCGACACCCGCGCCCTCACCCGGCACCTGCGCGAGAGCGGCGCGATGCGCGTCGGCATCTTCTCCGGCAGCGCGCTCCCGGACGCGGGCGTGATGCTCGCCGAGGTCCGCCAGCAGCCCGAGATGAAGGGCTCGAACCTCTCCGCCGAGGTCGCCACCAAGGAGACGTACGTCGTCCCCGCGATCGGCGAGAAGCGCTTCACCGTCGCCGCCGTCGACCTCGGCATCAAGGGCATGACCCCGCACCGCATGGCCGAGCGCGGGATCGAGGTGCACGTCCTGCCCGCGACCGCGACCGCCGAGGACATCTACGCGGTCCAGCCCGACGGCGTGTTCTTCTCCAACGGTCCCGGCGACCCGGCGACCGCGGACGGCCCCGTTGCCGTCATGCGCGCCGTCCTGGAGCGCAAGACCCCCCTCTTCGGCATCTGCTTCGGCAACCAGATCCTCGGCCGCGCCCTCGGTTTCGGCACGTACAAGCTGAAGTACGGCCACCGCGGCATCAACCAGCCCGTGCAGGACCGCACGACCGGCAAGGTCGAGATCACCGCGCACAACCACGGCTTCGCCGTCGACGCGCCGCTCGACAAGGTCTCCGAAACCCCCTACGGGCGCGCCGAGGTCTCCCACGTGTGCCTCAACGACCAGGTGGTGGAGGGGCTCCAGCTCCTCGACCAGCCCGCGTTCAGCGTCCAGTACCACCCCGAAGCGGCTGCAGGACCGCACGACGCCGCGTACCTCTTCGACCGCTTCGTATCTTTGATGGAGGGCCAGCGTGCCTAAGCGCTCCGATATCCAGTCCGTCCTGGTCATCGGCTCCGGCCCGATCGTCATCGGCCAGGCAGCGGAGTTCGACTACTCCGGCACCCAGGCCTGCCGCGTGCTCAAGGCCGAGGGCCTGCGCGTCATCCTGGTCAACTCCAACCCGGCGACGATCATGACCGACCCGGAGATCGCCGACGCGACGTACGTCGAGCCGATCACCCCGGAGTTCGTCGAGAAGATCATCGCCAAGGAGCGCCCCGACGCGCTGCTTCCGACGCTGGGCGGCCAGACGGCCCTCAACACGGCCATCTCCATGCACGAGCAGGGTGTCCTGGAGAAGTACGGCGTCGAGCTCATCGGAGCCAACGTCGAGGCGATCAACAAGGGCGAGGACCGCGACCTCTTCAAGGGCGTCGTCGAGGCCGTCCACGCCAAGATCGGCTACGGCGAGTCCGCCCGCTCGTACATCTGCCACACCATGGACGACGTCCTCAAGGGCGTCGACGAGCTGGGCGGCTACCCCGTCGTCGTCCGCCCCTCCTTCACCATGGGCGGCGCGGGCTCCGGCTTCGCGCACGACGAGGAGGAGCTGCGCCGCATCGCCGGGCAGGGCCTCACGCTCTCGCCGACCACCGAGGTGCTCCTGGAGGAGTCCATCCTCGGCTGGAAGGAGTACGAGCTCGAGCTGATGCGCGACAAGCACGACAACGTGGTGGTCGTCTGCTCCATCGAGAACTTCGACCCGATGGGCGTGCACACCGGCGACTCGATCACCGTCGCGCCCGCGATGACGCTGACCGACCGCGAGTACCAGATCCTGCGTGACGTCGGCATCGCGATCATCCGCGAGGTCGGTGTCGACACCGGCGGCTGCAACATCCAGTTCGCCATCGACCCGACGGACGGCCGGGTCATCGTCATCGAGATGAACCCGCGTGTCTCGCGGTCCTCCGCGCTCGCGTCGAAGGCCACCGGTTTCCCGATCGCGAAGATCGCCGCGAAGCTGGCCGTCGGCTACACGCTGGACGAGATCCCGAACGACATCACCGAGAAGACCCCGGCCTCCTTCGAGCCGACGCTCGACTACGTAGTGGTCAAGGCGCCGCGTTTCGCCTTCGAGAAGTTCCCCTCGGCGGACTCGACCCTGACGACCACCATGAAGTCGGTCGGCGAGGCCATGGCGATCGGCCGCAACTTCACCGAGGCGCTGCAGAAGGCGCTGCGGTCCCTCGAGAAGAAGGGCTCGCAGTTCACCTTCGTGGGCGAGCCCGGTGACAAGGCTCTTCTTCTGGAAGAGGCCGTGCGGCCCACCGACGGGCGCATCAACACCGTCATGCAGGCCATCCGCGCCGGCGCCACCCCGGAGGAGGTCTTCGACGCCACGAGGATCGACCCGTGGTTCGTCGACCAGATGTTCCTGATCAAGGAGATCGCGGACGAGCTGACCGCCGCCGAGCGCCTGGACGCCGACCTGCTGGCCGAGGCCAAGCGGCACGGCTTCTCCGACGCCCAGATCGCCGAGATCCGCGGCCTGCGCGAGGACGTCGTCCGCGAGGTGCGGCACGCCCTCGGTGTGCGCCCGGTCTACAAGACGGTCGACACCTGCGCAGCCGAGTTCGCCGCGAAGACGCCGTACTTCTACTCCTCGTACGACGAGGAGAACGAGGTCGCCAAGCGGGAGAAGCCCGCGGTCATCATCCTGGGCTCGGGCCCGAACCGCATCGGCCAGGGCATCGAGTTCGACTACTCCTGCGTCCACGCCTCCTTCGCGCTGAGCGACGCGGGCTACGAGACCGTGATGGTCAACTGCAACCCGGAGACCGTCTCCACGGACTACGACACCTCCGACCGTCTGTACTTCGAGCCGCTCACGCTCGAGGACGTCCTGGAGATCGTCAACGCCGAGGCGCAGGCAGGGCCGATCGCGGGCGTCATCGTCCAGCTCGGCGGCCAGACCCCGCTGGGCCTCTCACAGGCCCTGAAGGACAACGGCGTGCCGGTCGTGGGCACCTCGCCCGAGGCCATCCACGCCGCCGAGGACCGCGGCGCCTTCGGCCGCGTGCTCGCCGAGGCCGGTCTGCCCGCGCCGAAGCACGGCACCGCCACCACGTTCGCCGAGGCCAAGGCCATCGCCGACGAGATCGGCTACCCCGTCCTCGTCCGCCCGTCGTACGTGCTCGGCGGCCGCGGCATGGAGATCGTGTACGACGAGACCCGCCTCTCCTCGTACATCGAGGAGTCGACCGAGATCAGCCCCTCGCGGCCGGTCCTCGTCGACCGCTTCCTGGACGACGCGATCGAGATCGACGTGGACGCGCTCTACGACGGCACCGAGCTCTACCTCGGCGGCGTCATGGAGCACATCGAGGAGGCCGGCATCCACTCCGGCGACTCGGCGTGCGCGCTGCCCCCGATCACGCTCGGCGGCTACGACATCAAGCGCCTGCGGGCCTCCACGGAGGGCATCGCCAAGGGCGTCGGCGTGCGCGGGCTCATCAACATCCAGTTCGCGATGGCGGGGGACATTCTGTACGTCCTCGAGGCCAACCCGCGTGCCTCGCGCACCGTCCCCTTCACGTCGAAGGCGACCGCGGTGCCGCTGGCCAAGGCCGCCGCGCGCATCTCGCTCGGCACGACCATCGCCGAGCTGCGCGCCGAGGGCATGCTGCCGGCCACGGGTGACGGCGGCACGCTGCCGATGGACGCGCCGATCTCGGTGAAGGAAGCCGTCATGCCGTGGAGCCGCTTCCGCGACATCCACGGGCGCGGCGTCGACACCGTCCTCGGCCCGGAGATGCGCTCCACCGGTGAAGTCATGGGCATCGACTCGGTGTTCGGCACCGCGTACGCCAAGTCGCAGGCGGGCGCCTACGGTCCGCTGCCGACCAAGGGCCGCGCCTTCATCTCCGTCGCCAACCGCGACAAGCGCTCGATGATCTTCCCGGCGCGCGAACTGGTCGCGCACGGCTTCGAGTTGCTCGCCACGTCCGGCACGGCCGAGGTGCTCAAGCGCAACGGCATCAACGCCACGGTCGTACGCAAGCAGTCCGAGGGCGAGGGCCCGAACGGCGAGAAGACGATCGTCCAGCTGATCCACGACGGCGGCGTCGACCTCATCGTCAACACCCCGTACGGCACCGGTGGCCGCCTCGACGGCTACGACATCCGTACCGCGGCCGTGTCCCGCTCCGTGCCGTGCCTCACGACAGTCCAGGCGCTCGCCGCCGCCGTCCAGGGCATCGACGCGCTCAACCACGGGGACGTGGGCGTCCGTTCACTCCAGGAACACGCGGAGCATCTGACCGCGGCCCGCGACTAGCAGCCCACTAGGGGGACACCGATCCGGTGTCCCCCTTCTGGTGAGGACACCTCCATGTACAAACTCTTCTTCAACCTCGTCTTCAAGCGCATGGACCCGGAGCAGGCCCACTACATGGCCTTCCGCTGGATCCGTCTCGCGGCCCGCATCCCCGTGCTGCGCACCTTCGTCGCGGCCGTCCTCGCGCCGCGCCACGAGGAGCTGCGCACCGAGGCCTTCGGGCTGCGGATGCACGGCCCCTTCGGGCTCGCGGCCGGCTTCGACAAGAACGCCGTCGCGATCGACGGCATGTCGATGCTGGGCTTCGACCACATCGAGATCGGCACCGTCACGGGGGAGCCGCAGCCCGGCAACCCCAAGAAGCGGCTCTTCCGCCTCGTCAAGGACCGTGCGCTCATCAACCGCATGGGCTTCAACAACGAGGGCTCGGCGGCCGTGGCCGAGCGCCTGGGCGCCCGGAAGGCCGTCTTCAAGACGGTCGTGGGCGTGAACATCGGCAAGACCAAGGTCGTGCCCGAGGAGGAGGCGGCCGCCGACTACGTGAAGTCGACCGAGCGGCTCGCCGCCCACGCCGACTACCTCGTGGTGAACGTGTCGTCCCCGAACACCCCCGGCCTGCGCAACCTCCAGGCCACGGAGTCGCTGCGCCCGCTCCTGACCGCCGTACGCGAGGCGGCCGACCGCGGCGTCACCGCGCGGCGCGTGCCGCTCCTCGTGAAGATCGCCCCCGACCTGGCGGACGAGGACATCGACGCGGTCGCGGACCTGGCCGTGGAGCTCGGCCTCGACGGCATCATCGCGACGAACACGACCATCGCCCGCGAGGGACTCGGTTTGCAATCCGAACCTTCGCTCTACGGAGAGACCGGCGGCCTCTCCGGTGCTCCCCTCAAGGAGCGCTCCCTCGAAGTCCTGCGCCGTCTCTACGCGCGCGTGGGCGACCACATCACGCTCGTGGGCGTAGGTGGCATCGAGAACGCCGAGGACGCCTGGCAGCGCATCCTCGCCGGCGCCACCCTGGTCCAGGGCTACAGCGCGTTCATCTACGAAGGGCCCTTCTGGGGACGCGCGATCCACAAGGGGCTCGCAGCCCGCCTTCGGACGAGCCCGTACGCCACCCTCGCCGACGCCGTCGGCGCCGACGTAAGGAAGTCCGCATGAGCGCCCTCGAACCCTTCGGTACGCGCCTTCGCCACGCCATGGACGAGCGCGGACCGCTCTGTGTCGGCATCGACCCGCACGCGTCCCTGCTGTCGGCCTGGGGCCTGAACGACGACATCGCGGGCCTCGAGCGGTTCACCGGGACCGTCGTCGAGGCGCTCGCCGGGACCGTGGCCGTGTTCAAGCCGCAGAGCGCGTTCTTCGAGCGCTTCGGGTCGCGCGGCATCGCCGTACTGGAGAAGGCGGTCCAGGAGCTGCGGGCGGCGGGCGCCCTGGTGGTCATGGACGCCAAGCGCGGCGACATCGGTTCGACCATGGCGGCGTACGCCGAGACCTTCCTGCACAAGGACTCGCCGCTGTTCAGCGACGCGCTCACGGTCTCGCCCTACCTGGGCTACGGCTCGCTGAAGCCGGCCGTCGACCTCGCACGCGAGAACGGCACCGGCCTCTTCGTGCTCGCCCTCACCTCGAACCCCGAGGGCGCCGAGGTGCAGCACGCGGTGCGCGAGGACGGGCGCACGATCGGCGCGACGATGCTGGGGCACCTGGCCGCCGAGAACGCCGGTGCGGAGCCCCTGGGGTCCTTCGGCGCCGTCGTCGGGGCGACCCTGGGGGACCTGTCCTCGTACGACCTCGCGATCAACGGCCCGCTGCTCGCCCCCGGGATCGGCGCTCAGGGGGCCACGCCCGCGGATCTGCCGGGTGTCTTCGGGGCGGCCGTACGCAATGTCGTGCCGAGCGTCAGCCGCGGCGTCCTGCGGCACGGTCCCGACGCGGCGGGGCTGCGTGACGCGGCCGCCCGTTTCGCGGACGAGATCCGTGCGGCCGTCGCCTCTGCGTGAGATCGCTCTCTACGCCCCGGTTCCGGCTTCCGGAGCCGGGGCGGAGCTGTTTTTACGCCTACGGAGGACGCGTCCGGCCGGGTCCATACGTTTCGTTGATGGCTCACCAGGCCAAATCCAGGGCGAAATGCCCGATATGTACGGCTCGGCAGAGGCTGACCAGGACTTTTCGTCTGTTCTCGCTGACTCCGGCCGTCATGGCCGCTAGTCTCCGACGAGAGCTAACGGGCAAGCGCCGAGCAGGCGCGTTGCACGTTGCTCACCAGGTGTGGGGCGACTAGGTTCCTCACCGGTCCGTATCCGACAGTTCGACATCCGAGGTGACGTAGGCGTGGCTCTTCCGCCCCTTACCCCTGAACAGCGCGCAGCCGCGCTCGAAAAGGCCGCCGCGGCTCGCCGGGAGCGGGCCGAGGTCAAGAATCGACTCAAGCACTCCGGCGCCTCGCTTCACGAGGTCATCAAGCAGGGTCAGGAGAACGACGTCATCGGAAAGATGAAGGTCTCCGCCCTCCTGGAGTCCCTGCCGGGCGTGGGCAAGGTCCGCGCCAAGCAGATCATGGAGCGTCTTGGCATCTCCGAGAGTCGCCGAGTGCGAGGTCTCGGCACGAATCAGATCGCATCACTGGAGCGTGAGTTCGGCAGCAGTGCCGCTGGCTGATGTTCTCAGGCACTCCTGAGAACCTGGATAATCGCTGCATGGCTGCAACATCCCGGGGGACGACCCCCGTGCCCCCGGACGTACGTCCGCGGCTGACCGTGCTCTCCGGCCCCTCCGGGGTCGGCAAGAGCACGGTCGTCGCTCATATGCGCAAGGAACACCCCGAGGTCTGGCTCTCGGTCTCGGCCACGACCCGAAAGCCACGCCCCGGCGAGAAGCACGGTGTCCAGTATTTCTTCGTCTCCGACGAGGAAATGGACAAGCTGATCGCCAATGGCGAGCTGCTCGAATGGGCCGAGTTCGCGGGAAACCGCTATGGCACACCGCGGGCCGCCGTCATCGAGCGCCTGGAGGCGGGCGAGCCCGTCCTTCTGGAAATCGATCTGCAGGGCGCGCGCCTGGTGCGCGAGTCGATGCCCGAGGCGCAGCTCGTCTTTCTCGCCCCGCCGAGCTGGGATGAGCTGGTCCGCCGGCTCACCGGCCGGGGGACCGAGGCGCCCGAGGTCATCGAGCGCAGGCTCGAGGCCGCGAAGATCGAACTCGCCGCGGAGGCGGAGTTCGATACGACCCTGGTCAATACCTCCGTCGAGGACGTGGCCCGTGAGCTGCTAGCCTTGATGAAAGTTGTTTGATCTTCACCACGGTTCGACCATCTTGGTTCGACCACAGTTTGATCTTCATTCCCCATCGGAAGGCAGAGCGTGTCCTCTTCCATCACCGCGCCCGAGGGCATCATCAACCCGCCGATTGATGAGCTGCTCGAAGCTACCGACTCGAAGTACAGCCTCGTGATCTACGCCGCCAAGCGCGCGCGCCAGATCAACGCGTACTACTCGCAGCTCGGTGAGGGCCTGCTGGAGTACGTCGGCCCCCTGGTGGACACGCACGTCCACGAGAAGCCGCTCTCGATCGCGCTCCGCGAGATCAACGCGGGTCTGCTGACGTCCGAGGCCATCGAGGGCCCGGCTCAGTAGGCATCAGTTTTCTCTGAGCATTTCTCTTTGGCCACAGGCCCGGCAGCGCGGCTGTCGGGCCTGTGGTGTGTCATGGAGTCGTACGTTTTCCGAGTGCGGGGAGGCACCGTGGGCAAGCCCAAGGTCGTTCTGGGGGTCAGCGGCGGGATCGCCGCGTACAAGGCCTGTGAGCTGCTGCGGCGGCTGACCGAGTCGGGCCACGACGTACGCGTCGTACCCACCGACGCGGCGCTGCACTTCGTGGGGGAGGCGACCTGGTCGGCGCTGTCCGGCAACCCGGTCTCGACCGAGGTGTGGGAGTCCGTCCACGAGGTGCCGCACGTCCGGATCGGCCAGTCCGCCGACGTCGTGATCGTCGCCCCGGCGACCGCCGACATGATGGCGAAGGCGGCCCACGGACTCGCCGACGACCTCCTGACGAACACGCTGCTCACCGCCCGCTGTCCGGTGATCTTCGCACCCGCGATGCACACGGAGATGTGGGAGCACCCCGCCACCCAGGAGAACGTCGCCACGCTCCGCCGCCGCGGCGCCCTCGTCATCGAGCCCGCCGTCGGCCGCCTCACCGGCGTGGACACGGGCAAGGGCCGCTTCCCCGAGCCCGCCGAGCTCTTCGAGGTCGTACGCCGTGTCCTCGCACGCGGCGATCTGGCCCGCGACCTCACGGGCCGGCACGTGGTGGTCAGCGCGGGCGGGACGCGCGAGCCGCTCGACCCGGTCCGCTTCCTGGGCAACCGCTCCTCCGGGAAGCAGGGCTACGCGCTCGCCCGCAGCGCCGCCGCGCGCGGAGCCAGGGTCACGCTGCTCTCCGCGAACGCCGCGCTGCCGGACCCGGCGGGCGTGGACGTCGTGTCCGTCGGCACGGCCGTGCAGCTCCGCGAGGCGGTGCTCAAGGCCGCGGCGGACGCCGACGCGGTGGTGATGGCCGCCGCCGTGGCCGACTTCCGGCCCGAGACGTACGCGACCGGGAAGATCAAGAAGAAGGACGGCCAGGAGCCGGCCCCGATCGCCCTGGTCCGCAACCCCGACATCCTCGCGGAGATCGCCGCCGACCGGCCGCGCCCCGGTCAGGTGGTCGTCGGCTTCGCCGCCGAGACCGACGACGTCCTCGCCAACGGTCGCGCCAAGCTGGAGCGCAAGGGCTGCGACCTGCTGGTCGTCAACGAGGTCGGCGAACGCAAGACGTTCGGCTCCGAGGAGAACGAGGCGGTCGTGCTCGGCGCGGACGGCAGCGAGACGCCGGTGCCGTACGGACCGAAGGAAGCGCTGGCGGACACCGTCTGGGACCTGGTGGCGGAACGCCTGACGAAGTAGTCGCCGAAGGTCCGGCGAAGAAGGCGCGGAAGCAGTCGCTGAACGTCTGGTGAAGTCGGGGCGTAACCTCGATAAAGCAGTAGAGGATCGGCCTCACGACGTAAGGGGCACAAACCCCGAGGTCGAATGTCACATTCGCCCCACTGGGCGCCCCAAACCCGGTAAATTCGGGCGCGAGGCCCTCTGGTGGAGACCGATCGTCGTACCGCACAATGCAGTGCCGCAGGTCACAGCGCTCCCAAGTGGCGAGACACGTGGTCCGGCGGCCCAGTACGACCGATAAACTGGTCTCGGACGACGCCGGGCGCAGCCTCCGGCCCGTCCACCAATGATCAGCCAGCAGCCGCTGCAACCACAGGGAGCGATGTGTCCCGCCGTCTCTTCACCTCGGAGTCTGTGACCGAGGGTCACCCCGACAAGATCGCTGACCAGATCAGCGACACCATTCTCGACGCGCTTCTGCGGGAGGACCCGAAGTCCCGGGTCGCCGTGGAGACGCTGATCACCACCGGCCTCGTCCACGTGGCCGGAGAGGTCACGACGAAGGCGTACGCGCCGATCGCGCAGCTCGTGCGCGAGAAGATCCTCGAGATCGGTTACGACTCCTCGAAGAAGGGCTTCGACGGCGCCTCCTGTGGCGTCTCGGTGTCCATCGGTTCGCAGTCCCCCGACATCGCGCAGGGCGTCGACACGGCGTACGAGCAGCGCGTCGAGGGCGACGAGGACGAGCTCGACAAGCAGGGCGCGGGCGACCAGGGCCTGATGTTCGGCTACGCGTGCGACGAGACGCCGGAGCTGATGCCGCTCCCGATCCACCTCGCGCACCGCCTGTCGCGCCGTCTGTCCGAGGTCCGCAAGAACGGCACGATCCCTTACCTGCGCCCGGACGGCAAGACCCAGGTCACCATCGAGTACGACGGCGACAAGGCCGTCCGCCTCGACACGGTCGTGGTCTCCTCCCAGCACGCGTCGGACATCGACCTGGACTCGCTCCTGGCCCCCGACATCCGCGAGTTCGTGGTCGAGCCGGAGCTGAAGGCCCTCCTCGAGGACGGCATCAAGCTGGAGACCGAGGGCTACCGCCTCCTGGTCAACCCCACCGGCCGCTTCGAGATCGGCGGCCCGATGGGCGACGCCGGTCTGACCGGCCGCAAGATCATCATCGACACGTACGGCGGCATGGCCCGCCACGGCGGCGGCGCCTTCTCCGGCAAGGACCCGTCCAAGGTCGACCGCAGCGCCGCGTACGCGATGCGCTGGGTCGCCAAGAACGTCGTCGCGGCAGGCCTCGCGGCCCGCTGCGAGGTCCAGGTCGCGTACGCGATCGGCAAGGCCGAGCCGGTGGGCCTGTTCGTGGAGACCTTCGGTACGGCCACGGTCGACACCGACAAGATCGAGGCCGCCATCGCCGAGGTCTTCGACCTCCGCCCGGCCGCGATCATCCGCGACCTGGACCTGCTCCGCCCGATCTACGCCCAGACCGCGGCGTACGGCCACTTCGGCCGCGCGATTCCCGACTTCACGTGGGAGCGGACGGACCGGGTCGAGGCGCTGCGGAAGGCTGCGGGGCTGTAAGGCTCGCGCTTCAGGGTTCGGGGCCCGGCTCTCCTTCGGGAGGGCCGGGCCTTCGTCGTTGGCGGGTACCGGGTGGTGGGCTGGCGTTCCGGGAGGTGACTCCCCCGCAGGTTCGAATCCTGCTGACGGTCTTCGATCGGTATGGCCGAGCGGGCTATGGCAGAAGCGCCCTTGGTGGCGTTCGCGATCCGCGGCCGGCTTGATCTCGGGCGCCTGGCGGTGTCAGTGCGGTCTGGTAGGAATGCAGCTGTGAGCAGGGAGAACGGGTCGGGTGTGGGTGAGGGTGCCGAGAGTGGGGTGCCTGAGCCCGAGCAGCTTGCGTTGATTCGGGACAGTGTGCGCAAGGCCAAGGTGCCGCGGGCCAAGCCGCGGACGTGGCGGGGGGCCGCGTTGGCCAAGGAGTTGCCTGTGGCGCGGGTGCTGGTCGACAAAGGGGTGCTGCATCTTGATCGGTACTTCGACTACGCCGTGCCCGAGGAATTGGATGAGCAGGCGCGGCCCGGGGTGCGGGTTCGGGTGCGGTTCGGGGCCGGGGCGCGGAATGTGCG
>NZ_SRIC01000369.1 GCF_004684775.1 Streptomyces sp. MZ04
GCTCCGGGGGCTCCGGGGGCTCCGGGGGCTCCGCCGAGCGGCGAGACGCTGCCATGGACGCGCAACGACGGCCTTGTCGCGGTCGGGGCCGCGGCCCTGGACCTGATCGGCTTCACGCTCAGCAGCCACGCCGACCTCGGGTACGTCCCGGCGGCCGGGTTCGCGCTCCTCGTGGTGTCCGCCCTGCCGCTCCTCGCCCGCCGCCGGGCCCCGCTGTCGACACTCGCGGCCGTCCTGCTGGTGAACCTGGTGCTGAACCTGACCGTTCCGGTCTCGCAGCACTTCAACATCACCGTCGTGGTCGCCCTCTACACGGTCGTACGGTTCCGGGGCCCGGTCGTGACGGCGGCGGCGACGCTGGTGGCCGTGGCGATGCCGCTGGTGGGGCAGGCGCCGCCGCCGACCGTCGTGGACGTGCTGGCCAACGCGGCCACCGGGGTGCTCGTGATCATCGGTGCGGCCGTGATGAACCACTGGCAGCGGGACATCGAGGCCAAGCGCCGACTGCTCGCCGACCGCGCGGTGGCCGACGAACGGCGGCGCATCGCCAGGGAGTTGCACGACATCGTGGCGCACCACATCACCACCATGCAGCTGATGGCCGGGGGCGCCCGTGCGAACCTCGCCGGTGATCCGGAGGTGGTAAGGGAGGCGCTGGTCACCCTGGAGGGTTCCGGACGGATGGCCCTGCGCGAGATGCGGCAGCTCCTTGACGTGCTGCGCGCCGGGGACGAGTCGGAAGACGCGCCGACCGCACCGCAGCCCGGGGTCGGGGACCTGGAGCGGATCGTGGCCGAGTCGTGCCGGGCCGGTCTGCCGACCGCGCTCGAGGTACGGGGCGATGAGCGGCCGCTGCCGCCGAGCGTGGGCCTTACCGTGTTCCGGATCGTGCAGGAGGCGCTGACCAACGCGCGCAAGTACGCGGGCGAGGCGCGGGCGTCCGTACAACTGACGTACGAGCCGGACGGGGTGGCCGTGGAGGTGTCGGACGACGGCGCGGGCAGCGGTTTCGGGGGCTCCGCGTCGGGGTCCGGTTACGGCCTGGTCGGGATGCGGGAGCGGGTCGCGCTGTACGGCGGGACGCTCGAGACCGGTCCGCTGGACGAGGGCGGGTTCCGGGTGTCGGCCCGGCTGCCGCTGGAGGCCGAGGAGGGGGCACTGCGATGAGCGACGCGGCAAGCGAGCCGGCGGACGGCTCGACGGACGGCTCAAGGGGTGGACGGACGATCAGGGTGCTGATCGCGGACGACCAGCCGCTGGTGCGGCGCGGCCTCGCGCTGATCCTTTCGCCCGATCCGGCGTTCGAGGTGGTGGGCGAGGCGGGCGACGGCGCGGAGGCGGTGGCCCTCGCGCACCGGCTGCGGCCCGACGTCGTCGTGATGGACATCCGGATGCCGGTCCTCGACGGGGTCGGCGCGACCGCCCTGCTCGCCCGGGAACTGCCCGGGTGCCGGGTGCTCGCGCTGAGCACCTTCGACATGGACGAATACGTGGTGGCGGCGCTGCGCGCGGGAGCCTACGGCTTTCTGCCCAAGGACATCTCCCCGGAGGAACTGGTCGCGGCGGTGCGCGTGGT
This sequence comes from Streptomyces sp. MZ04, assembly GCF_004684775.1. Taxonomy (GTDB): domain Bacteria; phylum Actinomycetota; class Actinomycetes; order Streptomycetales; family Streptomycetaceae; genus Streptomyces. The sequence goes on from NZ_SRIC01000369.1 coordinate 1,577, forward strand.
GCACACCGGGGAGGCCGCGGTCGCACCCCGGCTGCTGACCCGGCTGATCTCCACGTACGTCAGGACCCCGCACCGCCCGGAGCCACCCTCGGTGAACGTGAACGACCTGACTCCGCGCGAGTCGGAGGTGTGGCGGCTGATGGCCACGGGGCTCGACAACGCGGAGATCGCGGACGCGATGGACATCAGCGTGTCGACCGTGAAGAACCACATCACCAGCGTCTTCGGGAAGCTCGGCGTCCGCGACCGGGCCCAGGCGGTGATCGCCGCGTACGAGACGGGTCTGGTCTCGGTGGGCGGCCAGGGGTAGCAGGGAGCGGCGCTGCGGAACAGCTGTTTCAGGCCTGCCGCGACGACGAGTCCATGCATGGGGCAACGGAAGTCCAACTCTCTGGCCACTTCGGTCCCTTGCGCCCCCGCCGCACCGCTATCAGGGTGGCTTCCGCCCCAGTGGTAGAGACCAGCCGCCTTTTAGCTACGGAGGTCCCGATGCACGACGAGAACGCGACACCGGCCCCTGACGATTCCGCCGAGGGCCAGACGTCCTCCGACGGCCACTCCCGCCGCACCGTGCTGCGCACCGCAGGACTCGCCGGTGCCGGGCTCGGGCTCGGCGCCTTCACCGGCGGCACCGCCCACGCCGACGCCCCGCAGGGTGCGACCGCCGAGGCCGCCGAGGCGCCCGCTCCCCAGGGCGAGACCATGGTCGGCGTACCGTTCGAGCGGCGCTCCACGGTGCGAGTCGGCATCGTCGGGCTCGGCAACCGCGGCGGCAGCATGATCGACCTGTTCCTCGCGATCCCGGGGGTGAAGGTCGTCGCGCTGTGCGACCCGGTCAAGGACAAGACCGCGCGGGCAGCGAAGAAGGTCACCGACGCGGGCCAGCCCGCCCCGGCGACGTACACGAAGAGCGATCACGACTTCGAGAACCTCTGCAAGCGGGGCGACGTCGACTTCGTGTACGTCGCGACGCCCTGGGACTGGCACTTCGACATGGCCAAGTCGGCGATGCTGAACGGCAAGCACGTCGGCGTGGAGTGTCCCATCGCCCTGCAGCTCGACCAGTTGTGGGAACTCGTCGACCTCTCCGAGCGCACCCGCAGACACTGCATGCAGCTGGAGAACTGCTGCTACGGCAAGAACGAGATGCGCGTCCTGCGGATGGCCCACGCGGGCAAGTTCGGTGATCTGCTGCACGGCGCGGGCGCGTACAACCACGATCTGCGCGGCCTGATGTTCGACCCGGACTACTACGAGGGTCCGTGGCGGCGGCTGTGGCACACGCGGCTGCGCGGCGACCTCTACCCCAACCACGGCTTCGGCCCGGTCTCCAACTACATGGACATCAACCGCGGCGACCGCGTCACCCACATCTCCAGTTTCGGCACGCCCGCCCTCGGTCTCGCGGAGTACCGCAAGGCCAACATGCCGGCGGGCGACCCGAGCTGGAAGGAGACGTACATCGAGAGCGACCGCACCATCAGCCTCGTCCAGACGGCGAAGGGGCGGGTCATCCGGCTCGAGCACGACGTCTCAACTCCCCACCCCTACAGCCGCATCAACAGCCTCGGCGGCACGAAGGGCGTCTTCGAGGACTACCCCTCGCGCATCTACATCGAGCCGGACCACACCAACGACGAGTGGGGCGACTTCTCCAAGTACGCCACCGAATTCGACCACTGGCTGTGGAAGGAGCACTCCAACCCGCCCGGCGGGCACGGCGGCATGGACTACATCATGATCTTCCGTCTGATGCAGACCATGCAGCTCGGCCTGGTTCCGGACTTCGACGTCTATGACGCCGCGACCTGGACGTCCCCCGTGCCGCTGAGCCATCTCTCCATCAAGGCGAAGGGCGCGCCGCAGCCGATCCCCGACTTCACTCGCGGGCTGTGGAAGAAGGCGCGTCCGGGAGTGGACTCGGAGAAGCCGCAGGCGTAAGGGACTTGGGCCCGGCGGCGCTCTCACCGGCGCTGCCGGGCTCCGGTGCCTGTTCCGGCCGTTCCGGTACGAAGGCGATCTCGCCGCCGAGGACCTTCTTGGCGCGTGCCGTGTCGAGGGCGCCCTCCCAGCGGGAGACCACGAAGACGGCGACGCAGTTGCCGAGCAGGTTCGTGGCGACGCGCATGGCGTCCATGATGCGGTCCACGCCGAGCAGCAGCGCCACCGCGCCGGCGGGGATGACCCCGAGCGCGGAGGCCGTCGCGGACAGCGCGAGGAACGCCGAACCGGGCACGCCCGCCATGCCCTTGCTGGTCAGCATGAGCACGAGGACGACGGTGATCTGCTGGCCCAGACTCAGGTCCACGCCCACCGCCTGCGCGATGAACAACGTACCGATGGAGAGGTAGATCGAGGCGCCGTCGAGGTTGAAGGAGTACCCCGTCGGCAGGACAAGGCCCACCGCGTCGTCGCGGCAGCCCGCCTGGCGCAGCTTCTGCATCATGCGCGGCATGACGGTTTCGCTGGAGGCCGTGCCGAGCGCGAGCAGCATCTCCTCGCGGGTGTAGCGGACGAACTTCCACAGGCTCAGGCCGGTGAGCGCCTTGAGGGCGACGCCGAGGAGCAGCAGGAAGATCAGGGCCACCGCGTAGCAGACACCGATGAGTTTGCCGTACGTCGACAGGGCGCCGAGGCCGTACTCCCCCACCAGGTGGGCGGTCGCCCCGAAGACGGCGAGCGGGGCCAGCTTCATGATGAAGCCGACGATCGCGAAGACGATCTCCTGCCCCTGTTCGATGGCGGGCAGGATCGCGGGGACCTTCGCGTTGCCGAGGTGCAGCAGCGCCGCGCCGACCAGGCAGGACAGCACGAGGACTTGGAGCAGGGAGTTCTCGGCGAAGGCCCCGACGGCGCTGTCCGGCAGCGAGTGCAGGATGAACTCACTGGTCGAGGGCAGTTCACCGCCGCCGGTCTTCTCGTCGACGGCCGAGGCGTCGAGCTGGGAAGGGTCGACGTTCATTCCGGCGCCGGGGCTCACCAGGTTTCCGGCGAGCAGGCCGACCACCAGGGCGACCGTCGTGGCGACCTCGAACCAGATGAGCGCCTTGAGCCCGATGCGGCCGAAGGCCTTGAGGTCTCCGGCCTTGGTGATGCCGGCGACGACCACGCAGAAGACGAGCGGGGCGATCATCGCCTTGATGAGACGTACGAAGCCGTCGCCGAGCGGCTGGACGGCTGTGCCCGCGTGGGGCCACAGCCGTCCGACGACAACTCCGATCACCAGCGCGCAGGCGACCTGCGCGAAGAGTGAGGTACGCAATGTGCGTGCGACGCGTCCCGAAATGGACGGTACGGACTGCGGCACGGGCACTCCTGTAGAACGGCTTCAAGTGACTTCTGTCATGCGGAATTCTGTTTCCGCGAGGCGTCACTATGGCGGAGTGCCCGCTTCCGTAGAAGACCCCCAGATCACATCGGCGTAAATCTTGGATCTTGCTCCAAGTCGGGCCCTCTGCGGCCCGACCGGTTCAGCAGCGCAGGCGGTCCTCCGTCAGCGTCCCCTGCACGGTGGCCAGCGTGCGGTCGTGGCAGGGACCGTCCCCGTACGCGCGGTAGCGCTCGCGTGAGGTGCCGACGGCGTGCCGGTCCTCGCGCGGGACGTTGGCGGTGTACGTCGCGTCGCCCTCGTAGCGGTCGTCGACCACCGACCGTCCGGTGCGGCGGCCGTCGTACGCGGTGAGCGTCTCCGTCCGGTCGCCGAGCGCGATCTCGGTGCGCAGCCGGTCACCGGCGCCGAGCGTCGTCGTGCCGTCCATCGTGTACGTCCGGTCGGTGTGCACCGCGCGGCCGTTGGTGGTGACCGTCTCGCGGTCCGTCCAGGTGGACTCGAGCGCGTCCGTGGACTCGCCATCGGTCCAGCGGTGCACGGAGGTGTTGCCGAGTGCGCGGGTGACGGTGGTCTCGACGCGGCCGTGGGAGGTGTCGACGTAACCCGAGACGCTGAGCCGGTGGCTGCCGCGGGTGTCGAGGCGGTGCTCCTGCTCCGGCGAACCGGGGGTGTACGTCGTCTTGTTGGCGAGCTCGCCCGCCCGGTGTCCGGTCAGTTTCCCGGTGACCCGCTCGCTCTTCTCGTCCTGCCAGACGAGGATGTTGGTCGGCGTGTGCCAGCCGGTCGTCGCCTCCGGTCTGCCCGCGACGGAGACCTCCACCTGGTGCGGGCGGCCGTCGTTGAGCAGCCCGGCGAACGGCGTCAGGTCGTACTCGATGGGCTTGATGTCGAAGGCGCGGGGCCCTGGAATGACGTACCACAGGAAGGGATTGGACCAGCCACCCGTCCACACGGTCGGGAACGGCGTGGCGATTCCGGCGAGTTGACCGTCTACGGTGACCTGCACTTCGCGGTAGGGGCCGTCCTCGGCCTTGCAGGAGTACGGCGCGGCGTCGGGCACCGTCAGATACCAGTACTCCTCGCAGCCGCCGCCCGAGCCGGTCGCGTAGACCTCGGCGACGATGCGTTCGCTGTTGCGCGGGGTGGTGAGGGTGGTGGCGTCGCCGAGGGGCAGGACGCGGTCGGGCGGCGCCTGCCCGGTGGTGTGCTTCTCCGGCTCGTAGAACGTCAGCGTGGCCTTGACGTCGATGATCCCGGTGTACGTCTCGTTGACGACGTTCCCGATGAGCATCTCGACCCGCTGGTCGCGGCCCAGGGTCTCGCGGTAGCGCGTGACGTCCTTCTCCACGGACCAGATGATGCCGTCCACCGACGGCTCCGGAGTGGACGTGCGGAAGACCTCGACACCGCCGATGCGGAGATAGCCGAGGCGGTCGTACTGCCTGCCCTTCACCTTGCCGTCGAGGCGCAGCACCACCTTGCCCCAGTCGCCCTTGCCGCACTTCGCGGGCGGGGCGTAGTCGCCCTTGTAGGGCGTGAAGTCCTTGAACTGGGCCTCGGCCACGGTCACTTCGCACGACTTCGTGTGCGGCTTGTCGATGGGCGGGGCCGCCGTGATCGGGTCGTGCCAGTCGTTGCCGAATTCCGGCGGGGGTGTGTCGGCCGATGCCGGGCCCGCGCTGAGGAGTGTGCTCGCCGCGAGGGTGACCCCGACGAGCATGGACATGACGCATCTTCTCATGGGGGATTTCTACGCCCGAGTGGCCCGGCGGAGCTAGCCCTTCAGGTTCGCCTTGTCAGCCCTTCAGGTTCGCCTCGTCAGCCCGTCAGCCCGTCAGGTTCGTCATGTCAGCCCGTCAGGTTCGACTTGTCAGCCCGTCAGGTTCGACTTGTCGCCCATCACCACGACCGGGTGCCGCTTCGGATCGAGGTTCTTCAGGAGGTACTCCATGCCCGGCTTCGACAGGCTCACACAGCCCGACGTACCGCTGCCGTGGTCCATGTGCAGCCAGATGCTGCCGCCCTTGGCCTGGCCCTGGGGGCGGGTCGGGTCGTTGGG
>NZ_SRIC01000370.1 GCF_004684775.1 Streptomyces sp. MZ04
CCCAGGCCCCGCACAACCCGCAGGCCGGCCTCCCCACCTACACCGGCCCCGCCCAGGACCCCGGCTACGGATACGGCTATGGCTACGGCCCGGTCGCCCCGCAGAAGATGCCGGGCGTCGTCCGCGCCGCACAGATAGTTCTCTGGGTCCTCGGCGGACTGCTCGTCCTCGGCTCGATCGGCCTGATCTTCACGGTCAACCCGGAGACGGCGGGCGCGGCCCTCGGCGTGAACGTCTGCCTGCTGGTCTCCGCGGGCATGGCTTTCCGCTTCGGCAGCGTGGGCAACGGCATCCGCGTCACGTGCATCGTCCTGATGAGCGTGCAGATCGCCATGGCCCTCGGCGGCGCGGCCAACGGCAACCCGGCCGGGCTGCTGCCGCTGCTCGGCGCCATCGCCGTCGTCGTCCTGCTCTCCCAGGGCATCGCGGGCGCCTGGTTCAAGCGCCCGCGCACCGTCTGAGTACGACCCCTATCTGCACGCCCCGTTAAAAGGGGCGTGGTCGATCAGCCCCGCCCGGCCCAGATATTGGTGCCGGGCGTGGACACCGCGTACGTATCGATCTCGGCGAGCTCCGAGTCCGTCAGCTTCGGACCCGCCAGCGCCGCCACGTTCTCCTCCAGCTGCTTCACGCTGGAGGCGCCGATGAGCGCGGACGTCATCCGCTCGTCGCGCAGGACCCAGTTGAGCGCCAGCTGCGCCAGCGACTGGTCGCGGCGGGCCGCGATGTCGTTCAGGCCGTTGAGGCGGCGCACCACCTCGTCGCTCAGGAGGCCGGGGTCGAGCGACTTGCCCTGCGTGGCACGCGAACCCTCCGGGATGCCCTTCAGGTACTTGTTCGTGAGCAGGCCCTGCGCGAGCGGCACGAACGAGATGCAGCCCATGCCCGCGTCCTCGAGAGTGTCGAGCAGCGCGTCGTCCTCGGTCCAGCGGTTGATCATCGAGTACGAGGGCTGGTGGATGAGGGCGGGCACGCCCATCTCCCGCAGCAGCCGCGCCGCTTCGGCGGTCTGCTCGCTGTTGTACGAGGAGACGCCCACGTACAGCGCCTTGCCCTGCTGGACGGCGGACGCGAGCGCGCCCATCGTCTCCTCGAGCGGGGTGTCCGGGTCGAAGCGGTGCGAGTAGAAGATGTCCACGTAGTCGACGCCCATCCGCTTCAGCGACGCGTCGAGGGACGAGAGCAGATACTTCCGCGAACCCCACTCGCCGTACGGGCCGGGGTGCATGAGGTAGCCCGCCTTGGTCGAGATGACCAGTTCGTCGCGGTATGTGGTGAAGTCCTGGGCGAAGATCTTGCCGAAGTTGAGCTCCGCCGAACCGGCCGGCGGGCCGTAGTTGTTCGCAAGGTCAAAGTGTGTGACGCCCAGGTCGAAGGCGCGGCGCAGGATGGCGCGCTGGCTCTCCAGGGACTTGTCGTCGCCGAAGTTGTGCCACAGGCCCAGGGAGACGGCCGGGAGCTTCAGGCCGCTGTGGCCTGTTCGCCGGTATTCCATGGAGTCGTAACGGTCCGCTGCCGCGCGGTACAGAGACGTGTCGTTCATGGGTACGAAGCTACTTCAGTGCGGGCTCACCCGAGGGTGGAGGATCGCTCGAGCGACGGTAGGCTTTCGCCTTCGGGGACTGCCATCTGCATGGAGGGGCTGACAGAAGTGAACCTGCGCGACCTGGTGTACGGACTTTACGCACGCCGGGTGGAAGGCCGCCTCGATCACGATCAGGTGCCCAAGCACATCGGCGTCATCCTCGACGGCAACCGGCGTTGGGCCAAGGCGTCCGGCGGGACCACCGAACAGGGCCACCAGGCGGGTGCGTACAAGATCGAGGAGTTCCTCGGCTGGTGCGCCGAGACGGACGTCGAGGTCGTCACCCTCTGGATGCTGTCCACGGACAACTTCGACCGCCCGGAGGCGGAGCTGAACCCGCTCCTCGGCATCATCGAGGACACCGTCCGCTCCCTCGCCGCCGACGGCCGCTGGCGCGTGCACCACGTGGGCACGATGGACCTGCTGCCCGCCCCCACCCAGATCGTGCTGAAGGAGGCCGAACAGGCCACCGACGGCAACAGCGGGATAATCGTCAACGTGGCCGTCGGGTACGGCGGTCGGCAGGAGATCGCCGACGCGGTCCGCTCGCTGCTCCTGGAGCACGCGGACAACGGCGGGACCCTGGAGGACGTCGCCGAGACCGTCTGCGTCGACCAGATCTCCAAGCACCTCTACACGAGCGGCCAGCCGGACCCCGATCTGGTGATCCGGACGAGTGGAGAGCAGCGCCTGTCCGGATTCATGCTCTGGCAGTCCGCTCACTCCGAGTACTACTTCTGCGAAGTCTTCTGGCCCGCCTTCCGCAAGGTCGACTTCCTGCGTGCCCTGCGTGACTACGCGGCCCGCCACCGGCGTTACGGCGGCTGACACCCCCCTGGTACCCCGCAAGGACGCTCATGCCGGTGAGGCGTGAGTAACCCAGAGTTCACGGACGCGCCGTCATATGCCATGGCATGGCTGCGCTTGTTCGAGGGAATAAGCCTTCCAGGTCGACATCCGAATCACGGATGTCGTATCTCAGCGGGCGGCATGGGGCCGTCCGCCCGGGAGGCCCTTTGCACCAGGACGACCGTGCGGTGAGCACGGGCGAAGTGGAGGGCCGGATCTCGGCCCGCGCACTGCGGTCGAGAGCCGGTCCGGATTTCTCCCGGCATCCTTCCCGTCGCTCCCCGACCTCATCCGAGGGGGTACGTCCTTCCGTGGTGACCAGCACAAAGCGCCGCATGCCCGACAGGCGCACCTATGTTCTCGACACCAGTGTTCTGCTCGCGGACCCGAACGCCCTGACCCGCTTCGACGAGCACGAAGTAGTGCTGCCCGTCGTCGTGGTGACGGAACTGGAGGCCAAGCGGCACCATCCGGAGCTCGGATACTTCGCCCGGCAGGCCCTGCGCCTGCTCGACGACTTCCGCATCCGGCACGGACGCCTGGACGCGCCGATCCCGATCGGCGACCTGGGCGGCACCCTGCGCGTCGAGCTCAACCACTCCGATCCCGGCGTGCTTCCGGCCGGCTACCGGTTGGGGGACAACGACTCACGGATTCTCGCCGTAGCGCGCAATCTCCAGGCAGAGGGGTACGACGTCACGGTCGTCTCCAAGGACCTGCCGCTGAGGATCAAGGCGTCATCGGTCGGTCTCCTCGCCGAGGAGTACCGCGCCGAACTCGCCATCACGGACTCCGGCTGGACCGGAATGTCCGAACTGACCCTCTCCGGTGAGCAGGTGGACCTCCTCTTCGAGGAAGACCATCTGTACGTCCCCGAGGCGGCCGACCTGCCCGTGCACACGGGCCTCACCATCCAGTCCGAGAAGGGCAAGGCGCTCGGCCGGGTCACGGCCGACGGCAACGTCCGTCTCGTACGCGGCGATCGTGAGGCCTTCGGACTGAAGGGGAGGAGCGCGGAACAGCGGGTCGCGCTCGATCTGCTCCTCGATCCGGAGGTCGGCATCGTCTCGATGGGCGGCCGCGCGGGCACCGGCAAGTCGGCGCTCGCGCTGTGCGCGGGGCTCGAGGCCGTCCTGGAGCGCCGACAGCACCAGAAGGTGATGGTCTTCCGGCCGCTGTACGCGGTGGGCGGGCAGGAGCTCGGCTATCTGCCCGGCACCGAGGCCGAGAAGATGGGGCCCTGGGCACAGGCCGTCTTCGACACCCTCGGTTCGGTGGCCGGCAAGGCGGTCATCGAGGAGGTCACCGCGCGCGGCATGCTCGAGGTGCTTCCGCTCACGCACATCCGGGGACGCTCGCTGCACGACGCGTTCGTGATCGTCGACGAGGCCCAATCCCTGGAGCGGAACGTTCTTTTGACCGTTCTGTCGCGTATCGGCGCGAACTCCCGTGTCGTACTGACCCACGATGTCGCCCAGCGCGACAACCTTCGCGTCGGTCGGTACGACGGGGTCGTCGCCGTCGTCGAGAAGCTGAAGGGCCATCCGCTCTTCGCCCACGTCACGCTCACCCGATCCGAGCGTTCGCAGATCGCGGCGCTCGTGACCGAAATGCTGGAGGACGGATCGATCTGAACCAGTTCACGGTGGTTACGCGGTAGTTGGCGCCGCCCGGCGAAGCGAAGGAGCTTAGCCGGGCGGCGTCTTGGCGTTCGCCCTTTTCCGAAAAACTCCTGGGGCAAACGAGGTGTGAGCTTTCACACGCAACGGGGAATTGCCTTGTGGCATCCGGCTGCGGCAGAGTCTGGGTCCTGTCAGGCCCCGCATGCGACACACCTGTACCCCCAGCGGTACCGCAACTCAGGAACAGCAGAACTTCATAGTGGCCGTCGCATGCCGCCCGAAGCACCACGCGGCACTCCCCTAACGGGAGTTGTCCACCGGGCCCGTGCCTCCCGTGACCGAGTACCAAGCGGAGGCCAGCGCCAGGGGCACGATTGCGTCCGCGAGGTCACCTATGCGGGCGATGCTGGAAGGAAACCGTGTGAGCCGGATTTCGGTCCGGGGATTCGCCGTGGCGTCAGCCACCGCGGTCACCACTGTCGGCGCTGTCGTCGGTGTCGCCTCGGGCAGCACCCAGGGCGCCTCGAATGACAACGACTTCGAGGCGACGGCAAGCGACGCGACACTCCTCGCAGACATCCCCGCGGGTCAGCAGGCCCAGGTACAGACCGCGTCCCTGACGCAGCAGGCCGAAGCACAGGCCACCGCTGCGGACACGGCCGCGAAGAAGTCGGCGGCGGAAGCGGCGCGCAAGCAGGCCGCAGAGTCGGCGATCGCGAAGCAGAAGGCCGCGGAGAAGGCGGAGGCAGCCGAGAAGGCCGCCGAGAAGAAGGAGCGCGAGGAGGCGGCCGAGACCAAGGCCAGCCGTTCCTCCACGCGTGACGCCGGCGACTTCGCCAAGCAGACTTCGTACTCCGTCTCGGACGTCCAGGCGATGGCACGGCAGATGGTCCCCGGTGACCAGTTCCAGTGCTTCAGCAACATCGTCAACCACGAGTCCACCTGGAACTACCAGGCCAGCAACGCCTCTTCGGGCGCGTACGGTCTGGTCCAGGCGCTGCCCGGCTCCAAGATGGCCTCGGCCGGAGCCGACTGGCAGACGAACCCCGCCACGCAGATCAAGTGGGGTCTGGGCTACATGAACGACCGCTACGGAAGCCCCTGCGGAGCCTGGGACTTCTGGCAGGCGAACAACTGGTACTGAGCCGCCCACCGCTCAACCTTTTGGAGACCCCTCACCGTCCTTCGGTGGGGGGTCTCAGCCGTGTACGCCGTGTACGGTCAGTCCGACAACTTCCAGGGGGGAGTGGTGGGGAAAGACGGGGGAAGAGGACGGATCATGTCGCGAGTGCCAGGGTGGCTCGGCCGGCTCGGTTCCGGACTGTCTCGCATGGGCGAGCGGCTGGAGGGGGCGTCGGGACCGGACGCCGACGCTCCGGACGCCGACGCTCCGGACGCCGACGCCCGGGAGACGGCCAAGCCGTCGCGGCGGTCGGCCGCCGATGAGGCCGCCGCTGTCGAGGGGGACGCGGCAGCGGTCGAGGCCGCCGGGGCCGCACCGGAACCGGTGGTGCCCGCGCCGCCCACGTACGCGCCTGCCATAGCGGCCAGGCCCGACCCCGTCGACGCGGTGCCGTGGGGGATGCGGGTCGCCGCCGAGGCCGGCTGGCGCCTTCTCGTCCTCGCGGGCACGCTCTGGGTGTTGATACAGGTGATCAGCGCCGTACAGCTGGTCGTCTTCGCCTTCATCGCCGCGCTGCTCATCACCGCGATGCTGCAGCCGACCGTGGCCCGGCTCAGGCGGCTCGGGCTGCCGAGGAGCCTGGCGACCGTCCTCACCGCCGTACTCGGCTTCGTCGTCATGGGGCTCGTCGGCTGGTTCGTGGTCTGGCAGGTCATGGAGAACGCGGACACGCTCTCCAGCCAGGTCCAGGACGGCATCGACGATCTGCGCAAATGGCTGCTCAACAGCCCGTTCCACGTCACCGAGGACCAGATCAACGACATCGCCAAGACGCTGCGCGAAGCGGTCGGGGCGAACACGGAGGAGCTGACGTCGGCGGGGCTCGAAGGGGTCACCGTGATCGTGGAGGCCATGACCGGCATCCTGCTCACGATGTTCTCGACGCTGTTCCTGCTGTACGACGGGAAGCGGATCTGGCAGTGGGTCCTGAAGCTGGTGCCTGCGCCTGCCCGGCCGGGGATCGCCGGAGCGGGGCCGCGAGCTTGGCGGACTCTGACGGCCTATGTGCGCGGCACGGTGATAGTCGCCCTCATCGACGCCATCTTCATCGGGCTCGGGATCTACTTCCTCGGGGTGCCGATGGCGGTGCCGCTCGCCGTCTTCATCTTCCTGTTCGCGTTCATCCCGCTGGTGGGTGCCGTGATCTCAGGTGCCCTCGCGGTGGTCGTCGCGCTGGTGACCCAGGGCGTCTTCACGGCCGTCATGACCCTGGCGGTCGTGCTCGCCGTGCAGCAGATCGAGGGGCACATCCTGCAGCCGTTCATTCTCGGCCGTGCGGTACGCGTGCATCCGCTGGCGGTGGTGCTTTCGGTGGCGGCGGGTGGGTTGGTCGCAGGGATCGGCGGGGCGGTGGTGGCGGTGCCGCTGGTGGCTGTCACCAATACCGTGGTGGGCTACTTGCGGGCGTACTCGCGGGAGGCGGCCCTGAAGCAGGCGCCGCAGCCGCGGGGGGCTACCGCGGTGGAGGTGGCCCCGGTGGATCCTCCGGCTTCCCCGTCGCCGGGTGCGGGCGCGTAAGCCTGCGGCGCTTCTTCCCCAACCCCGCCCCTTCCCGAACTTTCCGACTTCGTCGGGCTCATGGCGATGAGGAAGGCGAGGCAGATCACCGGCTCCGCCGAGTTCGTCCTCAAACGCCGGACGGGCTGAAATG
>NZ_SRIC01000371.1 GCF_004684775.1 Streptomyces sp. MZ04
ACCCGGAAGTCGCCCCCACAAGCCCCTCCGCGACCGGTTTCCGCCCCGCGCGTGCCCGGAGTCCGACCGGCGGCCGCTGTGCAATGGAAGGCGAGGGGAGAGCCGAACGGGCTTGTGACGGGTGTGACGCCGGTGCGATCCTTGCCGCCATGTCACCCCCTCCTCACATGCCCGATCACGGATTGGTACTGGAGGAGGTGAGGAAGGTGCGGCGGGCCGGAGTCGTCAGACTGCGCGAGACGGACACCCCCGAGCTGATCCGCATCGCCGGTCAACTGCCCGCTGCCAACGGCGAGTTGTCCGCCGGTGCCGTCGAGCGGCTGCTGCGGACCGCCGTCGCGGGCATCGGCGGCGGCAGCCTCCAGACCGCCGCCGAGTACAGCCTCGGACTCGCCCAGGGGACCCGCGACTGGCCGGCCGCCGACCGGCGCAGACGGGCGGCCCAGGTGTACGGGGTCAGCGTCGAACGCTTCCGCAAACACCATGAGTTGATGGTGCTCGGGCAGATAGCCGAGCAGCTCGTCGACATCGCGGGCCGGGTGCGCGAGGACACCGCCACCGGCGAACCGTCCCGGCTGCCCGCGGCCCACCGCGAGCTGCGGCTCGCGCTGCACGGCCGCACGGTGACCGTCACCGTGCATGTCCACTCCGTGGACCTGCTGCGGGACGTCGACGTCGTCGTCTCGCCCTCCAACACGTACTTCGCGCTGCCCGCCGCCTACAAGTCGTCGGTCTCGGCGACGCTGCGGCGGGCCGGCGCCCTCAAGGACCCGGCGGGGGGACTCGTCGAGGACCATGTCCACGATGAGTTACGGGGGTGGGCCGCCCGGCACGGGGCACCGGGCCGGGCGGCCCTTCCGGGCACCGTCGTCGCCACCTCCTCCGGAACCCTCGCAGGTCAGGGCGTCCGGCGGATCTACCACGTGGCGGTGGCCGTGCCCCGGCCCGAGACCAATGACTACGACGTACAGCCCGCCGATGTGACCCGCGGCGTGGCCCGCGCCTTCGCGCTGCTCGCCGAGGAGTCCCGCGCGAGCGACCCGCCGCTCACCTCCATCTGCCTGCCGCTGCTCGGCGCGGGCCGCGGCGGCCTGCCGCCCCTGGAGAGCTTCGGCGCGCTGTGGGCGGCCGTGGAGGCGGAGCTGGCCCGCGGCGCCGACTGGGACATCCACTTCGTCGTACGCCGTCATGCGCGCGCCGACCTCATCGAGCGGCTGCTGGCCGGGCTCGCCGGTCCTGGCGGCCGCGAGGACAGGGGGAACCCGTGAATCCGTACGCCGTGCTCGCGGCCGCCGCCGCGCTCTGGGACCGCATCGCCGACCGGCTGGACCAGCCGCTGCGCGACCGCCTCGCCGCGCACCTCGACGTCGTACGCCGCCGGGGCGCGGACGAGGACGCCCGGCGGGACGCCGCCGACCGGGCGGCGGCGCTGCTGCGGGAGCGTATGCCGGAGGAGTTCGGCGCCGGGGGAGAGGCGCGGCTCACCCTGGACGCCGAGCTCGAAGGGGTGACCGGCGAAGACATCGGCTACCAGGGGTTCCGCGTCGAGGACCTCGCCGTGCTCCTCATCGACGGGCACCGCATGGTCGGCCCCGTGCTCGGCCCGGTCCGCGAACGGCTGCTCTCCGCACCGGCGCTGGACGCCGACACGGTCCTTCGGCACGGCGGCAACCCGTTCGCGCCCGAGCTGATCCGGCTGCCGGGAGCCGGCGGGCTGCCGCGCCTGCCCAGCTTCCAGTTCTCCGAGGACGCGATGCCCTGGCTGGTCGTCCTCGAGGTCAACGCGCTGCTGGCCGCCGACCGCGATCCGTGGGGCGCCGCCGACTGGTGGCTCTCCGCCAACGCCTGGCTCGGCACCCCGCCCGCGCAGCTCCTGGGCTCCGGCCGGGACCGCCAACTCGCGGACACCGCCCGGTTCTTGATGGAGGGTGAGTGACCGTGCCCAACTACCGTCCGCCGGAAGCCATGAACGGCACCCCCGCCAAGGTCACCCTCGCGCGGGGCACGGTCCTGCACCGCGTACACAAGTCCCACCGGGAAGCAGCCGCCTTCAATCCGCACCCCGCGCACTGCCTCTACGGCGGCGGCCGCTTCGACGGCACGTCCTGCGACCCCTACGGCTACCTCTACGCGGGCCTCAGCCCGGCGGCCGCGGTCTGCGAGACCCTGCTGCGCTCCCTGCCCTTCGACCCGTCGGGCGGCCCCCGGCTGCTGCCGCGCGTGAGCGTCGAGGGGCGGCGCCTTTCGACACTCCGGCTCACCACCGACGTGACGGTGGTGTCGCTGATGACCGCGCAGGAGCTGGCCGCCGTCCACCAGGACAGCTGGCTCGTGCAGACCGAGGCGATCGACTACGCGTACACGCGCGACTGGGCACACTGGATCCGCAGGCACACCGACCCGTGGGCGCAGGGTTTCGTCTGGTCGTCGAAGCGGGAGCCGGGTGACCGGACGGTGCTGCTGTTCGGCGACCGGTGCCCGCAGGGGGCCGTCTCGGCCGCCGAGCCCGTCGAAGGGGGCGGCGTGGACTTCGGTACGGCGGAGGGCGAGCAGTGGCTCAACTCCGTGCTGCAGCCGTACCATGCGCGACTCGCACCCTGAGCTCTCTCGATACGTCTCGATACGTAAGGTTCCCCGTGCCCGTGCCCGTGCCCGTATCCGAAGAGAACACCCTGACGCAGCTCGAAGCGGAGCGCACCGAGCTCCTCGACCATCTCGCGGGGCTGGCGTCCGACGACCCCGACGCACCCGAACTGTGCGCGTACGCGGGTGAACTGAGCTACCGCATCCACGTGCTGTCCGACGGCGCCTCCGGAACGGAGGACCTGGACCTCGCGGCGGAGGCCTTCGGACACGCCTTCGCGGCACCGGGCACGGACGACGACTGGCATGCGTGGCGGATCGTGTACGCGCACGTGCGGGCCTTTCAGTACGAGCTCGACCCCACCGACCAACTGATCGACGAGTGCTGGGAGTTGCTGCTCGCGGGCACCGCACCGCTGCCCGCCGACGAAGAGGCGTACGACAACGTCCGCGCACTGGGGCGCCATCTGCTGGCCCTCTGTTCCAAGGAGCGGTACACGAGATACGCCGCGAACGCGACCCGCGACGAACGCGGCACGCTCCTGGACGAGGCGGTGCGCCGGATCGAGGACGCCGACGGGATCCTCGAGGAAGGCAGCCAAGAGGCGGTCGACCTGCGGGAGGCGCTCGGCTACCTGTGCTTCGAGCGCTGCCTGCTGCGCGGCGACGCCGAGGACGCGGCGACGGCCGCCGGACACTACCGCGCGGTGCTCGAGGCGGAACTGCCCACCACCGACCTGCCGTTCGTCCGGCACAGCATGGCGGTCGCGCTCCTGTCGCACGGCAGGGTGGCCGGCGACCGGGACGAACTGGAGGAGGCGCGAGAGGCGTTCGGCACGGCGCAGCGCGACGCCCTGCGCCGCACCGGGCAGCGGCCGCCGTGGCATGTGGAAGCCGAAGTCCGCGCCGTCTTCATCCGCGTACTCATGTGGTCGACCTGGAAGGACCAGGCACACGGGGCGGCGGCCGAGGTGGAGCTGAACTCCCTGCTCGCCGAACCCGGGGTGACCGAAGGGCTGCTGCCGCAGTTCCTCGACGGCTTCGGGCGGCTGCTCTACGAGCGGGCGAGCGCACGGGGCGACGCGGAGGGCCGGGACCGGGGCATCGGCCTGCTGCGGAGCGCGGTCACCGCGTGGCAGCCCGAGCGGGACGGCCGGGTGGCGGGGACGGCGCTGCTGCTCGGCGTGTTCCAGTACGCCCGCCACCAGGAGGACCCCGACCCACGCCGGGTCGCCGACGCGGCTGCGGCGGCCGAACTCGCCCTCGCCGACCCGCAATTGGAGCGGGAGCTCCACAAGATGGCGCTGATACTCAGGGGCTGGGTCCGGTTCGTGCGCGGCGAGCAGCCCGGTGGGTCCGGCCCCGGCGGCTCGGGCGACGACGTCGCCGACGCCTACCGCGCGATCATGGACGACCTGGGCGAGGGCCGATCCTTCCTGGACTTCAGCGGCACCGACGAGGACCACCCCGGCTTCTACAACGGCTTCGGGACCGACCGCCTCGCGGCCGGATTCGACACCGTGTACGCGCAGTGGAGCGCGATGGAACCGGGAGCCGAACGCGCGGGCGTCGCGGCCGGGCTCCTCACCCATCTGCGGTTCCTCGACCCGCACGGCGAACACGTCAGCACCGAGCAGAAGGACGCGCTGACCGAGGAGGTGCTCCAGCACGGCGAGGACGACCCGCGGTGGCAGCACCTCGCGCACATGGCGGCGGGCACCAGCCGCCTCGCGGACGAAATGGCGGGCGCGGGCAGCGACATGGACACGGTGCTCGACCACTTCGCCCAGGCCCGCGCCGCGGACGCGCGGGCCGGCGGGACCTCTGGGCACGGCGCGGACTTCGCCACGATGATGGCCACCGTGCAGCGGGGTCAGTTCGGCGGTGGCGCGGACGACGGCGACGTGGCCCGCGACGCCTGGCAGAAGCTGCGGGGCAGACCCTCCCTCACTCCGCACGTGCGCCGCCTCATGGATGCGCAACAGGCGTCCTTCGACGCCGGGGCCGCGCTCAGGAGCGGCGACCTCGCCACCGCCGACCGCCACATCGCCCAGGTTCGCGAGACACACGCGGCCCTCGACCCCGAGGACCCGTCCCGCGCCGAGCTGTGGACGCTCGTAGAGATCGACCTGATGCTGCGCGACGACCTCGCCCGGCAGCTCGGCGCCCCGGCCTCGCCACCGCCGCCCGAACGGCCCACGGTGGCCGCACTGCGCAGGATGGCGGTCCGGCTGCCGCGCGACCACCGGGCGTGGATCCTCGGGGACAACGGGACGTCCCGCTTCACCCGCGCGATGCGCGCCCGCGACCCCATCGCCCTCGTCGAGTCGATGGAGCTGATCCAGGAAGCCCACGACATGGTCGACGAGGGCAGTGACAGCAGGCTGCGGTACGCGAACGTCCTCGGCGGCGGCCACTGCGCGCTCGCCGAGATCCAGCGCGACCCGCGCGAACGCGACCGCCGTCTCGCCAAGGGCATCGCGCTCCTGGAATCCTCCTTCGAGGCGGCGGCAGGACCCGAGCACCGCCTCTACGCGTCCACCGGACTCGGCCTCGCCCGCGCCTACCGCACCCGCGCCGCACTGCGCCACGACGACCGTGCGAACGCCCGCCGCATCGGGCTCGACGCCCTGCGCGGCCATGCGTGGGCGGCGCTGCTGCAGTCCGGCACCGACCACGCCACGCAGGCCGCGGCCCAGGCCACCGGCGCGGCGCTCGAAGTCGCCGGGTGGTGCCTGCGCGACGACGTACCCGAACAGGCGGTGCGGGCACTGGACGCCTGCCGTGGCCTGGTGCTGCACGCCGCCACCACCTCGAGCACCGTGCGCGACCGCCTCGTCGCGGTGGGCCGGGAGGACCTGGCGGCCCAGTGGCAGGAGGCGGGCGGCACGTCCGCCACGCCGGAAGCGGGCCCGCTGTCCACCGCCCAGGCCCCGCCGCTGATCCCCAGCGCCCTCCGCCGCCACGTCCTCGCCGCCCTCACCGGCGAGGAGGCGCCGCCGGGCGAAGGCACCCCGCAGGACCGGCTGCTCGACCCGCCGACGCCCGCCGAGATCGCCACCGCGCTGCGCACCCTCGGCAAGGACGCGCTGGTCTACCTGGTGCCCGCGTCGGACGACGGAGGCGGCGCCGCCGTCGTCGTCACCAACGGCGGCGACACGCACTCCGTTCCGCTGCCCCAACTGCGGGAGGACGCCGCGCCGCTCAGGACGTACGCGCCCGCGAGCGGCGGCGCACGGGACATGGGCCCGGTGCCGGGGTACGCGGCTCCCGAGCCGCCCGCCGGGCAGCCGGCCCTGCGCGACCGGCTCGACCGGCTGTGCGGCTGGGCCTGGTACGCGGCGATGCGCCCGCTGTTCGACGCCTTCGCCCTGCCGCCGGGACGCGTGCCGCGTCTGGTCCTCGTCCCGATGGGCGCACTCGGGCTCGTGCCCTGGCACGCGGCGTGGGACCAGCGGGACGGCGGGAGCCGCAGGTACGCGCTGCAGGACGCGGAGATCTCGTACGCGGCGTCCGCCCGGCTGCTCTGCGACGTGGCGGCGCGCACCGCGGTCACGCACACCGGGCAGGCGCTGGTGGTGGGCAACCCCACCGGGGACCTGCGGTACGCGGGCGAGGAGGCGGACGCCGTGCAGCGGGCCTTCTACCCGGAAGGGCACTTCCTCGGGACCCGGAGCGGCGGCAGGGCCGACGGCGCGGGCACCCCGCACGAGGTGCTGACCTGGCTGCGCTCGGGCGGCGAGGACAGCGGCGCCGTGCTGCATCTGGCCTGCCACGCGGCGGTGGCGCGGAACGAACGCGCCACCGCCTATCTCTCCCTGCACGGCGGGGAGTTGGCGGCGGAGGAGCTGACGGAGGCGCTGAGCGGCGGTGGTCGCGGGCGGCTCGGCCTCGTGCTGCTCGCGGCCTGCCGCAGTCATGTGTCGGGGCGTGGCCACAACGAGGCGTACACGCTGTCCACGGCGTTCCTGGTGGCGGGGGCGCGGTCGGTGATCGGTTCGCTGTGGCCGGTACCGGATGACGCGACGTCGGTCCTGATGTTCCTGACGCACCATTTCCTGCGTACGCGGGGAGAGCCGCCGGCCAAGGCCCTGCGCAGGGCCCAGCTGTGGATCCTGGACCCGGAGCGCGAACTCCCGCCGGATCTACCGCCGTTGCTGAGGGTCCGGGCCGGGGCCCTGGATCCCGATGACTTGAGCGGTTGGGCGGGGTTCACGCATCTGGGGCAGTGAGGAAGGCCCGCCTACCCCGCAAGCACCACCGTCCGCAACGGAACCGTCCGCGTCGCCCACAGCCC
>NZ_SRIC01000372.1 GCF_004684775.1 Streptomyces sp. MZ04
GGTGCAGGGCGGGGGCCCGCGCCGTCGAACGGGTCGGGGGGCGGCCCCCGTTGCCCGGTTCGACGGCCTGTTGAGCCCTGGGGTCGCTGGGCTCTGCCTTCGGCTGCGGGGTCGTGGGGGCTTGTCGCGCAGTTCCCCGCGCCCCTTACGGGGCGCTCTGCTTACCCCTTCCTGCCCCACGCCGAGATCAGCGGTGACGTCGCCAGGTCCATCGTGCCCGTCGCGACGCTCGCCAGGTGGGTGGTGATGTCCTCGTCCGTGGCCAGGCCCGCCGCGGTCAGGGCCGTGCGGGACTGCTGGATCGTCACGGTCTCCAGGGCGGCGCACGCGGGGGCCGTCAGGGGGAAGTACGCGTCGGCCTCCACCTGGCACAGGCCCGCGGCGCGCAGCATGCGGGGCAGGCCCCGGCCGTACGCGACGTCGGAGCCCCGCTGGGTGAGCAGCGCGCGCCTGAGGCGGTTCGCCAACTCCTGTGCGGGGCCGTGCTCGTCGGGGCAGGGCAGCGGCTGCAGCGCGGGGTCGGCCTCCTCGATCAGGAGGCGGCCACCGGAACGCAGCGCCCTGATCATCGACCGCAGCGCCTGCTCCAGGTCGGGCACCCGGGACAGCACGAGCCGCGCGTGTACCAGGTCGAAGCCCTCGATGGGCGGCGCGTCCGCGCCCACGTCATGCCTGCGGACCTCGACCGGCGGGCGCGCGGCCGACGTCTGCCAGGACGTGTCCGTGGCGGTCGCGAGGACCCGCCCGGTGGGGCCCACCCGCTTGGCGAGCCAGGAGACGACGGAGGTGCCGCCCGCCCCGACCTCCCAGCAGCGCCAGCCGGGACCGATGCCGAGCCGCTCGATGTGCCGGAAGGTCGTGGGATCGAAGAGGGCCGCGAAGGCCTCGCGGCGCCGGCCGACCTCGGTGGCCTCGGCAGCCCCGGCCGCCCCGGCGGGTCGATTTCCTGAGAGATAGCCGTCGATGAGCGTCATGCCCCGATCATCCCAGTTGTCCGGCTTCCCCTGGGGAGGCTGAACCGGGCATATCGGAGCGGAGCCTTCCGTTCCCACAGGCCCCGGCCGCACTGTCGCCCCGTACTGGCAGACTTGCCCGTCAAGTCACCGGAACGAGGAGCCACGCATGTCGATGGCAGGCAACCTGCGGAAGGTAGGGAACCTCCGGAAGGTCGGCGGCCTGAGGAGAGTCGCACGGGCAGCCCGCCTCACGCGGAGGCACACCCGCGTCGACCTCAGCCACCCCGTCCGCTCCCCGCTGGGCTCGTCGGTGGTGAAGTGCGTGACGTACCGCGACGGGGTCCGCCAGGAGGGCGGCCGCGACCTGGTCGAGGAGGTCGAGCGCGTACGCAAGAGCCGTGACGGTTTCGTCTGGCTGGGTCTTCACGAGCCGACCGAGCAGGAGTTCGCGGGCATCGCGGACCTCTTCGACCTGCACCCGCTCGCCGTTGAGGACGCGGTGCACGCGCATCAGCGGCCGAAGGTCGAGCGGTACGACGAGACGCTGTTCGCCGTGTTCAAGACCGTTTGCTACGTGGACCATGCCGAGCTGACCGCGACCAGCGAGGTGGTGGACACCGGCGAGATCATGGTCTTCGTCGGCCGGGAGTTCGTGATCACCGTGCGGCACGGCAGGCACGGCTCGCTCGGTCCGCTGCGCGAGGGGCTCGAA
Organism: Streptomyces sp. MZ04; assembly: GCF_004684775.1. Lineage (GTDB taxonomy): Bacteria > Actinomycetota > Actinomycetes > Streptomycetales > Streptomycetaceae > Streptomyces. The sequence continues at coordinate 1,669 of NZ_SRIC01000372.1, forward strand.
TCGGCGCCCGAGCAGCTCGCCAAGGGCCCCGGCGCGGTGCTGCACGCGCTGGCCGACCACGTCGTGGACGACTATCTCGCCGCCACGGACGCCGTGCAGGCCGATATCGACCAGGTCGAGATGGACGTGTTCTCCAAGCAGGGCGAGCGCGCGGATCCGGGCCGCATCTACCAGCTCAAGCGTGAACTGCTCGAGCTGAAGCGGGCCGTGGTGCCGCTCGGCCGCCCCCTGCAGATCCTGGCCACCCAGCCGATGCGGGCGATCGCCCCGGAGATACAGGCCTACTTCCGGGACGTCGACGACCATCTGAAGCGGGCCACCGAGCAGATCGCCGCCTTCGACGAACTCCTGAACTCGATCCTCCAGGCGCATCTCGCACAGGTGACGGTGGCCCAGAACGAGGACATGCGGAAGATCACGGCGTGGGCCGCGGTGATCGCCGTGCCGACGATGGTCTGCGGTCTGTACGGCATGAACTTCGACCACATGCCCGAGCTGCACTGGAAGTACGGCTACGGCATGGTCGTCGGCCTGATCGTCACCATCTGTTTCTCGCTCTACCGCGGATTCCGTCGCAATGGCTGGCTCTGACGCACCGCGACAGCCCCGCCACGCACCGGCGTCTAGTCTGTGACGGCCATGTCGACCACTGGGGGAAGGTGACCGATGCCTCTGCGCGAGGGTGATCCCGAGTCGATCGGCGGCTACCGGATCGAGTCGCGGATCGGCACCGGCGGCATGGGCGTCGTCTATCTCGGGCGCTCCGCGTCGGGCCGCGCGGTCGCGGTCAAGGTCGTCCACACCCAGTACGCGGACGACCCCGAGTTCCGCGCGCGCTTCCGCCAGGAGGTCACGGCCGCGCGCCGGGTCAGCGGCGCCTTCACCGCGCCCGTCGTGGACGCCGACCCGGAGGCCGCGCTGCCCTGGATGGCCACGGCGTACGTTCCCGGGGACACCCTCGCCCAGCGCGTCGCCGAGCACGGGCCCCTCGACTGGCCGCGGCTGAAGCGGCTCGGCGGCGAACTGGCCGAGGCACTGCGGGAGATCCACCGCGCCGAGGTGGTGCACCGCGACCTGAAGCCGAGCAACGTACTGCTGCTCGACTCCGGGGAGGACACGGACGGCGGCGGTGGTGACGGCGGCGACAGCGGGATGACGCGCGTCATCGACTTCGGCATCTCCCGTGCCGCGCACAGCGATGTGCGGACGCAGACGGGCCTGGTGATGGGCTCACCGCCGTTCATGGCACCGGAGCAGTTCAGCAGCCCGCGCGACGTGGGGCCGCCCGTCGACGTCTTCGCCCTTGGCGCACTGCTGGTGTACGCGGCGACCGGGCGCAGCCCCTTCGAGGCGGAGAACGCGTACCTGGCCGCCTATCAGACGGTGCACAACGACCCCGAACTGGGCGCGCTGCCCGAGTCGTTGCGTCCCCTGGTCCTCGCCTGCCTCACCAAGGACCCGCAGGACAGGCCCACTCCGGTGCAGGTGCTCGAGGCGCTGGCCGCGCTGCCGGACGAGGGAGAGCCGGGTGCGCCACGGGAGCGCGAAGCCACCGTGGAACGGGCGGAGGAGCCGGAGAGTCCCGCCACCGACGCCTCCGATGCCACGTTCGCCTTGTCGGCGACCGCGCCCCAACGCCCGCGCCGGGGACGGCGGTTCAAGGTCGCCCTCGCCGGCGCGGTGGCCTTGACCGCCGTGATCGGCATCGGCGTATCCGTGTCGCTGCTGGGGAGTTCGGATCCCGTCGCGGAGGGCTCGGACGCCAAGTCGGGCCTGCCCGAGGGCTGGCGGCCGTGGCACGTCGCGGCCGAGAAGGACGGCGACGACATGATGCCGTCGTCGGAGGCCTGCACCCCGCACGCGCACGGCGTCTACTGCGCGTCGCCGACCACGGCGCTGACCCGGCTCGATCCCCTGACGGGCAAGGTCACCTGGACCAAGCCGATGCACCGCCCGAAGTCCAGCGACGGGTACTCGGTCACCGAGCCCGTCGTGGGCGCCGGGGCGGTGTTCACGTTCAGCGCGGAGGGCTCCGGGGGAGTCGACGCGTACGACGCGAAGAGCGGCAGACGGCTGTGGCGGCTACCGGGGCCGCACGCGGAGTTCCAGTTCCTCAGCGGCGTACTCGTCGTGCACAAGGGCGAGTTGAACGAGTCCCGGACGTCGACGTACACGGCGTACGACCCCCGGTCCGGCGACGAGCTCTGGCACCACAAGGTGACCAGCGACTCGCCCGGCGCGTTCTACGCGGGCCCGGACGGCACGCTCTTCGCGGATCTGCGCACCGCCGCGCGCAAGGGCGACGCCACCCCCGCCTCCTCGGCCATCACGCGCTTCGACGCGCGCACCGGCCGGAAGCTGGGCTCGGTCAAGGCACCGAAGGGCGACCTCTGGCTGGCCACGGTGCACGACGGCAAGGGGTACTTCGCCCGCTGGGAGAACGACTCGGGTGTCTCGTCGCGCTTCTTCATCCAGGATCTGGCCTCGGGGAACGTCCGCGGGATCGACTTCCCCTGGGCGGTCGAACCGGAGGCGCCGCCGCTGGTGCGCGGCGACGCCATGTACGTGTTCGACTACGCCAACGAGACCGTGCTCGCCCTGGACCTCGAGCGCGGCAAGCCGCTGTGGACGACCTCGCGCGAACTGCGGATCTTCAGCGAGCCGTCGGTGCGGGGCGACACCCTGTACGCCACGATGCCGGACAGCAGCGTGATCGCCGTCAACACCCGTACGGGCAAGGAGCGGTGGCGCTCGGCGCCCTCCTTCAGGGACACCGGCCGAGGCGGCTCGGTGGACGACCGCTCCCCGAGCGGGACGGCCCCGCTGGCCCTCGGGGGCGTGCTGTACGGGGCGACGGACGACGGCACGTTCTCGGTGGCGGCAAAGGGTTAGCCACGGGGGCAGCCCCCTGTGGGTGGGTCAGCCCTTCGCGTACACGCTCTCGGCCCAGCCCGCGAGCTGCTCCTCGGTGAGGTGTCTGGCGAGGTCGGCCTCGCTGATCATGCCGACCAGGCGCTTGTTCTCGATGACCGGGAGCCTGCGGATCTGGTGGCCCTGCATCTCGTTGAGGACCGCGTCGACGTCCGCGTCCGACTCGACCCAGCGTGGCGTGCCCTTGGCCATCTCGCCCGCGGTCACCTTGGACGGATCGTGCCCCATCGCCACGCAGCCGACCACGATGTCGCGGTCGGTGAGGATGCCGCAGAGGCGTTCGTTCTCGTCGCTGATGGGCAGCGCGCCCACGTCGAGCTGGCGCATGAGCTGCGCGGCGCGGTCCAGGGTCTCGTGGACGGGGATCCACTGGGCACCGCGGTGCATGATGTCTCCGGCGGTGGTCATGAGTACCTCCCGTTGCCGGACGGCCGGCGCGGCACGGAGGCACCGCTAGTCCCGGCGCCCTTCATTCTCGCCGGGCCCACGGGGGTCCGCACGCCGGGGACCTCAGATGTTGAAGCCCCTCAGATGTTGAAGCCGACGACCTTCTGCGGGATCACGCGGACGATCACACGGGTCTCCTCCTCCTTCTCGCCCGGCGGGTCGATGCCGAGGTACTTGTGCGAGAGCTCGTGCGGGAGCCGCTTCTGAGGGTCGGGGAGGATCTCCGCGACGCCGCGGATCTCGGTCGACGCGTACGGGTTCGCCAGGTCGAAGACCGAGACGCTGATCCGCGGGTCACGTTCGAGGTTGCGGACCTTCTGCCGCCCCGCGGTGGAGGAGAACAGCACGGTGTCCCCCTCCCGTTTGATCCACACCACCGAGTTCTGCGGGCCCCCGGCGGGGCCGAGGGTCGCGATGCTGGCGAAGTTCTTGCCGTCCAGGAGCGCGCGGACGGATTCACTGAAGTTGACTGCCGCTGCCGCTGAGTCGATCTCTTCCGTTGCCATGCCCAGACCCTAACTGCATGCACGTGCATATAAAAGAGGTTCGGCGATTCAACCGTTCAACGGTTCAACCGCTCCACGCCGGATGCCGGGGATCGTCGGCGCGTACGACCACGTCGGCCACCGCACCGGGGTCGATCTCCGCCTCGTACCGCTCGAAGGCCGGCAGCGTCCACTGCGCGTCCGGTTCGGTACGTCGTCGCAGGGCACCCTGCGAGAGCCGCACCTGCACCGTCAGGTCGAAGGGGAACCAGTGGCCGAGCAGCAGCGGACCATGCGCCAACAGGATGCCGCCGGGCGGGAGTTCGACGTACGGACTGCGTGTGGCGCGGTCCGCGACCGGGTCCCACAGGTCGGGCAGTACGCGCCCCGTGCCACCCGGATCCAGCGGCCCGAACACCTCGCGCCACAGCGCTCCCGTGTCGAACCAGCCGCTGTAGTACGCCTCCACGTCCTCGCGCCCGTACTCCAGGCGCAGCGAGGCCGGGCGCAGGAAATCCTCCGTGCCGACCACCAGGGCGGACCGTCCGCGCACCCGCAGGGCGTCGGCCACGCGCCGCGCGAGCTCGCCGGGCCTGCCCGCGGGGGCGCCGTCGAAGGCGATGCGGGGCCAGGGGCTCCCGTCGGCCGTCTTGAGCTCCGCGAGCCGGTCGGCGAGGGCTTCGGTGAGCCGTTCCCAGGTGATCGCTTCGAGTCGCACAGGGCTCATGATGCCGGGTGGCGGTACGGGTGGCGGTAGGGCCCCTCGGCGAGTGGGAATGCTCCGTTCATGGCTCCGACCGCCCCTCCTCCGCCAACTCCGCCCGCCGGACGGGGACTTGTCGCCGTCCAGCCGCTGAAGCGGAGGCACTGCGCGGAGTGCCGCAGAGGACCGCTGACCCTGCTGGTCGTCGAGGACGCCGAGCCGCACTGTCTGGACTGCGCCGACCTGGGCCATCTCGTCTTCCTGCCGCGCGGCGACACCGCGCTGACGCGGCGGGCCCGCGAGGGGAGCGGCCTGTCGGCGGTGGTCGTCCGCCTCAACCGGCGCCGGAGCCGGTACGAGCGCCAGGGCGTCCTCGTCGAGGAGGCGGCCCTCACGCGGGCCGAGGAGCGGTGCCTCGCGGACGCGGAGGCGCGGGCGCGGCGCAGGGCTCGGGACGCGGTGCGGCGGGCGGCGGAGGACATCCGGTTCACGGGGGCGTTCGCGGACGAGATACGCCGTCTCTTCCCCGGTTGTCCGGAGTCGCGGGCCCTCGCGATCGCCGCGCATGCGTCCGTGCGGGGCAGTGGGCGGG
>NZ_SRIC01000373.1 GCF_004684775.1 Streptomyces sp. MZ04
GGGCTGGCACCTTCACAAGGCTATTGGTCGGCAGCGTCAGATGTGTATAAGAAACAGCAGCACCCCCCCCGCTCCCAGAAACCCGTGGAACACCCCCGGATACAGCCGGACCTCCGCAGAGACCCCCACCCCCGCAAGGCGCCGCGCGTACGCGATCCCCTCGTCCCGCAGCGGATCGCAGTCCGCGAGGACGAACAGCGCCGGGGGCAGCCCGGTGAGATCAGCTGCGAGACCGGGCGAGGCCGCGACCCGGTCGCCGCCGGGGCCGACGTACTGCTCCCAGTACCACCGCATGTGAGCGGTGGTGTGGAAGAAGCCCGACGCGTACGCGGACGCGGACACCGAATCGCTCTCGAAGCGATGATCGAGCACCGGATAGAGGAGAACCTGGGCGGCGACGGCGGGCCCCGCCTCGTCGCGGGCCCGTAGCGCACACCCCGCAGCCAGGTTGCCCCCGCTGGAATCCCCGGCGACGACGACCCGCGCGGGATCACAGCCGAGCTCCTCCGCATGCCCGGCGGCCCACTCCAGCACCGCGAACGCGTCGTCGGCGGCGGCCGGGAAGCGGTGCTCGGGTGCCCGCCGGTAGTCGGCGGAGACCACCACCGCCCCGGTCCTGACGGCGAGTTCACGGCACAGACCGTCATGGGTGTCCAGATCGCACAGCACCCAGCCGCCGCCGTGGAAGAAGACGATGAGCGGCCGGTCCCGGCCGCCGCCCCCCTCCCCGTCGTCGTAGATCCGCACGGGAACCGGCGTCACCCGCTCCGTCACCGAGCGGACCGGCAGTACGGGCCGCAGACCGAGCCCCGCTCGCGAAGCCGCCCGCAGGGCCGCCGCGTCCAGCGGTCCGTCGGCCGGATCGGGGAACCCGGACGACATCGCGTCGCAGAGCCCGCGGGCGATCGGGGTCAGCGGGTCGTCCGGAAGCGCAGGAGGGGAACTCATCCCGCCGTCGACCCCCCGTCCACGGTGAACTCCGCCCCCGTGACGTACGACGACGCGTCCGATGCGAGGAAGAGCACCAGCTCCCCGACCTCCTGCGGCTGCCCCATCCGCCCCAGCGGCAGATGCGACCAGTCCTTTCCTGCACCGGAGACGGAAGAGATCATCGGGGTGTCGATCGCCCCGGGGTGCACGGAGTTGACCCGTACCTTGTACTTCGCCAGGTCGAGCGCCGAGGACCGGGTCAGCCCCCGCAGCCCGAACTTCGTCGACCCGTACGCGGCATGCCCCGGTATCCCGACGAGCCCCGCCGTCGACGAGACGTTCACGATCGAGCCGCCACCCGCCTCCTTCAGCGCGGGCAGCACCGCCTGGATGCCCAGGAAGGGGCCGAGCAGATTGACCCGGATCAGCGTCTCGAAGTTCTCGTACGTCTCGCTCTCCACGGACGCCGTGCGCCACAGCGCCGCGTTGTTGACGAGGGCGTCCAGACGGCCGAACGCGTCGAGGGAGCGCGCCACCGCCGCCGCCCAGCTCTTCGCGTCCGTGACGTCATGACGTACGAAAAGACCTTGCTCCCCAAGGGACTTGGCGACCTCCCTGCCTTCCTCCTCCCGTACGTCCGTGACCACGACCCGCGCCCCGGCCTCGGCGAAGAGCCGGGCCTCCGCCGCGCCCTGGCCGCGTCCCCCGCCGGTGATCAGTACCGCCTTGCCGTCCATCGCGATCACGTCACGCCTCCACTGCCCTGAAGTGCGGGATGACCTTCTCGCCCCACTGGCGGATGGTCTCCATGCACGCCTCCTGCGGGACCGTGCCCATCTGGATGAGGCACATCACCTCGTCCACGCCGATCTCGCGCAGCTGCTCGACGTACGAGATGGCGGTGTCGGCGCTGCCGTACGCGTGCTCGGCGTTGTAGGTGCCGGTGTCGACGGGGCGGGCCGGGATGTTCGCCTCGTGCAGCTTGGCGACCAGCTCCTCGCGGTCCTTGGCAAGGGCCGCCACGTGGTCAGCCGCCTCCTCGGTCTCGGCGTACGAGGTCGGGGCGGGACCGTTGCCGTACCAGTGCGCGATCGACTCGGCGAAGAAGCGCTGGCCGCGGGTGCCCAGGCGCAGGGCCAGGCCGGGGTCGTCCAGGACGATCGTCGGGCAGAGCGCGGAGAGGTGGTTGTTGACCTCGCTCGACACGAAGCGCTCGCCGGTGCGGGTCGCGATGGCCTCGTCGTAGACCTTGCGCATCTCGCGTACGTCGTCGGCGCCGGCGAAGCCCATCACCAGGGCGCCGATGCCCAGTTCGGCGGCCAGCTTGAGGGTGTCGTGCTTCGAGCAGGCCATGAAGAGGGGTGGATGCGGGTCCTGGACCGGGCGCGGCAGGATCGCGCCGGGGCCGATGTCGATCGAGCCGTGCCACTCGAACTGCTCCTCGCGCCAGGCGGAGGAGAAGATGCGCAGGGCCTCTTCCATCTGCGGATAGGTGTCCTCGGGGCGCACCCCGTACATGGACATCTCCTGCCGGGTCGCGCCGCGTCCCGCGCCGATGTCGACCCGGCCGCCGGTCAGTACGTCGAGCATCGCGGCGCGCTCGGCGACGCGCACCGGGTGCTGGTAGCCGAACGGCATGGTGACCACGCCGTGGCCGATACGGATCTTCGAGGTGCGGGCCGCCACCCAGGTCAGGAAGATCTCGGAGGCGCTCATGTGCGCGTACTGGGTGAGGGAGTGGTGCTCGACCGCCCAGACGCGGTCGAAGCCCATCTCCTCGGCGTAGACGGCCTGTTCGACGCAGTCGCGCAGGACCTGACGCTCACGTTCGGGGGTCGGGTCCGCGAGCTGGGCCTCGAAGATCATGGAGAACTTCATGGGTCTCCTCCGTGGTCGGTTACTTCAGCTATTCCTAATAGGAATACTTCTAGCAGGCATACGTGGGGTCGGGGAAGGGGGTCCGTAGACTGCGGGCGTGGTGGAGAAGAAGAGCAAGGCGAAAGAGAGCGCGCCGGACGGCGAGGCGGAGCTGCCCGCGCTGCCCGCGACCAGCTGGGCGGTGCTCGGACTGCTCTCCTTCGGTGAGGAGTTGTCCGGTTACGACCTCAAGAAGTGGTCGGACTGGTCGCTGCGCTTCTTCTACTGGAGTCCGTCCTTCAGTCAGATCTACAGCGAGCTGAAGCGTCTTGAGAAGGCCGGGTTCGCGACGTCGCGCATGGTCGCTCAGGAGACCGGCAGCCGCGACAAGCGGGTCTACCGGATCACCGGCGAGGGGATGGACGCCGTCCGCAGGTGGGCACGCGAGGCCCCCGTCGATCCGCCGGTGCTCAAGCACGGCCCGATGCTGCGGATCTGGCTCGGGCATCTTCTCGAACCGGAGCAGCTGCGTGAAGTGCTCGCCCGGCACCGGGAGTTCGCCGAGACGATGCGGCTGCGCGCCGAGGTGGACATCGAGGGCGCGCGGAGCGAGGCGGCGTGGGCGTACCCCACGCTCACCCTCAAGTGGGCCGAGCGCTACTACCGTTCCGAGCGCGATCTCGTCGACGGCATGCTCGCGGACATCGAGGAGCTGGAGAACGGCACGCGTCCGTAGGTGCGACGGAAGTAGACCAGCGGATCGCTGTCCGTGCCGTGCGCGGCCAGGGCGGTGACCCGGCCGAGCGCGATCGCGTGATCGCCGCCGTCCAGGACGTCCTCGAGGTCGCACTCGACGGTGGCGAGCGCCCCGTCGAGCAGGGGTGCGCCATGTGTGCCCGGCCGCCAGCGGACGCCGTGGAACTTGTCGCCGCCCGTCACCGCGAACTGGCGGCTGAGCGGCTCCTGTTCGGCGGCGAGGATGTTGACCGCGAAGTGGCCCGCCGCGCGGATCCGCGGCCAGGTCGACGAGGTGTGCGCCGGGCAGAAGCAGATCAGCGGCGGGTCGAGCGATACCGAGGAGAAGGACTGGACGGCCATCCCGGCCGGGTGTCCGTCCTCGGCGACGGCCGTGATCACGGCGACGCCCGTGCAGAAGCTGCTGAGCACGGACTTCATGGCCGCGTCGTCGACGGAGTGGGTGCGGGGAGCGAGGGTCGGCATCATGCCTCCAATGAATGTTCCTACTAGGTATATGCCTAACCGAAACACCTGTGATTGGATACCGGCCACGCTCGCACGTCAAGCAGGGAGGGTTCGTGACCAGCCCACAGCAAGTGCCGCCACCCGTGACGCTCGCCAGGCTCCCGGAGTACGCGGCGGCCGCGTACGGGGATCTCGAAGCGCTGGCCGACGGCCAAGTACGCTGGAATTTCCGGCAGTTGGGCGCGGAGATCGCGGCCGCGGCCCGCGCGGCCATCGCGCACGGCATACGTCCGGGGGACCGTGTCGCGGTCTGGGCGCCCAACAGCCGGCAGTGGATCACGGCAGCGCTCGGCGCGGTCGGCGTCGGAGCCGTCCTCGTCCCGGTCAACACGCGGTTCAAGGCGGCCGAGGCCGCCGACATCATCCGGCGCAGCGGCGCCACCGTCCTCTTCGCCGAACGGGACTTCCTCGGCACGGACTACGTGGCGATGCTGCACGAGTCCGGCGAGGACCTGGGCGCGCTGCGGTCCACGGTCGTCCTGCGCGGCGACGCGGGTCAGGGCGCGCTCGCCTGGGACGAGTATCTGCGCCTGGGCAGGTGGACCACCGAGGAGGAACGGGCGGCGCGCACCGCCGCGGTCGGCCCGGACGATCTCTCCGACATCATCTACACCTCGGGCACCACGGGCCGCCCCAAGGGCGTGATGATGACCCACGGCCGGAACCTCCAGGCCTACGAGGAGTGGACGGACGCCGTCACCCTCACACCCGGGGACCGCTATCTCCTCGTCAACCCCTTCTTCCACACCTTCGGCTACAAGGCCGGCGTCATCGGCTGCCTGCTGCGCGGGGTCACGATGCTTCCCGAGGAGGTGTACGACCCCGACCGCGTCCTGCGCCGGATGGCTCAGGAGCGGGTCACCTGCCTGATGGGACCCCCCACCGTCTTCCACGGCCTGATCCACCACCCCCGGAGGCACGAACATGATCTGTCGGCTCTCCGCCTCGCGGGCACCGGCGCGGCCACCGTCCCGACCGCGCTCGTCGAGCAGATCCGTACCGAACTCGGTGTCCCCGACGTCTTCACGGCGTACGGCCTGAGCGAGACCGGCGGTGTCGTCACCGTCTGCCCGACGGACGCGGACGCCTGGACGGTGGCGCACACGGTCGGCGTGCCGACTCCGGGGACGCGGCTGCGCATCACCTCGCCGGCGGGCGACGTCCTGCCCGCCGGGGAACAGGGCGAGGTACAGGTGCGCGGCGGGCACGTCATGCTCGGCTACCTCGACGACCCGGCGGCCACCGCCGAAGCCGTCCTGGAGGGCGGTTGGCTGCGCACGGGCGACATCGGCGTCCTCGACGAGCGCGGCTACCTCGCGATCACGGACCGGCTCAAGGACATGTACGTGGTCGGGGGCTTCAACGCCTATCCGGCGGAGGTCGAGAACGTCCTGCTCGGACACGAGTCGGTCGTGGACGCGGCGGTGGTGGGGGCGCCGGACGAACGCCTCGGGGAGGTGGGCGTCGCGTTCGTGGTCACCACGCGTGAGGTGGCGGCGGACCAGCTCACCGCCTGGACGAGGGAACGGCTCGCCAACTTCAAGGTGCCGAGGCGCTTCGTGATCGTCCCCGAACTGCCGCGCAACGCGGGCGGCAAGCTGCTCAAGGGTGAACTGCGGCGCGTGGCGAGGGGAGAGGCGCGATGAGGGAGTCCGCGGAGCAGGCGGAACTGCGGGCCGCCGTGCGGTCCGTGCTCGACCGCCACGAGGGGGGCGCGGCATGGGCTCCGCTGACCGGACAGATCGGCGTCGCGGGGCTCTACGTACCCGAGGAGTACGGCGGACTCGGCTGCGGGGCGCCCGAAGTGCACGTGGTGATGGAGGAGTTGGGGCGGGCGCTGAGTCCTGTTCCCTATCTCGGGTCCGCGGTGCTCGCGGTCGTGTCGCTGATCGCATCGGGGGACGCGGGGGCGTGCGCGGAGCTGCTGCCGGGACTCGCGGAAGGGCGGGTGACCGGGGCGCTCGGCTGGGCGGAAGGCGGCGGCTGGGACGCGTCGGACGTCGAGGCGAGTGCCTCGCGCGACGCGGCGGGAGGGTGGCGCCTGAGCGGCGTCAAGGAACATGTTCTCGCGGGTGGCGGCCCCGGTGCGGTTGAACCCGGTGTGCTGCTGGCCTTCGCCCGTACGTCACGAGGGCTCGGCCTCTTTCAACTCGAAGCGGACTCGGCGGAGTTGATGTACGTACCGACCATGGACGGCACGCGTCCACAGGCCCGGATGGTGCTGCGGGGCGCCCCCGCGCGGCTTGTCGGCGCGGATGGTTCGGGGGAGCGGATCCTCGCGCGCGTCCGGGATGTCGCGTGCGTGGCGCTCGCCGCGGAGCAGGTGGGCGGGGCCGGGCGGGCCCTCGACGACACCGTCCGGTACGCCAAGGACCGCGTCCAGTTCGGGCGGCCCATCGGTTCCTTCCAGGCGGTCAAGCACCGCCTCGCCGATATGTACGTCCAGGTGGAGGCGGCCAGGTCGATCGCGCTGGCCGCGGCGTACGCGGACGCGCGGACGGATCTGGCCGCCGCCGCCAAGTCGGCCTGCTCCGAGGCCTATGCGGCGGTCGCGGCCGAGATGATCCAGCTGCACGGCGGGATCGGCATCACCTGGGAGCACGAGGCGCACCGGCACTTCAAACGGGCGCATGGGGCGGGGCTCCTGTTCGGCTCTCCGGCGGCGCATCGGCGCCGTCTCGCGGATGCGTTGACTTTGCTGACTGGGTGACGCCGGGGGTCTGAGCGGGGCGGGCCCACCCGGGCCCGCCCCCTCGCACCCCTACCC
>NZ_SRIC01000374.1 GCF_004684775.1 Streptomyces sp. MZ04
GAAAAGCAGCGTGCGTGGGGAGGGGGCGCGACAACGCGTCCCGCACGCCAGTGATCACGGCTGGGACGAAAGTCCGCACGAGGGCGATGAGCCCCCGGACGGCGGCGGCGGCCGGCACAGACACCGCCGTGGGGGCGGCGGTGGGAGCGGTGGTGGGAGCGGTGGTGAACCGCCGCGCCGCAGACGGCGGATACTGCGCTGGTCGGCAACGATCCTGTCGGTACTGATACTTGGCACGGCCGGCGCCGGATATCTCTATTACCAGCACCTGAACAACAATCTCGAGACCGACGACCTGAACCTCGGCGACCACCGGGCCCCCGAGCCCACGCCGAACGCGGCGGGCCAGACCCCGCTGAACATTCTCCTGATCGGTTCGGACGCGCGGGACTCCAAGGAGAACCAGAAGCTCGGCGGCGCCAAGGAGACCTTCGGGGGCACGCCGCTGGCCGACGTCCAGATGCTGCTGCATCTCTCGGCCGACCGCACCAACATGTCGGTGGTCAGCATGCCGCGCGACACCCTGCTCGACATTCCCAAGTGCACCGACCCGGACGACGGCAAGGTGTACGAGGCCTCGACGCAGCGGACGATGACGAACGAGACGCTCGGCCGCGGCGGCCCCGGCTGCACGGTCGCCACCTGGGAGAAGCTCACCAACATCCACATCGACCACTTCATGGAGGTCGACTTCGCGGGCGTCGTCTCCATGGCGGACGCCATCGGCGGCGTACCGGTCTGTGTGGACGCCAACATCTACTCGCGGGACAACCAGGGCCACGGCTCCGGTCTGAAGCTGGAGAAGGGCACCACGCCCGTCAAGGGCAAGCAGGCCCTGCAGTGGCTGCGCACCCGCTACGGCTTCGACGGCGGCACCGACATCAGCCGCGCCAAGGCCCAGCACATGTACATGAACTCGCTCGTGCGCGAGCTGCGCGACAACGCCAATCTGAGCAGCCCGAACAAGCTGCGCAAGCTCGCCGAGACGGCCACCAGCGCGCTCAAGGTCGACGACAGCCTCGGCAGCGTCAAGCGGCTCTACGACCTCAGCAACGAGCTCAAGAAGGTCCCGCCGGAGCGGACCACGATGACGACCATGCCGTACGAGTACGTCGGTGCGCGCGTCATCCCCAAGCCGGGCGACGCCGAGCAGCTCTTCCGGCTCGTGCGCGACGACGTCTCACTGGACGGCAAGGGCAAGAAGAAGAAGCCCGCGAAGGAGAAGGTCTCGGACGATCCGGCGGCCCTGGACGCGGAGATCGCGGTGCAGGTGCAGAACGGCACCCGCAGCGACGCCGAGCCGCCGGTCAGCGGGCGCGCGTCGACGGTGACGCAGCTGCTCACCGGCAAGGGCTTCACCCGGGCGACGGCCGACACGACGACGGCTCTCGCGGAGGAGAAGACCGTCATCAGGTTTCCCAGCGCCGAGCTGGAGGGCGACGCCCAGAAGGTCGCCAAGTCCCTTGGGCTGCCGCTGAGTTCGGTGGAGAAGTCGACGGACGTCTCCGGGGTCGTGCTCGTCGTGGGCGCCGACTGGCGGGAGGGGAACACCTACCCCGAGTCGGCCGCGAAGAAGGACGACAAGACGCCGGAGTCGGCCGAGGCGCTCAACGGCTCGGACAAGAAGGCCTGCATGCACGTCGACCCGAAGTACACCTGGGGCGAGCCCAAGGGGTGAGCCGGAACCGCCCGGCTGTTCTCAGGCCTCGCTGAGAACGGCCGGGCGCCGGGACGCGATGACCCGCTTGGCGAGCGAGCGCGGGCTGGTGAGGAAGCCCCAGCCCCACGACATGTGCATCGTCGCGAGCGCCACCGGGATCTGCAGGCGCGCCTTCAGCCCAAGCCCCTTGCCCGCGGGCAGCGAGCCCGCGACGATCGCCGCGAGATAGCCGCCGGGGATCACGAAGCCCCACGGCGTGAGCACCGCGCCCACGACGACGCCCGCGGCGATCGCGCACACGGCGGTCGGCGGCGCGAGGTAACGCAGGTTGATGGAGCCCTCGTGGTAGCGGGCGACCACGTGCCGCCAGCGGCCGTAGTCCTTGTACTGCTTGGCCAGGGCGCGCACTGAAGGCCGCGGGCGGTACTGCACCTTCAGCTCGGGCGAGAACCAGATGAGCCCGCCGGCCTCCCGGATCCGGAAGTTCAGCTCCCAGTCCTGGGCGCGGATGAACTCTTCGTTGTAGCCGCCCTGCCGCTCCAGGGCCTCGCGCCGGAAGACACCCAGATACACGGTTTCGGCCTGCTGGGCCTCGCCGCCGGTGTGGAAGGCCGCGTTGCCCACGCCGATCTTCGACGTCATGGCGGCGGCGACCGCGTGCTCCCAGTCGTTCTCGCCCTCGGCGTGCATGATGCCGCCGACGTTCTGCGCGCCGGTCTCCTCGAGGAGGCGGACGGCCGTCGCGATGTAGCCGGGCGAGAGGATGCCGTGGCCGTCGACGCGCACCACAATCGGGTGACTCGATGCCTTGATGGCGGCGTTCAGGGCCGCCGGCGTACGCCCGGTGGGGTTCGGCACCGTCTGGACCCTCGCGCGGTGACCGGCCGTCTCGGCGACCAGTTCGGCGGCGATCTCGTCCGTACGGTCGGTGGAGGGGCCGAGCGCTACGACGACCTCCATCTCGCCGTCGTACTCCTGCTCAAGGATCGCGGATACGGCAGCACGCAGATGCCGTTCCTCGTTGAGCACCGGCATGATCACGGATACGGCAGGAAGCTGCACGTCGGGCGTCGCGTTCATCGGCGCCACGTTACCGCGAATGGGGGACACCGGCGCGCGCCGCCGGGTCACTACCCCGGGCCGCAGATCGTATGGGCCTACGGTTCTGGCGTTCCCCGGCCCGTCACAGGTCCCGCGTCCCGTCCCGGCCAGGGCCGTCAGCCCGTCCCGGCCAGGGCCGTCAGCCCGTCACCGCGGAGGTGTCCCCCTCGTGCCCACACCGCCCCGCCGCTCCCCAAGACCCTCCTCGCGCGGGCCGCGTCCCCCGCGTCAGGCAGCCGCACCCCGGAAGCAGGCGCCCCGCTCGGCCGGGCGGGGGAAGCGGCCCCGCTGGGCCATGCGGGTGGCGACGGCGCTCTCCGTGACGGTGCTCGCGGCCGCGGGGATCGGGCACGGGGTCGTGTCCAGTCTCGACACCGGGATCGACCGGGTGGACGCCTTCAAGGACATGAAGAACCGGCCGCAGGGGGGCAACGGCATGAACGTGCTGCTCGTCGGCACCGACGGCCGGGACAAGATCACCAAGGCGGAGAAGAAGAAGTACCGGCTCGGCGGCGCGCCCTGCCACTGCACGGACACGATCATGATCGTGCACATCTCCGAGGACCGGGACCGCGCGAGCGTCGTGAGCCTGCCCCGCGACAGCTACGCGGAGATGCCGCCGCACACCGACCAGAACTCGGGCGACCGCCACAAGGCCCACCCGGTCAAGATGAACGCGGCGTACGCGGAGGGCGGCCCCAACCTCACCGTCCGCACCATCGAGAACATGACGAAGGTCAAGATCGACCACTACATGGAGGTCGACTTCACCAGCTTCATGAAGACCGTGGACGTGCTCGGCGGTGTGGAGATCTGCACGGCGCGCCCGCTGAAGGACTCGTACACCGGACTCGATCTGGCCGTGGGCACGCACAAGCTGAACGGCGGCCAGGCCCTGCAGTACGTCCGCACCCGGCACGTAGACGGCTCGTCCGACCTCGGCAGGATGCAGCGCCAGCAGCGGTTCCTCGCCGCGCTGATCTCGAAGGCGACCAGCAGCGGGGTGCTGCTCAATCCGCTCAAGTTCCGCGACGTGAGCAGGACGCTGCTCGGCTCGGTCCGGGCGGACAAGGGCTTCGGTACGAACGAGATGCTGGCCCTGGGCCGGGCGATGCGCGGCTTCTCGCCGTCCTCGTCGGAGTTCACCACGGTCCCGCTGCGCAGCAGGGGCGTGAGCGTGCCGGGCATCGGGTCCACCCTGAGGTGGGACCCGCGCAGGTCCGGGAAGCTCTTCAAGGCGCTGCGCGAGGACCGCCCGCTCGCCGCGCACAACCCCAGGCGCAGGGCCGCCGTGGTCGGTGTGTCGCCGCAGCAGATCCGGGTGCAGGTCGACAACGCCACCGGCATGCCGGGCCTGGGCAAGCGGGTCGACAGCGCGCTGCGGTCCACCGGCTTCCGTACGACGCGGGCACCCGGCAACGCGCCGGGCAAGCCCCTTGCCCGCACGGTCGTCGCGTACGACCCCCGCTGGGACCGCTCGGCGAAGTCCCTCGCGGCGGCGCTGCCGGGCTGCCGGCTGCGCGCGGTCAAGGGCCAGGGGGCGACCCTGAAGGTCCTGGCGGGCAGGGACTTCAAGAAGATCAGGCCGGTGCGGGCGGAGGACGCCTATCAGGGAGAGTTCGGCGCGCTCACCGGGGACCAGGTCGTCTGCCCCCGTGACGATCAGTGACGTACGTAACGCTCGATGACGTACGTAACGCTCGATGACGTACGTAACGCTCAGTCGTCCAGGCCCTCCGCGGCGCGGTTCTGCCGCAGCTCCTTGATCGCCCGGCGGCGTGCGAGGCGGTGCGTACGCCGGATCTGCGCCTCCTGGTAGCGCCGCCGGTCGCGCTCGGTCTCCGGCAGGACGGGCGGCACCGTCCGCGGCTTCCCGTCCGCGTCGACGGCGGCGAACACGAGATACGCGGAGCCGACCTGCTGTGAGGGCGTCGACTCGTTCCACCGCTCGGCGAGCACCCGGACCCCCACCTCCATGGAGGACCGCCCGGTCCAGTTCACCTGCGCCTTCACGTGAACGAGGTCGCCGACCCGTACCGGCTCAAGGAAGACCATCTCGTCCATGGACGCGGTGACGGCGGGTCCGCCCGAGTGCCGCCCGGCGACCGCGCCCGCCGCGTCGTCCACCAGTTTCATGATCACTCCACCGTGCACCGTTCCGAGGAGGTTGGTGTCGTTGTGGGTCATGATGTGGCTGAGTGTCGTGCGGGACGCCGAAGTCGGCTTGCCCGGAATCTCTGATTCCGGTCCAGGGGCGAGGTCTGTCATGGACTCCACCCTATGTCTGACGTATGTCCGGACATCCCCGGACCGCTTTGCATCAGCTCTGCAACAGCCCTGAACCGAAATCCCGCCCACCCTGTAAGCCGCACACCCGGAGACTGCACACTGGGCCACATGAGCGATTGGCCTGACGAGCAGGGCAACGGCCGGGGATACGGCCGTGGCAGCGGGAACGCGCAGCCCGACGGCGCCCGCGTGATGCGGCATGTCCAGCGCGGCGGCGGCTCCGGCCGACCGGGCCAGCAGCAGGGCGGAGTCCCACAGCAGCCGGGATACGACGACGGGTACGGCCAGCGGTACGGCGACGCCCGCGACGACATGTTCGAGCCCCGCGAACCCCGCGCGCCCCGCCAGGACGCGTACGACAACGGGTACGACAGCGGCTACAACACCGGCCAGGTCTACGGCTCGCCGAACGGCAACGGCCAGGGCGGCGGCCAGGGCGGCGACGACGGCTACGGCACCCGCGCCCCCCGCCCCGCACCGAACTGGCGCCGCCGCATCAAGATCGGCTCGCTCACCCTGATCGTGGTGCTGCTCGCGGTCTCCATCGGCACGTACTTCTGGGCCGACTCCAAGCTCAAGCGCGAGGTCGACCTCTCCAAGGTCATCGAGCGCCCCGAGGGCGGCGCGGGCACGAACTACCTGATCGTCGGCTCCGACAGCCGCGAGGGCATGACCGCCGAGGACAAGAAGAAGCTCCACACGGGCTCCGCCGAGGGCAAGCGCACGGACTCGATGATGATCCTGCACGTCGCGGACGACGGCGGGAACACGATGATCTCGCTGCCGCGCGACTCGAACGTGACGATCCCCTCCTTCAAGGGCGCCGAGTCCGGCAAGCTCTACCCGAACACCGGCCGCCAGACGAAGCTCAACGCGGCGTACGCGGAGGACGGGCCCGAACTCCTCGTCCGCACCGTCGAGTTCAACACCGGCCTGCGGATCGACCACTACGCCGAGATCGGCTTCGGCGGCTTCGCCAAGATCGTGGACGCGGTCGGCGGCGTCGAGATGGACATCCCCAAGGGCTTCAAGGACGAGAAGTCCGGCGCCGACTTCGAGGCCGGCAAGCAGACCCTCGACGGCGAGCAGGCCCTCGCCTTCGTCCGTACGCGGTACGCCCTGCCGGGCAGCGACCTGGACCGTACGAAGAACCAGCAGAAGTTCCTCGCGGCCCTCGCCGGCCAGGCGGCGACCCCGGGCACGGTCATGAACCCCTTCAAGCTCTACCCCACGATGGGCGCGGGCCTGGACACGCTGGTCGTCGACAAGGACATGGGCCTGTTCGACGTGGCGTCCATGTTCTGGGCGATGAAGGGCGTCACGGGCGGCGACGGCAAGTCGATGAACATGCCGCTCGCGGGCTCCACCGGCGGCAACCTCCTGTGGGACAAGCCCAAGGTCAAGCAGATGGTCTCGGAGCTGAACAGCGACAAGAAGGTGACGGTCTCGGGCGACTGAGCCGCATCGCGCGTACGTTGGAAGGGGCCCCGCCGGTGCATCGGCGGGGCCCCTTCGCGTAGCGGCGGCACCGCTTGTACCCCGAACGCTTCGCCTGCCGCGAAGCCGCAGCTCCCGCGTGTCACGGTGGAGTCGACTGCCACCCTGAAGTCCGGAGCAATGCCATGGCAGACCTGCAGGTCGAACTCAACACCACCGCCGAGGCCGGAGAGCTGGATGAGCCCTCCATGGAGCCCGCCCAACCCGCCATATCCGAGCC
>NZ_SRIC01000375.1 GCF_004684775.1 Streptomyces sp. MZ04
GTGCGGTCAGGAGAGTGTCCAGATCGGTGTTCACAGCGCGCCCCACGGGTCGAGCCAGTGTTCTACACCACCGATTCTGGGCACTCTCCGTCATTCCGGACAGAGCCAAAGCGCATCAACCATCTAGCCGCGCGAGCCCGTGCGGCGCAGGCCCGCCGCCACCAGGGCCGCCGCGGCGAGCACCACCGCCGCGTCGATCAGGAGCACCGTCTGCGTCCCCGCCAGGAGATCCGTCCCCGTGGTCGCGAGGACGCCGAGCAGCGGGATGCCGATGGTGATGCCCACCTGCTGGGTGGAGGTGACCAGGCCCGTGGCCAGGCCCTGCTCCTCGTCCGGGACGCCCGAGGTGACCGTCACGCCGTACGAGATGATCGCGCCCAGGTGGAACATGCTGGCGATCGAGACGCCCGCCGTGGCGAGCCAGACCGAC
The DNA here is from genome assembly GCF_004684775.1 of Streptomyces sp. MZ04. GTDB lineage: Bacteria > Actinomycetota > Actinomycetes > Streptomycetales > Streptomycetaceae > Streptomyces. The sequence continues at coordinate 431 of NZ_SRIC01000375.1, forward strand.
CAGGCGCTGTCGTTGATGCCGAGCAGTGCCGCGATGAACAGGCCCTGGCCGATGAGCGAGACGACGAGCGTGCGGTGCGCTCCGAAGCGGCTGATGACCCTCGGTGCGTAGATCCCGGCGACGACGGAGAGCGCGCCCTGCACTCCGAAGACGAGACCGGTCTGGAAGGCGGAGAGGCGCAGGACCTCCTGCAGATAGAGCGTGAGGACGAAGATGACGGCCGACATCATCGAGAAGGTGACGAGCCCGCCCAGGTTGCCCCACGCCACCGTCCGCCGCCGCAGCATCGGCAGGGAGACCAGCGGGGACGCGGCGCGCGACTCGACGTAGCCGAAGGCCGTGAGCAGCAGGACGCCGGTGATGAGCGTGACGATGACGTCGGTGCCGCCGAAGCCGCGCTCGGCGGCCGTGGACAGGGCGTAGATCAGGGCGAGCAGACCGCCGGTGACGGTGACCGCTCCCGGGATGTCCAGGCGCGGGCGGTCAGGGGTGCGGGACTCGGGCAGCAGGCGGGGCGCCAGCGGCAGCACGATCAGCGCGAAGAGGGTCAGCAGGCCCATCGTGGAGCGCCAGCCGAGCGTGTCGGTGAGTACGCCGCCGAGCACCATGCCGATGGTGAAGCCGAGCGAGAGCAGGGTGCCGGAGATGCCGAGCGCCCGGTCGCGCTGCGGGCCCTCGGGGAAGGTCGTCGTCAGCAGGGACATGCCGGTCGGCACGATCGCCGCCGCTGCCACGCCCTGCAGCGCGCGTCCGGCGAGGAACGACGCCGGGTCCCAGGCGAACGTCGCGAGCACCGAGGCCAGGCCGAACAGGGCGAGCCCGCCGAGGAACAGCCTGCGCCGCCCGAACAGGTCACCGGCGCGGCCGAAGAGCAGCAGGAAGCCGCCGGAGGGCAGGGCGAACGCGGTCACCGCCCACTGCAGCGCGGACTGGCTCATGCCGAGGTCCGGGCCGAGGACGGGCAGCGCCACGTTCAGTACGGAGAAGTCCAGCGCGACCATGAACTGGGCGGCGCACAGCACGAAGAGGACGAGCTGGTCGCCGGTGGAGAGCTTGGGGGCCTGAGGTTGCCGCGGCGCCGCGGGAGCGGCTGGTGTGGAGGAGGGGGTGGAGGTGTCGATCGCCATGCCCTGAGCATCCGGCGTCCGGAATAGCCGTGGGGAGCTGGAACTTATGCTGGTGGTCGGAACACCAGGCAGGGGGAACTGCACATGGCGGGGACGAGCGAGGCGGCGGCGGTGCGGCCGCAGGACGCGTCCAAGGCGAGGCGGCTCGGTGAGCTGCGCGAGTTCCTGATGAGCCGACGGGCCCGGGTCAGCCCCGCGGAGGCGGGTCTTCCGGACGGCGGGGCGCGACGGCGTACGCCGGGTCTTCGCCGTGAGGAGGTCGCCGTGCTCGCCGGGGTCGGCGCGTCCTGGTACCAGTGGCTGGAGCAGGGCCGCGACATCTCGGTGTCGCCGCAGGTCCTGGACTCCGTGGCGCGCGTCCTGAAGCTGTCGAGCGCCGAGCGGCGGCATCTGTACATCCTCGCCGGTCTCAACCCGCCCGCGCCGGAGGTCGAGCAGGCCGACCGGGACATGTGCCACGGCATGCAGCGCCTGATCGACACATGGATGCCGTACCCGGCGCACATCATGGACCGCTACTACAACTGCGTCATGTACAACGACGCGGCCGGGATGGTCTTCGGGATGCGCCCCGAGATCACCCAGAACTGCCTCGTGGACTTCTTCACCGACCCCATCTACCGCTCGCGGAGCCTGAGTTGGCAGGAGAACGCGGCGCGGGTCGTGGCGCAGTTCCGCGCGTCGTGCTCGGAGTACCCGGAGGACGAGGGATTCCAGGCGATCCTCGCCGAGCTGCGGGAGTCGGCGGGCGAGGAGTTCACCGAGCTGTGGGAGCGGCGGGACATCCAGCCCGCCGGGCAGGTCCTCAAGGAGCTGACGCATCCGCTGGTGGGCGCGCTGCACGTCGAGTCGACGGCGCTGCGCGTGCCGGCGCGGCCCGACCTGACGATCGTCCTGCACACGCCGCTGGACGAGGCGGAGACGGCGGCGAAACTGGAGTGGCTTGCGTCGCCGGAGGGGCGGCGGGGGTCCATGTTTCCGGTGGCGATGTAGCTCCGTATGCTCGGATCATGACCGAGAGCACCGCGTCGCTGGGCGCTGAGGACCGGAAGATCGTGACGCTGGCGCGTTCGGCGCGGGCGCGGAACGGGGTGCCCGAGGGCGCCGCCGTGCGGGACGAGACGGGGCGTACGTATGTCGCCGGGACCGTCGCGCTTGCTTCCCTGAACCTTTCCGCGCTGCGTACGGCCGTGGCCATGGCGGTGGCGTCCGGCGCCGAGTCCCTCGAGGCGGCGGCGGTCGTCTCCTCCGCGGAGGCGCTGTCTCCGGAGGACCTTTCCGCGGTGCGGGACCTGGGCGGGGCCGGGACGCCGGTGTTTCTGGCGGGGCCTGATGGTGAGGTCCGGGTGCGGGCCGAGGCCGGGTGACCTCACCCGCTGCCGCTAAGCCGACCGGAACCCGATCGTCGGCACCGCGCGCCGCAGCGGCCACGGACGCGTGACCTCCGGGATCAGGCCCTCCAGGAAGCCGTAGCGCTGCAGCGCCGCCGGGTCCTGGTCGTCGATCTCCCGCACGGTGCGCCACCACGCGGCGACCTCCGCCCAGCCGGGCGCCGACAGGGAACCGCCGAACTCCTGCACCGACAGCGCCGCCGTGAGCCCCGCGAAGGCGAGCCGGTCGGCCAGCGGCCAGTCCGCGAGCGTCCCGGTCACAAAGCCCGCCACGAAGACGTCGCCGGCCCCCGTGGGGTCCAGCGCCTCGACCGCGATCGCCGGGACCTCGGCGGTCTCGCCGGTCCGCCCGTCCACCGCGTACGCCCCTTCGGCGCCCAGCGTCACCACGACGAGCGGAACGTGCTCGGTCAGCGCCCGCGCGGCCGCACGCGGGCAGTCCGTCCGCGTGTACCGCATGGCCTCTTCCGCGTTCGGCAGGAACGCCTCGCAGTGCTCCAGGTCCGCGAGCCCCGCCAGGTCCCAGCGCCCGGTGTCGTCCCACCCCACGTCGGCGAAGATCCGCGTCCCCTTGCGGGCGGCCTGGGCGATCCACGGTGCCCGCGCGGCGGGCGTCAGGGAGGCGACGGCGGCACGCGCGCGTGGCGGGCAGTGCGGGGCGCCGCCGTCCGGGGCATCGGCGTCGGGCGGCGGCTCGTGCCCGTGGCTGACCATGGTCCGCTCGCCCTCGTACGCCATGGACACGGTCACCGGGGAGTGCCAGCCGGGCACGGTGCGCGACGGCGTGAGGTCGATGCCCTCGCCCTGGGCGAGCGCGTCCCAGCAGTACTCCCCGTAGTGGTCGTCCCCGAACGCCGCCGCGAGCGAGGTGCGCAGGCCGAGCCGGGCCAGCGCGGTCGCCATATTGGCCACGCCACCGGGGCTCGACCCCATCCCGCGCGCCCAGGACTCGGTCCCGCGCACGGGCGCGGAGTCGAGCCCGGTGAAGATGATGTCGAGGAAGACCGTGCCGGTGAGGTAGACGTCGCAGGCCGGATCACCGGCTCTGCGGGCTGCCTTGAGCGGGTCGACGCTGGGTCTGAGGGGTACGACCATGCAGGCAACGTAACCGAAAGAGCTTTCGGCCACGCGGTGTGGCACGGCATGGAGTCGTTCATGCCGTGCCGTGTACCTCGGGGGGCCAGGAGATTCCGAGCCCTGCCTCGACGGCACGGCGACGGGACGTTGGGCCTATGAGGGCCGTGTCAGCCGTAGAGCTGAGCGATGGAATCCATGCGCGTAACTCCGCCCCCGACGATCAGTCGAACGAATAATCCGCGACCTCGGCGAGATACCGCGCCCGCAGCGCCTCGTCCTCCGCGCTCCCGTCGAGGAAGGACGCCTCGAAGGAGTTGCGCGCGAGCTCCCGCAGCCGCTCCTGGTCGATTCCCAGGGCTTCCCGCACGGCGTGGAAGGTGTCGCCGACATAGCCGCCGAAGTACGCGGGGTCGTCGGAGTTGACCGTACACAGGAGGCCGGCGTCCATCATCCGCGCCAGCGGGTGCTCTTCGAGTACGTCGATGGCGCGCAGCCGGACGTTGGACAGCGGGCAGAGCGTGAGCGGCACCCGCTCCCGCACCAGGCGCTCCACCAGGTCCGGGTCCTCCATGCACCGCAGACCGTGGTCGACGCGCTCGACGCCCAGGACGTCCAGGGCCTCGGTGATGTACGCGGGCGGACCCTCCTCGCCCGCGTGCGCGACCCGGCGCAGGCCCAGCGCGGCGGCCGCCTCGTACACCTCGCGGAACTTGGCGGGCGGGTGCCCGACCTCGGCGGAGTCGAGCCCGATGCCGATGATCCGGTGGAGGTGGGGCTTGGCGGCGTCCAGCGTCTGGAGGGCGGACTCGGCGGACTGGTCGCGCAGGAAGCACATGATGAGCCGGGTCGAGATCCCGTGCCGCTCCTCGCTGCGGTCCAGGGCGCGACCGAGCCCTTCCATCACGGTGCCGATGGCGACGCCGCGCGCCATGTGCGCCTGCGGGTCGAAGAAGATCTCGGCGTGCCGCACGCCCTGCGCGGCGGCCCGCGTCAGATAGGCGTCGGCGAGCTCCTCGAAGTCCCGCTCGGTCCGCAGGACGGCCATCAACCCGTAGTACAGGTCGAGGAAGGACTGCAGGTCGTCGAAGAGATAGGCCTTGCGGAGCTCTTCGGTGTCCGCGAACGGCAGGGTGACGCCGTTGCGGGCGGCGAGGGCGAAGGCCAGCTCGGGCTCGAGCGTTCCCTCGATGTGGAGGTGGAGTTCGGCTTTGGGAAGGGGCATGGGCTCGGCTCACTCAGGTGGTTCGTTTGGGCAGGGGTACACGCAACAGGTCCTGCGCGACGGTGAGTTCACCGTCGAACCCGGCCTCCCGGGCCTGCTGCTCGAAGACGCGGGAGTCGGGGTAACGCTGACTGAAGTGGGTCAGTACGAGATGCCGGACACCGGACTCCATCGCGACGCGTGTCGCCTGGCCCACGGTCAGGTGCCCGTGATCTATGGCGAGTTGCTCGTCCTCGTCGAGGAAGGTGGACTCGATGACGAGCATGTCGCAGCCCTCAGCGAGCGCGTAGACGCCGTCGCACAGCCGGGTGTCCATCACAAAGGCGAACCGCTGCCCCCGCCGCACGGAGCTCACCTCGTCGAGCGTGACGCCTCGCAGCACACCCTCCCGCTGCAGCAGCCCCACGTCCGGTCCGGCGATCCCCCGCGCGGCGAGCAGCTCGGGCCGCATCCGACGGCCGTCGGGCTCGGTGATGCGGTAGCCGAACGACTCGACGGGATGCGAGAGCCGGACGGCGTCGAGCGCGAACGAGGAGGAGACGGCCAACTGCCCGTTGCCGTCGACGGGTTGCTCGATCAGCGGGACCGTCTCGCGGTAGGCGGTGGCATACCGCAGCCGGTCGAAGAAGTGCTGGCCGGAGCGCGGGAAATGAACGGTCACCTCATGCGGGACCCGGTCCAGATTGATGCGCTGGATGACGCCCGGCAGACCGAGCGAGTGATCGCCGTGGAAGTGCGTGACACAGATCCGGTGCAGGTCGTGCGCGGCGATCCCGGCACGCAGCATCTGCCGCTGCGTGCCCTCGCCGGGGTCGAAGAGGATCCCCTGTCCGTCCCAGAGCAGGACGTAGCCGTTGTGGTTGCGGTGCCGGGTGGGGACCTGGCTTGCGGTGCCGAGGACCACCAATTCTCGTACGGACAAGGTGAGTTATCCCGGGGGCCACTGGAGGCCGCGTCCGCCGAGGACGTGGGCGTGTGCGTGGAAGACGGTCTGGCCGGCGCCGGAGCCGGTGTTGAAGACGATGCGGTAGCTCTCCGCCTTCTCCTCGGCGGCGACCTCGCCGGCCTCGCGGAGAAGGTCGGCGGTGATGGCCGGTTCGGCGGCGGCGAGGGCGGCGGCGTCCGTGTAGTGCACCTTGGGGATGACCAGGATGTGGGTGGGGGCCTGCGGGTTGATGTCCCGGAAGGCGACGGTCGTGGCCGTCTCCTTCACGACGGTCGCGGGTACGTCACCCGCGACGATCTTGCAGAACAGGCAGTCTGCCTGCGGTTCTCCCGCCATGGGGCGCCTCCGGTCCGAGCCGATTCACTATGCCCCCGCATGCTATCCGGGCTGCGCCCGCGCCAGGCCGCCTCTCCGCCCCCGGCAGCATGGGGCTGCACCCCGCCTCCCTGCTTCATCGCTCACCCGGCATGGGGGCTGTGCCCACCCGTTCCGCCCTGCGGAACGCCTGCCCACAGCGGGGGCGGACGGCAGCGGGC
>NZ_SRIC01000376.1 GCF_004684775.1 Streptomyces sp. MZ04
ACCCCCGCCCGGCAGACCTGGCCGCCGCCCAGGCCCGGCAGCTGCGCGGCCTCGCCGCCCGGGCCCGTGAACTGCTGCGCGACCTGCACCAGCGGATGGGAATCGACGACGAAGGCCGGGACCTCCTGGAAGCGCTCTTCGGCACCTCCGGCCTCAGCGATCCCCACCGGGTCGCCGGCCTGCTCTCCCGCTTCGACGTCGTACTCGCCCCCCGCCTGCGCCGCCTCGAAGCCCTCGCCCGCCGCGCCGACTCCGGATACGTGCTCGACCCCGACGACGCGGACTGGGAGCTCCGGCACACCTGGGGTGCCCGGGCCGCGGAGGGCCTGCACCCGGCCAACCCTTCCCTGCACGGCCCCGCGAGCACCGCCCTGCGCCCCGACCCCCGCGAGGCGCTGCCCGCGGTACGCCTGGTGGAGGCGGAGGGTCCACGGGCTCGGTGGACTCCGCGCCGGGACCTGCTGGAGAGCGGCCCGCGCGACCGGCATGTGGTCGGCGAGACCGACGACGACGGGGTGCTCACCCTGCGGTTCGGCGACGACCGCTGCGGACGTGCGCCCCTCCCCGGCACCACGCTGCGCGCGTTCTACCGCGTGGGCAACGGCACGGCGGGCAACGCGGCCGGCGAGGCCGTCAACCGGATCGCCCACCGCGACGGTGGCCTGGCGGGCCTGGTCGTGCGGGTGCGCAACCCGGTGCCGGCGACCGGCGGCACGGATCCGGAGCCGGTGGCCGAGGTGCGCCTTGCCTCGCCCCGCGCCTCCTTCCGCACGCTGCTGCGCGCCGTCACGGCCGAGGACTACGCCACGCTCGCCGAAGGCCGCCCCGGTGTGCAGCGCGCCGCCGCCGCCCTGCGCTGGACCGGCAGTTGGTACGAGGCCGACGTGGCCGTCGATCCGGAGGCCACCGCCGTGGCGTCGCCGGAGCTGCTGGCGGACGTACGCTCCGCACTGCACCGCTACCGGCGCATCGGCCACGAGGTCGTCACCCACCCCGCGCAGTTGGTGCCGATCGATGTGGCCCTGTACGTCCTGGTCGACCCGCACCAGGTCACCGCCGAAGTACGGCAGGCGCTCGAGCGCCGCTTCCTGCCGAGGTACGCGGGGTTCTTCGACCCGGCGGCGCTCACCTTCGGCACCCCGGTGCGGGCCAGTGCCCTGGTGGCCGTCGCCATGGCGGTGCCCGGAGTGCGGCACGCCGAGGTCACACGGCTGCGCAGGCACCACGCGTCCGGGCCCGCAGCCGACGGCCCGGACATGCCGCCCTCCGGGGAGCTGCAGCTGCGCCCGCTGGAGATCCCGCGGCTCGACGGCGATATCACGCGCCCGGCGAACGGGCTGCTGGTGCTGCGCCTGAGAGGAGGACGATGAGCGCTCCGAAGCCGCCCTCGACGCCGGTGTGGAACCGCCCCGGACTGCCCGCGCTGTCGTATCGCGTCGGCACCCATCAGCAGTTCCTGGACGCGATGTCGGCCCGGCTGCCCCTGGCCGGGGCGAAGCCCCCCGTCCCGGCCGTCACGACCCGGGAGCCCGACGACCCCTCGATCGCCCTGCTCGACGCATGGGCCGTGGTCGCCGATGTGCTGACCTTCTATCAGGAGCGCATCGCCAACGAGGGGTTCCTGCGCACCGCGACCGAGCAGGAGTCCCTGGTCCGGCTGGGTCGGCTGGTCGGCCACCTGCCGCGCCCCGCGCTGGCGGCCGCCACCCACCTCGCCTACACACTGGACGCCGGCATCTCCTGTGTCGTGCCGGCCGGCTCGCAGGTGCGGAGCGAACCGGAGCCCGGCGGTCTTCCGCTGGTCTTCGAGACCGCCAAGGACCTCACCGCGCGGGCCGACTGGAACCGACTGCCCGTGCGCACCACCGGGTCGTCCGCCCTCATGGCCGGGCTCGCCGTCACCACCCCGTCCGTCGAGATCGAAGGGGTCAAGGCCGCCCTGCGCCCCGGTGACCGTCTGCTGTTCACCTATCGGGACGCCCGGCTGAACGTGACCCGGGTGGTGGGGGACGCGGCACCGGATCCCGCGCGAGGGCGGACCGCCGTACGACTGCGGGTGCCGGACGCGACACGGCAGTTGGACAGCGCGGTGGACGCGCTCGCGGAGGACGTGGAGGAAACCGCCGGCCGGGCGCCCTCGCGCGGCCCCTTCGAGGAGCTCCTCGCGCTGCTGCGGGAGGTGCGGGACCGCGCCGAGGAGCTGCGCGACCCGGACACCTTCGCGGCCCGGCTCGACCGCAGGCTGCGCCGACTGCGCGAGCGTCTCGCCGACCTCGGCGGGGGTGCCGACGCCGACGCCCTGGCCAAGCGGGCCACCGTCCGGCTCGCCACGGTGCGGCATGCCGTGCGCCGGATGGCCGAGGAGCCCGCGCGGCCGGCATCGGCCGGAGCACAGGCGCTGCGGCGCGATCTCCGCAGTCCCGGCCACCCGGTGCTGCACACCGTGGACCCGCTGCTGCGGGCGCTCGACCGGAGCGAGCCCGCGCCACACACCCCGCCCGCCGTCGCCGATGCCCTGGGCGCCGGCTCCGACGGCCTGCCCCGCCTGCTGGCCGGCAACCGGCCCGGCCTCACCGCGTCCCTGTATGAGGCGCTGACCGCCGTCTCCGTCCCGGCCACCACCCGGTGGGGTGTGCAGCGCTTCCGGGTCACCGCGGTCCCGCTGGGTGCCTCCATCCCGGACGACGACCGGGTGAGAGGGCTGCTGCGGGCCGCCGCACGGTCGCAGCCGGACGGAACCGCTCCGCTCGCGGCGGACGTCCTGCTCCTGGACGCGGTGCACGAGGAGATCGAGCCGGGCAGCTGGATCGCGGTGGGAGTGGTGGGCCGTCCGCGCACCCGTGTCGTCAAGGTCACCGAGGTCGGCCAACTGTCGGTGGCGAACGGTCAGGACGCCGTACGGGTGACGCGGCTGCGGCTGGCCGGGCCGTGGACCCAGGACTGCGACGACATCGCCGCCCGGCGGGCCACCACCGTGTGGGCCGCGGGGGAGCCGCTGGTCCTCGCCGCCCTGCCCGATCCGACCGACGTGAAGGGCGACGCCCTCACGCTGGACGGCACCTTCGAGGGACTCGCCCCCGGGCGGCTGCTCATCGTCTCCGGAGAGCGCACGGACGTCGTTCCCGGCCCCGGCCCGGGCGTGCCGGGCAGCGAGCTCGCCGTCCTCGCGGGCGTGCGCCACGCCTTCATCGACCGGGTGTGCACGACGCTGCAGCTGACCGCGCCGCTCACGCACCGCTACCGACGGGACACGGTCGTCGTGCACGGCAATGTCGTCCCGGCCACCGCGGGCGAGACGGTGACGGAGATCCTCGGCAGCGGTGACTCCGGCCGGGCGGGCCAGGTGCTGCCGCTGCGGCAGAGCCCGCTCGTGTGGCTGCCGTCGACGACCGCCGAGGGCGGCGAGGAGGCGCTGACCGTCCGTGTCGACGATGTGGCGTGGCAGCGCACCGCCGATCTGGGCGAGGCGGGCCCGGCCGCTCATGTCTTCCAGCTGCGCGCGGGCCCGGACGGCAGGGCCGCCGTGGAGTTCGGCGACGGCCTGCGCGGCGCCCGTCTGCCCTCGGGCACGGAGAACGTCACCGCCCGCTACCGCGTCGGCGGCGGGCGCGCCGGCAATGTCGCGGCCGGGCGGATCAGTCAGGTGGTGAGCCGGCCGCCCGGTGTCAGCGGGGTCACCAACCCGCTGCCCGCGACCGGCGGGGCCGACGCCGACGGGCCGGCGCAGCTGTACCGGGCGATCCCCCTGCGGCTTGCCGCCTTCGACCGGCTGGTGTCGGTGCGCGACCACCAGTCGTTCGCGCGGGCCTTCGCGGGCGTCGGCAAGGCCGTCGCCCAGCGTTGCACGGACGGCGGCAGTCCCGTCCTGCACGTCACCGTCGCGGCCGCCGACGACGCCCCGCTGACCCCCTCCTCCTCGCTGCTGGCCGGGCTGCGCACGGCACTGCGGCGGTACGGCGACCCCCGGCTGCCCGTGCGGGTCGAGCCCTGCGAGCGCGTCCGGCTTGTGCTGGCGCTCGGCGTGCGTACGGCACCCGGTCACCTGCCGGAAAAGGTCGAACACCGGGTCCGTGAGGCGCTGGCCGCCCGCCTGGGGTTCGCGGAGGCGCACTTGGCCCGGCCGGTGTACCTGAGCGCCGTCGTCGCCGCCGCGCAAGGGGTCACGGGCGTCGACTTCGTGGACGTGGACGCCTTCGGCGGCATCCCGGAGGGCGCCGACCCGGCCGAAGTGGTCAAGTTCGCCGAGCATCCGTCCGTCGCCTCCTGCGTGCCCGCCCTGTCCGCGGGGCCGCGCGCCGTGCGCGACCTCTCCCCCGTCGGCGAACCGCCGGATCCGGCCGGCGTCGTCGACGCCTCGCAGGCCCCCACGGTGTTCCTCGACCGCCGGGCCGCGCCTGGCCCGGCCGGGTGGCGGCCCCCGCGCCTTGTGCTGCGTCCGGCCCAACTCGTCCTGCTGGACCCGGCGGTGCCGGGGACCCTGTTGCTGCGGAGGATTCCATGACCCCGGACGAGCTGTACGCGCTGCTGCCCGCCGTGCACCGCAGGCGCGACGCGCAACAGGGCGGCCCGCTGCGCGCGCTGCTGACGGTCGTCGCCGAGCAGGCGGCCGTGGTCCAGGAGGACATGGAGCGCCTCTACGACAACTGGTTCATCGAGACCTGCGACGACTGGGTGGTGCCCTACCTCGGGGATCTCGTCGGGTACGAGATCCTGCCCCGCATCGCGGCCGCCCTGTCGGACGACACCTCCCGGGCCACCGGGCTGCCGGCCGCCGCCGTGCCCCGCAGGGACGTCGCCGACACGGTCACGCACCGGCGCCGCAAGGGCACCCTGGCTCTCCTCGAGGACCTGGCGTCCGGCGTGGCCGGGTGGCCGGCACGGGTCGTCGAGTACCACCGGCTGCTCTGTCTCACCCAGCCGGTGCGCCGCTACTCCACCGACGGCCGCGACGCCCTCCGCAGGTCGGCGCGCGGTGCGCTGGTCGACGTACGTCGCGCCGGGGTCCTGGACCGGCTGGGCGGCCCGTTCGACGAATGCGCCCGCACCGTGGAGGTCCCGCGTGCCGGTTCCGCCCGCCGCCCCGGTCGGTACGGCGTCCAGTCCGTCGGCCTGCACCTGTGGCGGCTGCGCACCTACTCCGTGACACGAGCCCCCGCGTACTGCCTGGATAGCGACCGGGCCTGCTACACCTTCAACGTGCTCGCCATCGACACGCCCCTGTACACCGCCCCGGTGCCCGAGCCGTCGAGCGGCCATGTCGCCGACGAGACGAACGTGCCGGAGCCCATCGGCCGCAGAGACCTGGCCGAGCGCCTCTACGACTACTACGGGCCCGGCAAGAGCCTGTGCGTGTGGACCGGTCCGGACGCCGATCGCGATGCCGTACCGCTCGACCAGGTCGTCGCCGCCGACCTGTCCGACTGGCGCTACCGCCCGTCCCGCGGGCAGGTCGCCGTCGACCCCCTGCTCGGCCGCCTCAGGCTGTCGCCGGGCATGGCTCCCGTCCACGGCGTCCGGGTGACGTACCACCACGCGTTCTCCGGCGACCTCGGCGGCGGCGAGTACCCGCGCCCCGAGCCCGCGGCGACCGACGCCCCGGAGCGTTACCGGGTGGGCCCCGGCGAGGACCACACGACCATCGCCGACGCGCTCGACCGCTGGAGCGCGGGGAAGCGGGCGCACGGCGACAAGACGGAGGTGATCGTGGAGCTCACCGCCAACGAGGTGTACGAGGACCCGATCGACATCCGCCTCGACCCGGGAGACCGCCTCACCCTGCGCGCCGCGGACGGTGTGCGACCCGTCGTCCGGCTGACCGGACGGCACGGCGCCGACCGTCAGCGCGCCCTGACCATCACGGGTGCCGGAGAGCCGACGGCGCGGATCGTCCTCGACGGTCTGCTGGTGACCGGCGGCAGCGTGCGGGTGCGGGGCGCGGTGCGGCGTCTCGTGGTCCGGCACTGCACGTTCGTACCGGGCTGGTTGCTGGAGGCACGCGGCAGGCCGCCGGTGCCGGGGGCGCCGGGCCTTGACATCGCCGGCAGTCCGGTGCACACCGAGATCCACCACAGCATCATCGGCGCCCTGTCCGTCGACGCAGGCGAGGACAACCGCGTCGAGCTCTACGACAGCGTGGTGGACGCCACCTCCGAGGCGACGGCGATCGGCACACTGGACGGCGGCCCCGCCGGCGTCCTCCTCACCGCCCGCCGCACCACCGTCCTCGGAGCCGTCCGCGCGCACGCGGTCGACGTGCTGGAGAACTGCCTACTGGCCGGCAAGGTGTCCGTCGAGCGACTCGACCAGGGCTCCCTGCGTTTCTGCTGGCTGCCCCAACGCTCGTCGACCCCACCCCGGTTCCACTGCGAACCCGACCACTCCGGGGATCCGGACCGGGTGAAGTTGCGCTTCGCCACCACCCAGTACGGCTCGCCCGGCTACGTGCGGCTCGCCGACGACTGCCCCGACGCGATCCGCCGCGGCGGCGCCAACGGCTGCGAACCCGGCGCACTGCACCACCTCTTCGAGCCACTGCGTGAGGACAACCTCCGCACCCGCCTTGACGAGTACACCCCCGCCGAATGCGACACGGGGCTCTTCTTCGTCACCTGAGCCCGTCGCCCCCCTGTCCCCCCACTCCCCCCAC
>NZ_SRIC01000377.1 GCF_004684775.1 Streptomyces sp. MZ04
CGGTGGCGGGGGAGGTGGCGGGGTCGAGGCCGAGGCGGTGGGCCACCTCCTCGGCCAGTTCGTCGCGCCACTGGGCCTGGCGCTCCAGGAAGCGGGCGCGCAGGGCGGGAGTGCCCAGGATCAACTGCACCACACGCAGCGCCTGGTCGGAGTGCCCGGCACAGGCGTTCACGGAGACCAGGACGGTGTGCCGCAGCGCCGCCGACAAGGACTCCTGGGCGGGCCGCCCCGCCAGCTCCGCCCGCATATCGGCACCCATGCCGGCCAGGAACTGGACGACGACGTCCTCCTTGGACGCGAAGTACCGGAAGAACGTCCGCTTGGACACGCCTGCGGCGGCCACGATCTCGTCGACCGTGACGGCGTCGAACCCCCGACCAGAGCAAGCGAGTGTTCGTCGTCACCGGAGCCAACAGCGGCCTAGGTCTGGCGACCACGCGCGCGCTCGCCCTCAAGGGCGCGACCGTGATCCTCGCTGTGCGAGACGAGGCGAAGGGCCACCGGGCGGCAGCGGAGATCACCGCTCAACACCCGGACGCACGGCTCGAGGTGCGCCGTCTGGACCTGTCCGACCTGGACTCGGTACGAGACTTCGCCACCACTTGCGCGCCGACCACGCCCGCCTGGACGTACTGATCAACAACGCCGGTGTGCTGGCGCCGCCCCGCACGCTCAGCGCGCAGGGCCACGAACTGCAGTTCGCCGCCAACCACCTGGGCCACTTCGCGCTCACCGGACTGCTCCTCGACCGGCTGTCGGCCGGTGACAACCCCCGTGTGGTCACGGTGAGTTCGGCCAACCACCGCCAGGCGAAGCTCTTCTTCGAAGACATCTCAGGCGAGCACAAGTACACGCCCATGGGCTACTACAACCAACGGATGGCATCGGGTGCACGTGCCGTCGGTCGGGTGCCGAAGATCCGGTAAACCTGCACGCTGTTCACTGGCAGGCCGTACGGAAACTGAACAGTAGTCACGACTGTGCCGGATTACAGCGGCCTTCGCGTCGGGGTGTCCCTCTGAGGGGTCGTCGACGGCCGTTGTGTATGTAGTGAATCCGCAGGCCATGTGGAGGAGTTGGTGTGCTCGATCACCGCGCTGTCACACCGGTGAAGTCGCCTTTCGCGATACGCCCCGTTTGAGCCCCGGGCGGCTGGTCGCCTCTTTGTCGGCGTGCTTTGATCCGTCGCGTGGCACAAGTCGCCGGGAAGGGTTCCCGGTTTCGGAATCGGGCGAACACCGCCATTCCTAAGTGTCTATTCGAAGGGAACCGCGCGTGACGAACCTTGACTCCGGGGTTGCAGCAGCCGAGATCTCCGACGTCGACCTGGACAACATCTCCGGCGGCAACGCGGCCGGCGGCTCCGGCGCTCTCTTCCTTGAGACGCCGCACGCAAACATCTGTGCCGACCTCATGACCGTCGCTTCGCCCGAGGGTCTTACGGCGAGCGTGAGCTGCCACGCTGCCACGCTGTAACGACACGGCTACCCGCGAGGGGCCCCGGACCGCACGGTCCGGGGCCCCTCGCGAGAGCTGGATGCCCCGTGTCTCGTGCGGGGCGGGCAGTAGCCCGCCGTCGGTGCCGATGAGTGCGAACGGCCGGTCGTCGGCGAAGCCGAACCGGTAGAAGGCGCCGGACCTGGTCCCCGGCCTGGACCATCGACCAGCCGCGGTCGCCCCCCTGGTATCACCAGCAACCGCAGACCGCCTGACACGTCTACCGCGGCATGGCAGGCCTGTTCATCCTCGACGAGACCCATGCCGATACCGACGCCGGGCCGCATGCCACACGCGGCGCCTTGCCGAACCGCTACGGCGTGGACGACATCCCCGTCATCGCGCATTCCGTGCAGCGGCCCGTCGCATGCACCTCGGTGCGCCGAGACTCAGACCTTGATGACGGTGACGCGCGCGCCGCAAGGCGGTGACGTCCTCGGGGTCGGAAGTGAGGATGGTGACCGGTCCGGGGGCGGCGAGGGCGGCGGCGCTGAGCATGGCGTCGATGGCGTATTCGTGGCCGTGCAGGCCGGCGGCGGCCAGGAGGGCGGCTGCGTGCCGGGCGATCGGTTCGGTGACCGGCTCGACGACCAGGCGAGAAAGCGTCCACTCCAGGGCCGGCCGGTTGATGTGGGGGTGGACCACCTCGACGATGGGCAGCGGGAGGTCGGGATGCCGGGTTCCGTGGAGGCGGTGGGACGGTGCTGAGAGCAGGGCGCGATGGGCTGGGCACGTAGAACAGGCCGCTCTGGCGCCGGAGTTCGGTGTCGAGTTCGCACCGTTTGTCTTTTGGCGTGTACAAAAAGGCTCTGACCTGCGTTTCCGCTGGTCAGAGCCTCATTCCGGAGTGCCCCCGGCGGGTTTGCCAGCAGATGGGAACGGGCACGACCAGCGGGTTTCCGGTGGGCGGGTCACGGTCGCGGCAACATATCTCCCGCCGTCGGCTACCAGTCCGGCTGGACCGACCCCGACACCAGCGACGTCAATATGGCGGCCCGCTGATACCGCCGGGCACCGGCTCCTTCGCGTCATGGGACACCTGGCTGCTCGATGCGCAGCCATCACCGTCCGCTGCCTGCTCCGACGCGCCTGGACTCTCTACCGCTGGGGCACCCGCCCACGAAACCCTCGCATCCGATGACCTGCACTCCAGAGGCGCGAGGCTTTGCTTGATCAACTGCATGTGCAAAGCGGGAAGGCACAGACAGCTGCCTACCGACCTCGTGCAGTTCCGCGCGCCCCTGCTGTGGTTGCTCGACTGCCTGACCTATTGATGACCGGATCGGTCCGCTACCGGCCCCGATGCGGCCTGTCGCCGTCCCGCCGGTGCGGCTCAGGCTTAAGAACATGACCCGAGCACTGATTGTCATTGATGTCCAGGAGTCCTTCCGCGCCGATCCGCTGTGGGAGACCACCTCCGACCTGAGGATCGCCGGCCAGGTGAACCGCCTGGTCCGGCTCTCCCGTCAGGCCGGGGACCTAGTGGTGTGGGTACTGCACTCCGAGCCCGGCGCCGGCGATGTCTTCGACCCGGCCCTCGGCCATGTCCGGCTGATGGAGGAGCTGGAGCGAGCGGATGGGGAGCCGCTGATCCACAAGACCTCGCACAACGCCTTCACCACCACCAACCTGCAGCAACTCCTCACCGCGCGCGGCATCCGCGAGCTCACCGTCTGCGGCATCCGCACCGAGCAGTGCGTGGAGACGACCACCCGCGTCGCCGGCGACCTCGGCTACCAGGTCACCCTTGTCATCGACGCGACTGCGACCCATCCCATCCCCCACCGCGACGCTCCCGCCGACCAGAGCGTCGCCGATCTGCTGGCCGACCCCCGCACGCTGCCTGCCGAAGAGGTCATCAGGCGCACCGAGTACGCCCTCGCCGGACGCTTCGCCACCATCGCGACCATCGACCAGCTGGAGGCCGCAGCAGGAGTTCATGCATGATGACTGAATCGTGAGCCACATCGTCTTCTTCCTGGTGCCCGGAGTGCACTTGCTGGACCTGGCCGGCCCCGCGCAGGTCTTCTCCACGGCCGCCGACTTCGGGCACCCCTACACGCTCGCCTACGTCGCCGAGCAGCCACAGATCTCCACCGCCCAGGGGCTGCCGCTGACGGCCGGGCTCGACTGGCCCGAGCTCGGGCCCGAGGACCTGATCGTGGTGCCCGGCTGGCGGACGGGCACCCTGGCCGACGGCCGCCCCGCCATCGGTGCCGCCTCCCTCCAGGTCCTCCGGGACCACCACGCCAGGGGCGGGACGGTGGCCAGCGTCTGCTCCGGAGCCGAGGCACTCGGCCAGGCGGGCCTGCTCGACGGCCGCCACTGCACCACCCACCACGACGTGCAGGACGAGCTGGCCCTGCGCCACCCCAGGGCGGTGGTCGTCCGCGACGTCCTGTTCACCGCCGACGACCGGGTGATCACCTCGGCCGGCATCGCCAGCGGCATCGATCTGGCCCTGCACCTGGTCGCGACCCGGCACGGCCCGGCCGCCGCCGCCCGAGTGGCCCGGGACATGGTCGTCTATGCCCGCCGCAACGGCCATGAACCGCAGTCCAGCGCGATGCTCCGGCATCGGTCCCACCTCGACAACACCGTGCACCGCGCCCAGGACCTCATCGACGCCCGCTTCGACCAGCCACTGCCCCTGGCCACCCTGGCCGCGGCCGTCGGCGTGAGTGAACGCACCCTCACCCGCCTCTTCAGCCGCAGCACCGGGCTCACCCCACTGCGCTACCAGCAGACCCTCCGCCTCGAACGCGCCCAACACTTGATCAGCCACGGCGCGACGCTCGACGCCGCCGCCCGCTCAGTCGGTTTCGAGGACCCGCGCATGCTGCGCCGCCTCCGCGCCCGCACGGCCTGACTGCGTCAGGTAACCGAACGCCCCCGGGTAGTGCGACTGACTCCCGTGCCTACCTACTGGCGGAGGCTCTAAGTGGTCCCACAAGGAAGAGGCCGACTGTTCTCCAGTGAGCGGGGCAACGTGATCGCGGCCTCCTCGTATTCGCGTGCGTGGAAGCAAGCGCGGGAACTAGCCCTCGCCCCGGATCAGGTGGCCTCGGTTCTCGCTTTCCGTCCGTACGACCTCCGCCACGCGGGCGTCTCCCAGTGGCTCAACTCCGGTTTACCCGCCCCGGAGGTCGCCGCTCGCGCGGGCCACTCGGTGGACGTCCTTTTGAAGATCTACGCCAAGTACATCGACGGCCAGGAGCAAGAGATGAACGACCGGATCACGCACGGACTGGGGGAGGAGGACGACACCGAAGACTGACCAACCGCACGACTGGCCAATGCGAGCCCCGGGCTGGGAACGGTCCGGGGCTCGCGCCTGTCCACGCATGGTCCACAGGGCTATGTCCGGAGGCGGTCGCATGCCTTCTGACCTGCCATGAAGGCCTACAAGATCAACACGCTATTGCAGCGTGATCACTGGCAAACGGCTGCTTTCGACGGCATCTGCCCGCACGGGGCTGTAGATACGCGAAGACCCCGGCCTCAGCCTTTCGGCTGGTGACGGGGTCTTTGGGCACCTAGTCCAAGGTGCCCCCGGCAGGATTCGAACCTGCGCACACGGCTCCGGAGGCCGTTGCTCTATCCCCTGAGCTACGGGGGCGTGTCAGCGCGGTTTGTGCGGCGACGGGTAGAACCCTACCAGCTCCCAAGGGCTCCCCATGAACAGGTATTTCCGCATCTCCGTGGCCGTCGGAGCGGCCACATCCGTGGCGTGCGTCCCAGGGGTCGCCCGGGCTCGAGGGGCCGGACGCGGAGGCGCGTGCCTGCGCTCCCCCGCACGGGGCGGAAGTGGGGAAAACCCGGACGCGGCGGCCTGCGCGGACCTACTCTCGAGTTGTGTCAGGCGTGCCCGGCCGCGTGCTTGTTGTGGACGACAACAAGGTCATCCGGCAACTGATCAGGGTCAACCTCGAGCTGGAGGGCTTCGAGGTCGTGACCGCGGCTGATGGTGCCGAGTGCCTGGATGTGGTGGATCAGGTCATGCCCGACGCCGTCACCCTCGATGTGGTGATGCCCCGCCTCGACGGGCTGCGGACCGCCGCGCGGCTGCGTTCCGATCCCCGGACCCGGAATCTGCCCATCGTGATTGTCAGTGCCTGTACTCAGTACGAGGTGGAGAGCGGGCTGGGTGTAGGTGTGGACGCCTTCCTCGCCAAGCCCTTCGAGCCTGCCGAACTTGTCGGCATCGTACGGCAGTTGCTGGAGCGTGACCGTGGTGCCGAAGCGCTCGGCGGTGACCTCGGGGCAGGGACCGGCGAGGCCGAGCGCGCGGGCCGCACCGGCGGCTGAGCCGACCGTCCCGAGGCGCTCCACGGTGCTGGGCGGGTGCCGGGATCAAGTCCCGGTACATCACCCCACCCCCGTCCACATCCCGGACCATCCGCTAAACCAGGTCGCGTCCCTACCCCCCTCCTCCCATACGCTTGTCCCGTGACCCCCGTCGAGCTCTCCCGTTCCGTGCTGCGCGCCATGCGCCGTGCCGTCGATGACGGTGAGCTCCGTGACGTTGGCATGCCCACGCGGGTGATCGTCGAGCGGCCCCGGCCCGGTGGCCGTGGGGATTACGCCACCAACGTCGCCCTGCAGCTCGCCCGCGTCGCCGGGCTGCCGCCGATGCAGGTGGCCGAGATCCTGTCCCCGCGCCTCGCGCTCGAGCCCGGTATCGCCGGCGTCGACATCACCGGGCCCGGCTTCCTCAACATCACCCTCGCCGAAGGTGAAGGTGAAGGTGAAGGTGAAGGTGAAGGCAGCGGGGGAGCAGCTCTCGTACGCGACGTACGCGAGCGCGGCGCCTGCTTCGGGCACGTCCACCCCGACACCGGCGCCCGGCACCAGCTCCACTTCCCCCGCGAAGTCCGCGCCGCCGTTCTCGCCGACGCCCTTCGCCGCATCCTCCGGTCCCAGGGCGGTCTCGTACGGAGCACCTGTGACGAGGTGCCCGACCCCGCCTGGACCGCGCTCGGCGTCCACGTCGACGCCCACGGGAAGCCGCCCGTCCCGCTCAAGACCCTCCGGCCCGTTCCCGCCCCGGGGG
>NZ_SRIC01000378.1 GCF_004684775.1 Streptomyces sp. MZ04
CAACGGGGAGAGCGTGAACGGGGCAGGCGGGGAAGACGGGTTCGACCTCACGGGCAGCGGCGCCGAGCCACTGCGCGCACAGGACCCGAGGAGCATCGGGACGATCCCGCTGGTGGGCCGCCTCGGGACCGGCGGCATGGGGCGGGTGTACCTCGGCGTCAAGGACGGGCGGTACGCCGCCGTCAAGCAGATGCTGGCGTCCGTCGTCGCCGAGGACCAGGGGTTCCTGCGCCGCTTCGGACAGGAGATGGACAACCTCGCGAAGCTGCCGCCCGAGGCCACCGCGCCGCTTCTGGCAAGCGACCGCACCGCCGAACCGCCATGGTTCGCCACCGCGTACGTCCCCGGAATCACCTTGTCCGAGGCCGTCGAACCGCCTGGCGGCGGCCCGCTACCGGCCGACGCCCTATGGCTGCTCCTCAGGGAGGTGGCCGAAGGCCTGAAGCCGGTGCACGCCCGGAACATGATCCACCGGGACCTCAAGCCGTCGAACGTCATGCTGACCCTCGACGGCGTCACCCTCATCGACTTCGGGATCGCCCGCGCCGCCGAGCAGAGCCAGCTGACCCAGACCGGCCTGATCGTCGGTACGCCCTCGTATATGTCGCCCGAACAGGCGTCGGGCTCAAGGCGGTTGACCAGCGCGTCCGACGTGTTCACGCTGGGCCTCCTCGTCGCCTACGCGGCGAGCGGCCGCTGGCCGTTCAAGGACGGCACCGAAGGCAGCCCGCTCTACCGCATCGTCCACGACGCCCCCGACCTGGCGCCGGTCCGCGAACTCGACGCCGGACTCGCCGAGATCGTCGCGTCCTGCCTGGACAAGGACCCGGAGGGCCGCCCGACCGCCCCCGAACTGCTCGAACTGGCAGCACAGCAGGGCCCGTCGGCCCCCGGCGACTGGCCGACCCCCGTCACCGACCTCCTGACCGCACGGGCCGCCTTCGCGGCGAACGTGCCGACGGGCATCGAGGAAGCCCTGCCCGGTACGGATCCGACGCCGGCCGAGGACACGACGCCTCCCGGCACGACGCCTCCCGGCACGACGACCCCCGAAGCCCGGGCACCCCGCCGCGAGCGCCGCCGCACCCGCATCGTGCTGGCCGCCGTACCCGTGGTCCTGGTCGCCGTCGGCACGACACTCGCCCTCCAGAACCTGCCGTACGTGACGGACCCGGACCAAGCGGCGGGCGCGCCCCCGTCCGCCTCGGCCCCGGCCGACCCCGCGCAGTCCCCGGACGCGAACTCCTCGGCCTCACCGGCGTCGAAGAAGCCGGACGACAAGAACCCCGAGAAGCCGGACGGGAAGGGCGATCCGCCGCCGGACGGCTCAACGGGCGGCTCATCGGGAGCCGGCGCGCAGAAGCCGTCGGGAGGAAAGGGAGACGCGGAAGACGCGGAAGACGCCGCGGATTCCGGTACGGCGGACGGCGGTTCGTCGAGCACGGGCTCATCCGGCGGGGACGCATCCGCTGGATCCGATGGGTCCGATGGATCCGATGGGTCCGATGGATCCGATGGCGAGACCCCCGCGCCGCACCCTCCCTCGTCGAGCGGCCCGTTCCGGCTGAAGAACGCCGACACCGGTGTGTGCCTGACCCAGGTCTACGGAGCCGCGGACGACGGCAAGTGCAGCGACCCGAGCGCCTCGTGGAAAACGGTGAGCGCGGAGAACAACAGCTTCAAGGTCGTCAACAGACAGTCCGGCGCCTGCCTGGTCGCCAACATGCTCGGCCAGGCCGTCTTCGTCGGCGACTGCACCCAGGGCGCCGCACGCCTCTGGCGCTGGGGCTCGGGCGGCACGTTGAAGAGCTCCTCCAATGGCGGCTGCCTCGACCTCGCCTACGGCGGCGGCGTCGCGACGACCACATGCGCGTCCGGCAAGGCTTCCCAGCGCTGGAACAGGTCGTAGCCCCCGGATCACGCATCACCCTCCACGGGTGGCGACCGACCGGCCGACCGGCCGACCGGGTGGAAACTCGATCACTAGCGGCTCCCGTCCGCAGCCGCAGGCTGAACGGAGGCCCGGCAATGACCACCACCACCCACCAGCGATCACCAGGTGTGCGGGCCACCGCCACCGGCCTGACGATGTTCGCCGCCGTCATGCTGTTCATCGCCGGCATCCTCGACCTCTTCCGGGGCGTCATGGCGATCGCCGAGGACGATGTCTTCGTCAGCACCCCCAACTACGTATTCAAGTTCGACCTGACCAGCTGGGGCTGGATCCAGCTGGGGCTGGATCCAGCTGGCGCTCGGCGCGGTCGCCGTGATCGTGAGCCTCGGCCCGTTCGCCACGGCCACCTGGGCGAGGGTCCTCGGAGTGGGCATCGCGGCACTGCGGTGATCGCCAACTTCCTCTCCATCCCGTACTACCCCGTCTGGTCGATCACGCTGATCGCCCTGTACGCGTTCGTCATCTGGGCACTGTGCGTGGTCAAGCCGGGGGGTCCCACGGACTCACGGGGACCGTGCGCCTGTCGGATCACTCGGGGAGACGGCGCATCTCCACCACGTGCAATCCGAGCGACTGGCAGCGCGTCAGCAGGCCGTAGAGCTGTGCCTCGTCGATGACCTGGCCGAACAGCACGGTCTGCTCCACCATGGCGAAGCTGTCCAGCTCCGGGAACGCCGCGGTCATCGTCCGGTACATCCGCCCGTCGACACGGATCTCGTATTGGCGGAGCTCGGGGTGCGGCTCCGGGCGCTCGGCGGGGATGGCCCGCTCCGCCTCGTCCACATCCGTCGCGCCGGCGTCGGCAAGATCGGCCGAGCCGGACATCCGGGCCGCGAGCACACGTAACAGAGCACAGTTGAGCCGCAGGGCCGCGGACGGGTGCCCGCCGTCGTGAAGGACTTCCTGTGCGCGCCGCAGGTGTTCGAGCCCGCGGTCGACATCGTGGCGGGTGAGCTGACGAGCGGTACGCACCAGATCCGCGGCGGGACCGGGCGTGTCCGCGGGCATCCGGGAGAAGAGCCGGTCGAGGCGTTCGGCGTCCAGTCCGGTGAGCAGCTGCCCGACGGCCAGCTCCTCGATGAACTGGCTCGCCGTGTACTCCCAGTCCCCCGCCTCTGCGGCGTGCGGCAGGGCCTCGGCGAACAGACCCGTCTCGATCAGCCACCTTGCCGCCTTCCGGTGGAGCTCGGGTTCGAGTCCGGGGTACCGGACCCGTGCGGGCGGTGCCGGGCTCGCCGAACCACACCACCGCGCTGTGCTCGCCGTCGCGCTCGTGCGTCGTGACCGGCCGCAACCACCACGCCAACGGCATGGCGTCGATCACCGAGCTGGCCAGCGGATATCCCGGCTACAACGGCCAGATCCCGTTCGAGAACGGGATGCTCTCCGAGATGCTGCTCCAGCACGGCTACAACACGTACATGATCGGCAAGTGGCACCTGATGCCCTCGGAGCAGGAGTCGGCCGCAGGGCCGTACGACCGGTGGCCACTGGGGCGGGGCTTCGAGCGGTTCTACGGCTTCCTGGGCGGCGACACCAGCCAGTGGTATCCGGACCTGGTGTACGACAACCACCCGGCGGTGATGCGGATGCGCTGGGTGTTCACGTGTGCTCCCTTGTGGCGCAGTTGAGTCGCCAACGCTAGGGAGCGGGACGGGGGTTGGGTATTGGATGTTCGGGTACTGCCCTGTGGTGCGCTGCCTCAAGGTGCATGGCACGTTCGGGCAGTTCAGAAGGGGTGGGGGGTGTGCCGGTTTCGTTAAGCCCTGTGTGGGTGTCAGGTACATGGACTAGGTTGAGTGCTGGTTTCGCCACACCCAGGGCACGGGGCTCTGCTGGGACTTGCGAGGCCGGGAAGACAGCTCTTGATGACTGTTCCTGTCGGGCCTTTCCTGTCTTCAACTTGCCTGCGGCATATGTGCCTTGTGGGTTGTTCGCTGTTCGTTCTCTGAAATCGCACGCTGGTCGCCCGGCCTGGCGTGCCGGTCCGGGCGGCCTCGCATCATGGGGGAAACATGCCGAAAAGGCCATCGCGGAAAGAGGACCCAAGTACTAGGTGCACGTACCAGCATCCGGGCCGCGATCCGATCGCGGACACCGTGGAACTGGGACTCCTCACCGACCGGGAGCGCCAGGTCCTGCTGTTGCTCGGTACGGGCAAGAACAATCGCGAGCTCGCCAAGGCCCTCGGGATCGCCGAGCGCACCGTCAAAGCGCATACCGCCCGTGTTCTGGACAAGCTGCGGTTGCCTTCGCGGCTGGAGGCCGCGGTGGTCTCCGTGCTGCTGCACCACGTGCTGTGTGAAGACGCGCGATGTGTGCGCAACTGCGGGGAGAGGGAGGCGATCCCCTTGCAGCGCAGCCACGCACACGTCGCGTCCTGAGTCGCGGATTGCTTGAACCCTCCCCGGGCCGGGGGTGGTTGATGGTGCCCTTGGGTCACGAATGGAAAGAAGGCGGCGTTCCGGGGCCATGCAGGGCCCTGGGAGATCACCGCAGCCGTGGTACTCGGCGTGATCATCTCGGCGTCCGTGGTGACGGCGCTGGGGAGCCTGGGAGGCGCGGATAGCGTCTCTGGGGTGAGAGACGAGGGAGACGCCTTCAGGTTGTCTCCACCCGCCTGTTCGAGGAACTGGGGGGCGTGGAGGAGGCCCGCAGGGCGTCCCCGTAGACGAAGGCCCGCACCCTGACCGGGTGCGGGCCTTCGTGCTGTCAGGGGGTGTGGTGCGTGCTGCCGGTCGGGCTGGGGCGTGCGGCGTCGTCCTGGTCGATGCACTTGTGGCCGTTGCGGGGGAGGTTCTTCACCGCTGCGGCGAGCTCGACCAGGGCGACGTCGGAGGGCACTTCGGGGTCGATGACGGCTTCGGCGGCCGGCTTGCGTCCGAAGGTGGTGATGGTCTTGTCGCCCTCGCCCTGTCCGCTGTTTTTCAGTACCCAGTCCACGCCGTTGACGGTGACGCACATGTCGGTGGTGGGCAGCATCTCGGGCAGTCCGCAGCGCAGGGTGATCACGTTGTCGCCGTAGACGGCGGCGCCGGGGGAGGTGGCGGTTTTCTCGTGTCCGCCGATCTTGTCGGGGTAGCCCTCGGCCAGGTCGCGGCAGATGGCGCTTTTGGCCTGGGGGGCGCCTTCGGCCGATGGTGCGTCGGCGGGCAGGAACTGGATGGCCAGCAGGGCGGCGCCGGCCAGGGTCAGGACGCTGGCGAGGATGGGCAGGGTGCGGGAGTGCTTGGGCATGAGGGAACTGTAGGAGGCGGGTATTGCCCTCAAGTGCGCTGCCCCTAGGGCCAATACCGCCTGGTGATCGTCGTGCGTAGGCTCGGGCGGGCTCGGGCCGCAGGGGCCGCGAGCGCGTGGTGGGAGGGGACCTGCGGTGTTGAGGACGATGAAGGCTGTGGTGGTGTCCGGTGCCGCGGTGGCGGTGCTGGGGGGCGTGGCCGCGCCGGTGGGGGCGGCGCCCGCGGGCAAGGACCCGTACAAGAACACAGGTCTTACCAAGGTGTACGGCAAGACCGGCCTGTGTTTCTCGATGGACAACTCGAAGAAGTCCAAGGCGGCGGTGAAGCTGCGGGGCTGCAACAAGAAGTCCACGACGCAGCGTTGGAACCTGTACTGGCTCAATGCGAACAAGCCGGCCGAGCGCCCGCGCTATGGGATCCAGAACCGTAAGTCGGGCAAGTGCCTGGCGCCGACGTCGAAGAAGTCGGGTGCGTCGGTGCGTCAGTACGGGTGCAACAAGAAGTCGAAGGCGCAGTGGTGGACGCTGTATGACCGGCGGATCACTTCCTACGGCTCGGGCAGGCTGGTGATGTCGGCGCAGTCGGACAAGAAGGGCTCGAAGATCACGCTGATGAAGTACTCGAACAAGACGGTGAAGCTGAAGAAGCAGGCGTTTTCGCTGATCTGGAAGAAGAACGACCCGACCGCGCTGTAACAGCCCGCATGGGGCAGGGCCCGCACCGCATGGGGCAGGGCCCGCACCGCATGGGGCAGGGCCCGCACCGCATGGGGCAGGGCCCTGCCCCATGTGCGGGAGCGGGTCAGGACAGGCCCCAGCGTTCGTCCTTGACGCTGCCGCCCTTCTTGCCGAGCTTGAGCTTGGTTCCGCTCTTGTTGTTCGGGCTCAGGATGGACTTTTTGGACCAGAAGTTGGTGATCCTCATGTTGTTGAGGTTCCACAGCTCCTTGTCGTTGCCCGCGTAGCACTTCTGCTGGGTGATGGCCGATCCGGACTTCTTGCTGCCCGAGTGCAGGCATTTGCCGGACTTGCGGTTGATGATGAGGTAGTAGGAGTCGGAGGGCTTGCCGATCAGGACGCCTTCGATGTCCCAGCGCTGCGTGGAGTTCTTGGAGCACTTCGCCTGGCGCAGGGTGGCGCCCTTGCCGGTCTTGCCGCTCATGGTGAAGCAGGCCGCCTTGTCCTTCGCGGCGACCTTTTCGAGCCGGACGTTCTTGTGGTTGCCGCGTGCTCCGTCGGGGGAAGCCTGCGCGGCGGTGGGGGCGATCAGGGCGGTGGTGGCGGCGATGAGCACTACGGCCTTGAGGGGGCGGATCATGCGGGGTCCTTTACCGGTGAGGGGC
>NZ_SRIC01000037.1 GCF_004684775.1 Streptomyces sp. MZ04
AGGCGGGAGGGGGCGGAGGGTTACGCCTCCGTCATGTGCGACGCCGCGTCCGTCCTCGCCTTGCTGCGCGCTCTGCGCGCGGGTCCGCGCCAGCCGCAACTGCACCTCGCGGCGCAGAAGCGGCCCTGTTCGACCGTTGTCGTGCGGTGGTGCGGTTCCTGTCCTTGTTGCTCGGCCACCGCTCCACCGTACCGATGCCGGCCGGTGCTCTTACGCGTGACGGGTCAACGTACCGGTCGTTACACGGGACGACAGGGGGACTGGGCTCCGCACGGGAAGGCTTGGGGGTAGGCAGGCGATGGGTCAGCTGCACAGGCGCACAGGCGGGGCGGTGGTCACGGCCGCCGCGGTGGGTCTCATGGCCGTCGCCACGGGCTGTTCGGGGAGCGGGGCCGCCGCCGACGAAAGACCGGGCGCCGAGGACTCCGTCGACGCGGTGCGCGGCTCCGCGGACTCCCTGGTGCGGGCCGGGAGCTCCAAGGCCCGTACGTCCATGGAGATGGCCAGCGGCGGGACCCGCGTGACCATCCGGGGGCAGGGCTCGTACGACTTCGAGCGGCAGCTGGGGCGGTTCGTGGTGGTGCTGCCGAAGGACCCCGCAGGGACGGAGGAGCACCGGCCCATCACCGAGCTGATGGCCGGCGGCGCGCTCTACATGAAGAACCGGGGGGCCGGGGTGCCCGCCGACAAGTGGGTGCGGATCGACACGGCGTCGCTGTCGGACGGGAATCTGGTCACCGGGGGTGCGACCGACCCGCTCGCGGCGGCCGAGCTGCTGCGGGGTGTGAGCAAGGCGACGTACGTCGGGGAGACCGAGGTGGCCGGGGTGAAGGTGCGGCACTTCCGCGGGAGCGCCGACCTGCCGCGCGCCGCGAGGTCCGCTTCGCAGGGGCAGCGCGAGGCCCTGGGGGCGGCGGCGAAAGGGTTCAGCAAGGGCGGGGTGCCGTTCGACGCGTACCTCGACGATCAGGGACGGCTGCGGAAGCTGCGACAGGAGTTCAGCGTCTCGAACGCCGAAGTGGCGTCGACCACGCTGCTCTACGACTTCGGGGTGAAGGTCGATGTGCGGCTTCCGGCGAGTGAGGACATCTTCGCGGGGAAGATCGCCGAGCAGTAGGGGCCGCAGTGGCGAGGCATGCGCGGCTAGTCGCGTCCGGCCGTGTGGAAATGGTCCGTCCGTGCCATGCGCGGTGTGTAGGCCGCTCCCTACTCTAGGAAGTCGGTACGGGCGCGGGAAGCAAGGTCAGGAAGAGGTGATGAACGTGGCTCTGGTGCGCGGTACGACAGTTCAGGACCACGTCGCCCTCGCCGAGATCGAGCTGTGCGGCGAACTCATCATCGCGGCGTCCGCCTCCGGCGAGGAGCGGCTCAGCGCCGACCGCATCGACGAGGTCCTGAACGTCTCCACCGTCGTGGAGCAGCGGTCGTCCGACGACTGGGACTAGGGCCTGTCCGATGGGTCCTGCCGGGGTCGCGACCCCTGGCACGCGCACCAGGGCCCGCCGGCCCTGGTGAATCGGCGCCCGGCGCGAAGGCCGGCCTGACCCACCGGACAGGCCCTGGCCCGGGGCCCGGACGGGGCGTGGCCGGGCCCGCCGCGTCAGGTGCGGAGCATGCGGGCGATCGCCTTCGTCGCCTCTTCGACCTTCGCGTCGATCTCCGTGCCGCCCTTGACCGCCGCGTCCGCGACGCAGTGGCGCAGGTGCTCCTCCAGGAGCTGCAGGGCGAAGGACTGCAGGGCCTTCGTGCTCGCCGAGACCTGCGTGAGTATGTCGATGCAGTAGGTGTCTTCCTCGACCATCCGCTGCAGGCCCCGGATCTGGCCCTCGATGCGCCGCAGGCGCTTGAGGTGCTCGTCCTTCTGCTTGTGGTAGCCGTGCACACCCTGGTCGTGGCCGCCGTGCTCGGAGGGCGCTTCGGTGGTCATGGCCGCGTCGGCCGCCTCGGTGGTCGTCATCGCGTCCTCCTGCTGGACAGTCCTTGGACAGTCACTGGCTTTCCTATACCCCGGGTGGGTATAGGATACTCGATTCCTCGGGGGGTGTGCTGATCACTGTGCCTGATGGGCGACACTGGGTCCTGGCCGGTTAGCCGTGGCCGGATGATGCGCCTAGCATCAGCCTGACCGAATCCAAAGCACCCCGAGGACCCCACGTGCGCTTTCGTCTGACCCCCAGGGAGACGAGCTTCTACGACATGTTCGCCGCATCCGCGGACAACATTGTCACGGGCTCGAAGCTCCTGATGGAACTGCTCGGGGCCGATGCCTCCGCCCGAGCCGAGATCGCAGAGCGTATGCGGGCCGCGGAGCACGCTGGAGATGACGCGACCCATGCGATCTTCCACCAGCTGAACTCCTCCTTCATCACGCCCTTCGACCGCGAGGACATCTACAACCTGGCCTCGTCCCTCGACGACATCATGGACTTCATGGAGGAGGCCGTCGACCTGGTCGTCCTTTATCAGGTCGAGGAACTCCCCAAGGGAGTCGAGCAGCAGATCGAGGTCCTTTCGCGAGCCGCCGAGCTCACGGCCGAGGCCATGCCGAATCTGCGGACGATGGACAACCTCACCGAGTTCTGGATCGAGGTCAACCGTCTGGAGAACCAGGCCGACCAGATTCACCGGAAGCTCCTCGCCCAGCTCTTCAACGGCAAGTACGACGCCATCGAGGTGCTGAAGCTGAAGCAGATCGTGGATGTGCTGGAAGAGGCCGCCGACGCCTTCGAGCACGTGGCGAACACTGTGGAGACCATCGCGGTCAAGGAGTCCTGACCTCTCCATGGACACCTTCGCTTTGATCGTGACCATTGGCGTCGCGCTCGGATTCACGTACACGAATGGCTTTCACGACTCGGCGAACGCCATTGCCACATCCGTTTCCACGCGTGCGCTGACGCCGCGCGCCGCGCTCGCGATGGCCGCGGTGATGAACCTCGCCGGTGCCTTCATGGGCAGCGGGGTCGCCAAGACCGTGAGCGAGGGGATCATCGAGACCCCGCACGGCGACAAGGGGATGTGGATTCTCTTCGCGGCCCTCGTCGGCGCGATCGTCTGGAACCTGATCACCTGGTACTTCGGTCTTCCGTCGTCCTCGTCGCACGCGCTCTTCGGCGGCATGGTCGGAGCGGCGCTCGCGGGCGGCATCGGTGTGATCTGGTCCGGGGTCCTCGACAAGATCGTGATCCCGATGTTCCTGTCGCCGCTGGTCGGCCTCGTCGCCGGCTATCTGGTGATGTGCGCGATCATGTGGATGTTCCGCAAGTCGAATCCGCACAAGGCCAAGCGCGGATTCCGTATCGCGCAGACCGTTTCGGCGGCCGGAATGGCCCTCGGTCACGGTCTGCAGGACGCGCAGAAGACGATGGGCATCGTGGTGATGGCCCTGGTCATCTCCGATGTGCAGAGCGCCGACGCGCCGATTCCGATCTGGGTCAAGATCGCCTGTGCGCTGATGCTCTCCGCGGGAACGTACGCGGGCGGCTGGCGCATCATGCGGACCCTCGGCCGCAAGATCATCGAACTGGACCCGCCGCAGGGATTCGCCGCCGAGACCACCGGCGCGGGCATCATGTTCACCACCGCTTTCATGTTCCACGCGCCGATCTCCACGACGCATGTCATCACCTCCGCGATCATGGGTGTGGGTGCGACGAAGCGCGTAAACGCGGTGCGGTGGGGTGTCGCCAAGAACATCATCTTGGGCTGGTTCATCACGATGCCTGCCGCGGCGCTGGTCGCCGCGGCGAGCTTCTGGATCGTGAATCTCGCGATCCTGTAGGAATGCCGGAAAGAGAGCAACGGAAAGGCCCGCCCCCCGGGAGCCAGGGGGCGGGCCTTTCTTGTTGCCCCTGCGGTGGCACCGCCATGCAGCACCGCAAGGAGTTGGTGGGGCTTATCGGTGGGGCTTATCCGAAGCGGCCCGAGATGTAGTCCTCGGTCGCCTGCACGGACGGGTTGGAGAAGATCCGCTCCGTCTCGTCGATCTCGACGAGCTTGCCGGGCTGGCCGACCGCCGAGAGGTTGAAGAAGGCCGTACGGTCCGAGACGCGCGCCGCCTGCTGCATGTTGTGCGTCACGATGACGATCGTGAAGCGCTCCTTCAGCTCGCCGATCAGGTCCTCGATGGCGAGGGTCGAGATCGGGTCCAGGGCCGAGCAGGGCTCGTCCATGAGCAGGACCTGCGGCTCGACCGCGATCGCGCGGGCGATGCACAGACGCTGCTGCTGACCGCCGGAGAGGCCGGAGCCGGGCTTGTTCAGGCGGTCCTTGACCTCGTTCCAGAGGTTGGCGCCCTTGAGGGACTTCTCGACGATGGCGCTCAGCTCGCTCTTCTTGTACGAGCCGTTGAGCCGCAGGCCCGCCGCCACGTTGTCGAAGATCGACATCGTCGGGAACGGGTTCGGGCGCTGGAAGACCATGCCGACCGTGCGGCGCACCGCGACCGGGTCGACGCCGGAGCCGTAGAGGTCCTCGTCGTCCAGGAGCACCTTGCCCTCGACGCGGCCGCCGGGGGTGACCTCGTGCATGCGGTTCAGGGTGCGCAGGAAGGTCGACTTGCCGCAGCCGGACGGGCCGATGAAGGCGGTCACGGAGCGGGGCTCCACGGTCATCGAGATGTCCTCGATGGCCTTGTGGGCGCTGTAGTACGCGGTCAGGCCCGATACGTCGATTCGCTTGGCCATGGGGATCACTGCTTTCAGGGGGGTACGAGGGGGTCGCTGAGTGGCCGCGGTCAGCGGCCCGTCTTGGGGGCCTTCCAGCGGGCTACGCCGCGGGCCGCCAGGTTGAGGATCATGATGAAGCCGATGAGGGCGAGTGCCGCGGCCCAGGCGCGGTCGTAACCGGCCTGATTGCCCGCCGCGTACTGCTGGTAGACGTACAGCGGCAGCGAGGCCTGCGAGCCTTCGAACGGATTCGTGTTGATCATGGGGTTGACCCAGACCAGGAGCAGGACCGGCGCGGTCTCGCCCGCGATACGGGCGACGGCGAGCATGACGCCCGTCGTGATGCCGCCGATCGCGGTGGGCAGGACCACCTTCAGGATGGTCCGCCACTTCGGGATGCCGAGGGCGAGTGACGCCTCCCGCAGCTCGTTCGGTACGAGCTTGAGCATCTCCTCCGTGGAGCGCACGATCACCGGCATCATCAGGATGGCGAGCGCCATGGCGCCGGCCCAGCCGGAGAAGTCGAAGCCCAGGATCAGGATCCAGAAGCTCAGGACGAACAGGCCCGCGACGATCGACGGGATGCCGGTCATGACGTCCACGAAGAACGTGACGACCTTGGAGAGCTTCCCGCGCCCGTACTCGACGAGGTAGATCGCGGTGAGCAGGCCGATCGGCACGGCGATCAGCGAGGCCAGGAGCACCTGCTCCAGGGTGCCGATGATCGCGTGGTAGATGCCGCCGCCGGGCTCGTCGTCCGCGACGACGCCCATGGAGTGGGTCAGGAAGTAGCCGTTGAAGACCTTCGTGCCGCGCTCGACGGTCTCGTAGATCAGCGAGGCGAGCGGGACGACGGCCAGCAGGAAGGTGACCCACACCAGCGAGGTGGCGAGGCGGTCCTTGGCCTGGCGCGCGCCCTCGACGGCGACCGCGACGACGTACGAGACGACGATGAAGAGGATGGCCGCGATCAGACCCCACTGGATACGGCTGTCGAGGCTCGCCCCCACGCCGATGCCGATGCCGGCGGCGGCGGAGCCGAGCGCGACGACCAGCGGCGTCCAGCGCGGGAGACGGGCGCCCTGCAGGCTGCTCGTGGGCTTGACGATGGTGGCGCTCATGCGTTGGCCCCCGAGTACTCCTTGCGGCGCGCGATGATCAGGCGGGCCGCGCCGTTGACCAGCAGCGTGATGACGAAGAGGACCAGACCGGAGGCGATGAGCGCGTCACGGCCGTACTCGCTGGCTTCGTTGAACTTGCTGGCGATGTTCTGCGCGAAGGTGCCGCCGCCGGGGTCGAGCACGGACGCGCTGATGAGGAAGGTCGGGGAGAGCACGGTGGCGACGGCGATCGTCTCGCCGAGCGCACGGCCCAGGCCCAGCATCGAGGCGGAGATGACGCCCGAGCGTGCGAAGGGGAGCACCGACATGCGGATGGTCTCCCAGCGCGTGGCGCCGAGCGCGAGCGCGGCCTCCTCGTGCATCTTCGGGACCTGCAGGAAGACCTCGCGGCTGACGTTGGTGATGATCGGCAGGATCATGATGGCGAGCAGGATGCCCACCGTCATCAGGGAGCGCGGGGCGCCGCCCTGGTACTCGAAGATCCCGGTCCAGCCGAAGTAGTCGTCGAGCCAGCTGTAGAGGCCGGTCAGATTGGGCGCGACCACGAGGGCGCCCCACAGGCCGTAGACGATCGACGGCACGGCGGCCAGCAGGTCGATCACGAAGGCGATGGGGGTGGCCAGCTTGCGCGGCGCGTAGTGCGAGATGAACAGCGCGATGCCGATGGCCACGGGGACGGCGATCGCCAGGGCGATCACCGAGCTCACCACGGTGCCGAAGACCAGGACCGCGATGCCGAAGAACGGCTTGCCCCCGGTGGTCGTACCGGCCGGGTCCCACTCGAAGGTGGTGAGGAAGTTGCCCGTGTTGTCGGCGAGCGCGAGGGCCGAACGGTAGGTCAGGAAGGCCGCGATGGCGGCCATGATCACGAGCAGCGTGATGCCGGAGCCGCGCGAGAGACCGAGGAAGATCCGGTCGCCGGGGCGGGTGGCTCCGCGGGCGGCACGCTTGGGCGTGACGGCCGAGGGCTTCACGTGGTCGAGGGGTGGGGGTGTCGTCGTACTGCTTGGTATATCCATGGGATTCTCCGGTCTGCGGAGCTCGTCAGCGCTGTATCAGCGGGAGTCGCTCCTGGCGGCGGTGCACCGGACGGTGCGGCCGGCCCTGGTCAGCGGGGCCGGCCGCACTCGGTTCAGCTACTTCAGGCCGGCGACGGTCGTGCGGACCTTGGAGATGATCTCGGCCGGGATCGGCGCGTAGTCGTTCTCCTTGAGGACGTTCTGGCCGTCCTCGCTGGCGATGTAGCTCAGGAAGGACTTGGTCGCGGCCAGGGTCTCGGCCTTGTTGCCCTTCTCGCAGAGGACCTCGTACGTCACCAGGGTGATCGGGTAGGCGCCCTCGGCGGTGGGCTTGTAGTTCAGCTCGAGGGCGAGGTCGTTGCCCTTGCCGACGACCTTGGCCTCGGAGATGGCCTTGGAGGCGTTGTCGACGGTGGCCTTCACCGGCTTCTTGGCCTCGGTCTGCAGGTCGACGGTGCTGATGCCGTCGGCGGCGTAGGAGAGCTCGAAGTAGGAGATGGCGCCGGCGGTCTGCTTGACCTGGCCCGCGACACCGGAGGAGCCGTTGGCGGACTGGCCGCCCTTGGCCTCCCAGGACTTGCCGGGCTCGTACGACCAGGCGTCGGGAGCGGCGCCCTTGAGGTACTTGGTGAAGTTGTCCGTGGTGCCGGACTCGTCCGAGCGGTGGAAGGCCTGGATCTTGGTCTTCGGCAGCTTCGCGTCGGGGTTCAGCTTCGCGATCGCCTTGTCGTCCCAGGTCTTGATCTTGTCGTCGAAGATCTTGGCGAGGGTCTCGGCGTCCAGGACGAGGTTGTCCACACCGGGCACGTTGTAACCGACGGCGATCGGGCCGCCGACCATCGGCAGGTCGATGGCCTGGCTGTCCTTGCAGACCTTCTTCGACGCCGCGATCTCCTCGGGCTTCAGCGCCGAGTCGGAGCCCGCGAAGGCGGTCTGGCCCTGCATGAACGCGGTGATGCCGGCGCCGGAACCCGTCGGGTTGTAGTTCAGCTGAACGTCCGTGCAGGTGGTCGAGTAGACCTTGCGCCAGGCGTCGATCGCGTTCTTCTGCGCGGACGAGCCGGAGGCCGCGAGCTGGCCCTTGGCGTCATCACACTTGATGTTGGCGTTGGCGTTGGTCTCCTTGCCGGTGCCACCGTCGCCGCCGCTGGTGTCGTCGGAGCCGCACGCCGTGAGGGCCAGGGCGCCGGAGACGGCGATGGCGCCGAGCGAGAGGGCGCGGAGCCGGTTCTTGCGCTGAAGCTTCACTTCGGAGTTCCTTCCGGGAGCCGCCGTCCTTGGGGTGGCGGCGTGCGAGGTCGTTCGTCTTTGCTTCTTGCGGTCTTGCGGTCTTACGTCGTGTTGTAAGGCCGAAATTAGGCAGGGCAGGTGAAGCGGCCGATGGGCGCGAGTGAACGGCGGGTGAACCTCGGCGGTCGGCCTGGTTAGGTCCGACTCTACGGAAAGTAGCCGAATGGTCACGCAGGGTTGAGGACGCTGAGCAAAGCGTCGACAAGGCGCTGGTCGCGGGGTTGCGTGAGGCGGTTGCGGGCGGCGGGCGGGGCCAGCCAGCGGACGCGGTCGACCTCGTTGTTGGGCACGAAGTGACCGTCGGCCGCCTCGGCCGCCCAGTAGCTGACCTCTTTGGGGCGGCCCTGGGCGAGATAGCGGACCGTGGGGAGCCGGGCGCCGGGGACGCAGCGGAAGCCGGTCTCCTCCTCGACCTCGCGCAGGGCGGCGGCGAGGGGTTCTTCGGCGCGCTTCAGCTTGCCCTTCGGGTGGGACCAGTCGTCGTACTTCGGCCGGTGGACCAGGCAGATCTCCAGCTCGCCGTCGTGCGGGGAGTGGCGCCACAGGACGCAGCCGGCGGCCCTGACGATGCCTTCGGTGCCGTTGCCGGCGGTCATGGGGTGTGCACCGCCTCCCGCAGCCATGCCTGGTGGAAGTCGAACCTCGCCGCTTCGACCTCGTGGCGCTGGTCGGCGTGCAGAACGCCGAGGGCGTACGCGGTGGCCGGGGCGATGCGGGGGGTCCGGGCCGCCGACGCGGCTGCCGATGCGGCGTCGGCGGCTTCCCTGTGGCGGTCGAGGGCGTGGCCCGCGTCCGTGAGGCGGAGGTCGTTGCCGGGGGTGGCGGCCGTGCTCGCCTGGAGGACCTCCTGGGCGTACCTGTGCAGGCGCAGCAGGGCGCGGGCCTTGAGCCAGGGGGCGTCCTGGGCCTCGTTCGCCGCCTCTGCCGCGAGGCCGTGGACCAGGGCTTCGGCGTTGTACGGGTGGCCCGCCTGGCCGAGGGGGAGTGCGGCGACGGCTTCCGCGAGGTTCGACTCCGCTTTGGCCGCCAGGGGGTGCAGGGCTTCCCTGCTGGTGCTGAGGGGGACCTCGCTGGCCAGTACCGCCACGTTGTCCGCCACGGCGTGGAAGCGGGAGGAGCCGAAGGCCTGGAGGGCGGTGGAGTGGGCCCGCGTCCTTGCGAGGGTGAGCTGCCGCTCGAGCAGGGCCGCGGCCTTGGCCGCGCCGACCGTCAGGCCGCGTGGCGCACCGCCCGGCTCATCGGCACCCTGCGCTGAGGGCTGTGCCCACCCTCCCCCACTCTCAACTCCGTTCGAGCGGGGGGACCCCCCTCGCCGTGCGGAACGCCTGCCCACAGCAGCCTCGACAGCGTCTTTGGGGGAGGGGACGGTCGGCGCCCCCGACAGCCGATGCAGCGCGTCGAGCAACCGCTCCAGCCGCGTCGCGTACGCGTGTTCGCGGGCCAGCGTGCCGGAGAGCCAGGCCAGTTCGGGGCGCAGGTCCGTCGCCCACTGCTGTTCCAGGAGCGGGCGGAACGTGTGCAGCGTGCCGCCGATGCGGCGGGCCGCGCGGCGCAGGGCGCGGGCCGCCTCGAGGGATTCCTCGGCGCCCTGCGCGTCCGTCGTCGACTCGCGGTGCAGCCGCAGCGAGCGCAGGAACTCCGTGGCCTGGGCCTGGAGATAGGCCGCCAGGACCTCGCCCGCCGTCGACTCGTCAAGGTGTTGCTGTGCCACGCCGGCGCCTCCGGGCGTCTATGAGCATCTCCTGTACGTTCCGCAGGGGCTGGCCCTCCGGGTCCAGCGCGTGCCGGTTCCAGTTGCCGTCCGCGCCCAGGTGCCAGGAGGCGGTGGTGTCCGACATGCCGGTCTCCAGGAGCCGGTTGAGCGCTGCCCGGTGTGCCGGGTCGGTGACCCTGACCAGTGCTTCGATACGGCGGTCGAGGTTGCGGTGCATCATGTCGGCGCTGCCGATCCACACCTCGGGCTCGCCGCCGTTGCCGAAGGTGAAGACGCGGGAGTGCTCCAGGAAGCGGCCGAGCACGGAACGCACCCGGATCGTCTCCGAGAGGCCCGTGACACCCGGCCGCACCGCGCAGATCCCGCGCACCCACACGTCCACCGGCACACCCGCCTGGGACGCGCGGTAGAGGGAGTCCACCACCGCCTCGTCGACCATCGAGTTGACCTTGATGCGTACGTAGGCGGGGCGGCCCGCGCGGTGGTGCTGTGTCTCCTTGTTGATGCGGGAGATCAGGCCGTCGCGCAGGGACTTGGGGGCGACGAGCAGCCTGCGGTAGGTCTCGCGGCGCGAGTAGCCGGAGAGCCGGTTGAAGAGGTCGGAGAGGTCCGCGCCCACCTCCTGCTTGGCGGTGAGCAACCCCAGGTCCTCGTAGAGCCGGGCCGTCTTGGGGTGGTAGTTGCCCGTACCGACGTGCGAGTAGCGGACCAGCGACTCGCCCTCCTGGCGGACGACGAGCGACAGCTTGCAGTGCGTCTTCAGGCCGACCAGGCCGTAGACGACGTGGCAGCCCGCCTCTTCCAGCTTCCGCGCCCACTTGATGTTGGCCTGCTCGTCGAAGCGCGCCTTGATCTCGACCAGGACGAGCACCTGCTTGCCCGACTCGGCGGCGTCGATCAGCGCGTCGACTATGGGGGAGTCGCCCGACGTCCGGTACAGCGTCTGCTTGATCGCGAGCACGTCCGGGTCGGCGGCCGCCTGCTCCAGGAAGGCCTGCACGGACGTGGAGAACGAGTCGTACGGGTGGTGGAGCAGTACGTCGCGTTCGCGAAGGGCCGCGAAGATGTCGGGGGCCGAAGCCGACTCGACCTCGGCGAGGTCGCGGTGCGTGCCCGCGATGAACTTCGGGTACTTCAGCTCGGGCCGGTCGAGGGCCGCGATGCCGAAGAGGCCGGTCAGGTCGAGCGGGCCCGGCAGCGGATAGACCTCCGCCTCGCTGATCTTCAGCTCGCGCACGAGGAGGTCGAGGACGTTCCGGTCGATGGACTCCTCGACCTCGAGGCGCACCGGCGGCCCGAAGCGGCGCCGCATGAGCTCCTTCTCCAGGGCCTGGAGGAGGTTCTCGGCGTCGTCCTCCTCGACCTCCAGGTCCTCGTTCCGGGTGAGCCGGAACATGTGATGCTCCTGGATCTCCATGCCCGGGAACAGCTCCGCGAGGTGCGCGGGAGCGGCGATGACGTCCTCGATGGGGACGTAGCGCTGCGGGGAGGCCTCGAGGAAGCGGGAGAGCAGTGGCGGGACCTTCACGCGTGCGAAGTGCGTGTGGCCCGAGACCGGGTTGCGCACGACCACGGCCAGGTTCAGCGAGAGCCCCGAGATGTACGGGAAGGGGTGCGCCGGGTCGACCGCGAGGGGGGTCAGGACGGGGAAGATCTGCTGCCGGAAGAGCGTGAAGAGGCGGGACTGCTCCTTCTCGGTCAGCTCGTTCCAGCGGACCAGGTGGATGCCCTCGTCGGCCAGGCCGGGGGCCACGTCTTCCTGGTAACAGGCGGCGTGCCGGGCCATGAGCTCGCGGGAGCGGTTCCAGATCAGGTCGAGGACCTCGCGGGGCTGCAGGCCTGAGGCCGAACGGGTGGCGACGCCGGTCGCGATGCGGCGCTTGAGTCCCGCCACCCGGACCATGAAGAACTCGTCCAGGTTCGAGGCGAAGATCGCCAGGAAATTGGCCCGCTCGAGGAGCGGGGTGTTCGGATCCTCGGCCAGCTCCAGAACCCGCTCGTTGAAGGCCAGCCAGCTGCGCTCCCGGTCCAGGAAACGGCCCTGCGGAAGCTCCTGGCCGTCGTGTCCCACCTGGCCGTCCTCGTCGTACGCGTCGAGATCCGCGTCGATGTCGGGGTCGAGGTCGGACACCGCCGCCGACAGCGTGTGCGGGCGGTGCGCGGCGATCGAGCCCACGGAGGGCTGGGCGTGCTGGACCTGTCCTTGCCTGCTGGGCTGGCTCATGGCCCCATTCTTCCGCGCGGGGACCCCGATGGGCGCGTCGGAGAGTGCCGGGGTGAGGCGGAGCTTCCCGTTCTTCGGGGGAGGGTCGGGCACGGCGGGCTGCATTGAGTGAGGGTCGCAAGCCTGTCTGAATCACTGGTTACGGCGACATGACGTGCGGGACATGTGCCGACGACCCCCGGACGTCTACACGGCCGGGGGTCTGTCCGTATGGGTGGCGGTCCGTCAGGGCGTACGCCGCTTCAGCACCCGGAAGGCCGCATACCCGGCCGCCGCCGCCAGAACCAGCACGATCCCGGTTTCGATCAACTGGACGTACCAGAAGTGGGAATGGGGATGGAATTCCGCGTACCAGCCGGTGATGCGGGTGTCGGCCGGGCAGGGGAAGTCGGCCCCTTGGCCGGGGGTGCACTGGCCGGCGATGAAGTGTTCACCGGCCGCGTTGTGGACGCCTATGTCCATGATGAGGGAGTCCGCGGGGATGCCCTTCGGCAGGTAGCCCGCGCCCGACGCCGGCCCGGAGACCGTGTTCACCGGGAACAGGTTCCAGCGGATGTTGCCCAGGGCGAGCAGGACGCCGCCGGTGACGACACCGGCGACGGACAGGGCGAGCAGCGTGCGGCGCACGAGCAGCCCCACCAGCGCGCCGACGGCCACGCCGAACAGGCAGTACGCGACGAGCGCGGGGCCGACCGCCTCGTACACGCCGCGGTCGGTCCAGGAGAGATTCCAGCGGCCCAGGAGGTTCCAGGCGCCGAGCTGGAAGACGGCCATGAGCACGAGCGCGCCGCCCGCGGTCAGCGCGGCGGCCGTTGTCAGCTTCGACGCAAGCCAGCGCGCGGGGGAGACCGACTGGGTCCAGGCCAGCTTGTACGCCCCGGACTCCATCTCGCGGCCGATCACCGGGCCTGCGACGAAGGCGCCGATCAGCACGGGCAGGAGCAGCAGGGCCACGGCCCCCTGTTCCATGGCGCTGGAGAGCAGGTCCATGGCGCTGGCGAACCCGAGGAAGGTGTCCTCGCAGGGGCCGTAGCAGTCGGCGGTCGACGCCGGGTAGGCCGAGGCCGCCCACCGCAGGTATCCCGTCACCACCGCCGCCAGGACGACGAGGCCGCCCGCCGTCCACAGCGCGGTGCGGTGCAGCCGGACGTCCGCCCAGCGCGGACCGTGAAGGAGAGGAGAACTCATGCCGTCACCTCGCGCTCGGCGCGGGCCGTCGTGCCCGGCGTCAGCAGGGCGGGAGCTTCGGGGGAGCGGAGATGGGCGAGCAACAGTTCCTCCAGGGAGGGTTCTTCGGCATCCCAGCCGGTGTC
Source organism: Streptomyces sp. MZ04 (assembly GCF_004684775.1). Lineage (GTDB taxonomy): Bacteria > Actinomycetota > Actinomycetes > Streptomycetales > Streptomycetaceae > Streptomyces. Next base: position 13,349 of record NZ_SRIC01000037.1, read on the forward strand.
GACGGAGCCCTCCGGGCGGATCAGCGCGGTCAGGCCGCGTCCGGTGGCGCGGGACTCGACGACGGTGTGCGGGGCGAGTTCGGCGAGCGGGCGGCGCCCGGTGACCAGGGTGTGCGCGGCGACGAGGTCGTCGATGCCGCCGCCGAGCCGCACCCGGCCGCCGGAGACGAGCAGCAAGTGGTCGCAGGCGTCGGCGAGTTCACCGACGATGTGCGAGGACATCACGACGGTGGTGCCGTGCTCGGCGGCCTCGGCCATCAGCGTCCCCATCAGCTGGTGGCGGGCGAGCGGGTCGAGGTCGGCCATCGGCTCGTCCAGGAGCAGCAGTTCGGCCCGCTTGCCGAGCGCGAGGGCGAGCGCCACGCGGGTGCGCTGGCCGCCGGAGAGGGAACGGATGCGGTTCTTCGGATCCAACTCCCCTTCTGATACGACACGTTCGGCGACGCCGGCGTCCCAGCGGCCGGGGTTCAGCTCGGCGCCGAGCCGCAGGGTGTCGGCGATGCTGAGCTGCGGATAGAGCGGCTTGTCCTGGGCGACGTACGCGACGCGCTCGCGGGCGGCGGCCGGGTCGGTGCCGAGGACGGTGAGGGTGCCCGAGGTCGGGCGGAAAAGACCGGCGGCGAGGGCGAGCAGCGTCGACTTGCCCGCTCCGTTGGGCCCGACGACCGCGCAGACGCGTCCGGCGGGCAGCCGGAAGGAGCAGTCGCCGAGGGCGGCCCTGCCCCGCCGCCCGTAACTCTTGGCCAGCGCGGCCGCCTCGATGGCGGTGTCGGTCATGCGGAGTCCCCCTCGGATACGTGCTCGGACTGCTCTGGCTGCTCTGACTGTGTGAAGTGCTCTTCGAGTACGGCGGTGAACAGCGCGGCGACGTCGTCCCTCTCCATGCCGGCGGCGCGGGCGCGGGCGGCCCATGCGTCGAGCTCGCCGCGCAGCGGGGAGTCGGCGGGCGCGGAGCCCAGCGACTTCCGTACGAAGGTGCCGAGCCCGCGGCGGGCCTCGACCAGGCCCTCGCGTTCCAGTTCGCGGTAGGCCTTCAGGACCGTGTTCGGGTTGATGGCCGTGGCCTCGACGACCTCACGGGCCGTGGGCAGCTTGTCCCCCGGCTCCAACAGGCCCAGGCGCAGGGCCTGTCGGGTCTGCTGGACGATCTGGAGATAGGTGGCGACGCCACTGCGCCGGTCGATACGGAACTCGACCATGCCCTTGCACCACCCTTTCACTAGTTGAGTAGTGAAAGGGTGGTGCAAGGGGGCGCGTTCCGTCAAGGGGTGCGGGCTCTTGTAACGTCTGCCGCTCAGCAATGACGTGAACATGTATGGAAAGTCGGGGGACTTACCTTGTCGATGCCTCCGCCGCCACAGGGCGGCTACCAGCAGCAGCCCTACGGGCAGCCGCCGTATCAGGGCCAGCCGCCGTATCAGGGCCAGCCGCCGTATCAGGGCCAGCAGCCCCAGTACGGTCAGCAGCCCCAACCGCCCTACGGGCAGCAGCAGTTCCCGCCCCAGCAGCCGCAGCCGCAGCGCCCGCGCGGCGGCGGTGGCGGCGGCTCCTTCAACCGGCAGTCACCCCTGATGAAGGTGGCGACGCTGCTCATCGCGGGCGTCATCGCGGGTGTCTGGTGGTACACGAGCCGGGGCAACACCACGAGCCCCAGCAGCCATACGCCCGGCAGCTCCGCCAGCGAGCCCGCGGTCGCGGACGACGCCACCGAGGTCGGCGACTGCATGCGGAACAAGGGGTCGGACAGCAGCCCCGACATGGAGACCGTCGACTGCTCGAGTGCCGAGGCCCAGTACAAGGTCACGAGCCTGAACGAGTCCGAGTGCGCTCCGGGCGAGTCCGAGTACCAGCAGACCCGGCGCGGCCGCGTGCAGTACTCCATGTGCATGGAGCCGATCACGCCGAAGTAGCGGGATGTCCAGGACGCGCGAAGGGCGCGGTGTTCCCCGTGAGAACACCGCGCCCTTCCCGCGTTCCTACGTCCCTCAGGACTCCGTCCGGTACATCAGATCCGTCTCGTGCGTGATGAACCCGAGCCGTTCGTAGACGCTCACCGCGGCCTTGTTGTCCGCGTCCACGTACAGCATCGCCGTCGGCAGGCCCGCCGCCGCCAGGTGGTTCAGGCCGATCGTCGTGAGCGCCTTGCCGAGGCCGCCGCCCTGCGCGCCCGAGCGCACCCCGACGACGTACACCTCACCGAGGTTCTCGTCGGCGTGCACCTTGGTCCAGTGGAAGCCGACCAACTCGCCGTCGCTCTCGCGCTCGGCGAGGAAGAACCCCGCCGGGTCGAACCACGGCTCCGCCTTGCGGTCGTCCAGGTCGCGCTGGGTGAGCGAGCCCTGCTCGGGGTGGTGGGCGAAGGCGTCGGCGTTCACCGCGAGCCAGGCCGTGTCGTCCTGGCCGGGGACGAAGGTACGTACGGAGACCCCTTCCGGCAGCACCGGCTCGGGCAGGTCGAGATCGCCCAACGTCCGCCGCATCTGCCGCAGTTCACGGAAGAGGGTCAGGCCGAGCACCTGCGCCAGGTGCCGGGCGGCGGAGTGGCCGCCGTGCGCCCAGATCCGCAGCCGGCGGCCCGACTCGCCGAGCAGCGCCGTGCCGAGCGCGCGGCCGTGCCCGCGGCCGCGGTGTGCGGGGTGCACGACCAGCTCGGCGGCGGGTGCCTCGATGGGGTCGGTGTCCTCGAGCTGCGCGTACCCGATGAACTCGCCGTCGACGGTCAGCAGCAGATGCCGCACCCCCGTCCGCGCACCACCCCGCAGCTGCAGCCGGCCCTGCTCGGAGACGGCCTGCTGGCCGTCCGCGCGGGCGGCGTCCGCGATGAGCCCGAGCACGGCTTCGGCCTGGGAGGGGGTGAGGGCGTCGACGGTGTCGATCTGCCGCATGGTGGCGGGAGGCTGCTGCTCGTCAGTCATGGTGTCGAGGGTACGGCGGCGGCCGCTCCCGCAGCGGCTCACCCGACCCACGTGATGCCGCATCGACCCCGCGGGCACTTTGCCCCAAGCGCCCGTAACGCCCTCGACGGCAACCGGCCCGTAACCGGCAACCCCCTGTCGCGCTACGCGCGTTGACCCTAGGCTGCGCACGGAGTGTCACCGCCTCCAGCCGTCTCACACCCACCCCAGGGGGACACGTGTCAGCCACACCACAGCCGCCTCGGCCCAGACGCCGCACCGCCCGCGTGCTCGCCGTCGCCGCCGGTCTCGCCACGCTCGGCGCGATGGCCGCCGCGCTGCCCGCGAACGCGGGGCAGTCCGGCGGGGATTCCGGCGGGCAGGACGCAGCGGGCGCCGCCAAGAAGCGCACGGTCGATGTGCAGCTGCTGTCCTTCAACGACTTCCACGGCAATCTGCAGCCGCCGGCCGGCTCCTCGGGCCAGGTGACGGAGAAGCAGCCCGACGGGACCGAGAAGAAGATCGACGCGGGCGGTGCCGAGTACCTCGCCACGTCTCTCCGTACGGCCCGCAAGGACAAGCCCTACACCGTCACCGCGGCGGCCGGTGACCTCATAGGCGCGAGCCCGCTCCTCTCCGGCCTCTTCCACGACGAGCCGACGATCGAGGCGATGAACAAGCTGAACCTCGACGTCACCAGCGTCGGGAACCACGAGTTCGACGAGGGGGCCAAGGAGCTGGCCCGCATGCAGAACGGCGGCTGTCACCCCAAGGACGGCTGCTTCGAGGAGGGCAAGAGGTTCAAGGGGGCCGACTACCCCTATCTCGCGGCCAATGTGACCGACGAGAAGACGGACAAGCCCATCCTCAAGCCCTACTGGGTGTGGAAGCACAAGGGCGTCAAGATCGGCTTCATCGGTGTGACCCTCGAGGGCACGCCCGACATCGTCTCCGCCGACGGCGTCAAGGGCCTGAAGTTCCACGACGAGATCAAGACGGTCAACAAGTACGCCAAGGAGCTCGACAAGCAGGGCGTGAAGTCGATCGTCACGCTCATCCACGAGGGCGGCTCGCCCGCCTCGCAGAGCTACAACTACGACTGCGACTCCCCGGGCGCGGGCGACGGCATCTCCGGCCCGATCACCGACATCGCCAAGGGCATCACGCCCAAGGTCGACGCGCTGGTCACCGGCCACACGCATTCCGCGTACGTCTGCACCATCCCGGACCCGGCGGGCAAGCCCCGCATGGTCACGTCCGCCTCCTCCTACGGGAAGCTCTACACGGACACGACGCTCACGTACGACCGCAAGACGAAGGACATCGTCCGTACGTCCGTGAAGTCGGCGAACCACGTCGTCAGCCGTGAGCAGGCCAAGGCCAAGGACATGACCTCGCTCATCGGGCGCTGGAACAAGCTGGCCGAGCCCGTCGCCAGCAAGCCCGTGGGCTTCATCTCCGCCGACATCCCGGGGCGCGGCGCGGGCGCGCCCGAGGCGCCGCTCGGCGACCTGATCGCGGACGCGCAGCTCGCGCACGGCAAGTCACTCGACCCGGAGACGGATCTGGCCCTGATGAACCCGGGCGGCATCCGCTCCGACCTCGTCTTCAAGGCGAGCGGCGGCGAGGGCGACGGTGTGGTGACGTACGGCGAGGGCTTCACCGTGCAGCCGTTCAGCAACACGGTCAATCTCGTCGACCTGACCGGGGCGCAGCTCATCACCGGGCTCAAGCAGCAGGTGAGCGGGCCCAACGAGGCGTCCCCGAAGATCCTTCAGGTCTCGGACGGTCTGACGTACACCCTCGACATGACCAAGACCGGCGCCGACCGTGTCGTCACCGACTCCATCAAGCTGGGCGGCAAGGCGATAGATCCGGCCGCGACCTACCGTGTGGCGATGAACTCCTTCCTCGCGGGCGGCGGCGACGGCTTCGCCGAGCTCGGCAAGGGCACGAAGCCGCTGGTCGGCAGCGATGACCTGAAGGCGTTCAACGACTACCTGACCGCCAACTCCTCGGCGGACAAGCCGATCACGCCGCCCAAGGCGGACAGGATCACCATCGTGAAGTGAATCGGGCGAAGTGAAGCGGTCGAAGTGAAGCGGGCGAAGTGAACGACCCGAAGTGAACGACCCGAAGTGAATGACGCGTTAACAAGCACGCTCAGTAAGTGGCCGAAACCGGTACTTACTGTAAGTAAGGCTTGGGGTGGGGTGTGAACGTATGGTGAAATCAGCTGATGCGTTCCCCCCACCGCATGGCCACGCTTCCGCCCGATCACAACCAGGCCTACCCGTCTGATGGTTGGCACGCCGAATCGGTTCCCGTCCCGCACCCGGAGACGGAAGAGGCCGTAGAGACGACCGCTCCGCTCAACCCGTACGACGAGCTCGGCGCCCTCGCGCCCAACCCGCTGGAGGAGTTCCTCCACGAAGAGGCCGACGACACCGCCGAAGACGCCCCCTGGCAGCCCCCGAACCACCGCCGCGGCAGCCGCCGCCGCAACCGCTTCGCCGGGCTCCCGCTCGCCGGGAAGGCCGTCGTCGCCCTGCTGGTCGCCACCGCCTTCCTCGCGCTCGGCGACCGCTGGGCCCTGCTCTACGCCGAGCACGAGGCCGCGGAGAAGCTCAAGGAGTCCATGCACCTGAGCGCGGCGCCCGAGGTCGAGATCGAGGGCTTCCCCTTCCTGACCCAGGTGCTCGACCAGCGCGTGGACAAGGTCAAGGTCACCGTCCCCGACGTCGCCGCCGACCGGATCTCGCTCGCCCAGGTCTCCGCCACCGCCACCGACGTACAGATCAGCGGCGACGGCCCCACCGACATCAAGGGCGCCCTCATACGCGAGATGCACGGCGAGGTGCTGCTCTCCTTCGAGGACCTCAACCGCGAACTGGGCGCCTCCCAGGTCACGTTCACCGGCCACGGCCGTGACCAGGTGCTCGCCCGCGGCAGGCTGCCCGTCGCCGGACACGACCTGAAGGTGCGCGCCGACGCCCGCATCCAGCGCAACGGCGAACGCGGCATCTCCACCGACATCGGCCGGATGAGCCTGCAGATCGGCGACCTGGCGACCTACCGGCCCGGCACCCGCGAGTCCGAGGGCCTGCACCTGAGCAAGGCCGCCGCGGACAGCCTCACCCGGGAGACGTCCAAGGCGAAGGCGCTGCTCTCCGTCCCGGCGATCGTCAAGCGGCTCGGCGTCCCCGACTCGGTCCTCGGCGCCGCCCTGCAGAGCGACGCCAAGCTGAACGAGCTGGTCGGCTCCCCGCGCTTCGTCAACGACGTGATGGGCCTCAACCTCATCGACGTCGCGATGGGCCACCCCGACCTCCTGAAGAAGCTCGGCCTGGACCCCGCCCTCCTCAAGGGCCTGTCCGAACTCACCCGCCCCGTGCTCGCCGACCGCCTCACCCTCGCCTTCCGCCTGCCGAAGCTGCCGGGGTCGGGGAACGTGTGGCTCCAGGACGTGAGCGTGCAGAAGGACGGCATCAGGGTGCAGCTGATCGGGGCGGGGCTCGGCATCGGCAAGTGAGGGGGCGCCGGGCCTTCGGCGCGTCACGGGGGAGCCGGACCGCTCTCCAGGGGGAAACTCTCAGCATGACCAATGCACCGAAAGCGTTCCTCGAGGGCGGCCCCGACGATCTGCCTCAGCGGATCGTCGACGTCACCCCACCCGGAATCGAGCTCAAGATCCCGTTCCGCGGCGGATACGAGCATTTCCGGGTCACAGCGCGCCACCAGGACACCCCCGAAGGCAGCTTGCCCGTCTACGAATGGTGGGAACGCACGGAGCTCCCGGGCTGAGCACCGGCCGGACCAAGCGATTTCGGGGGCGGAGCAGCCGCCCCGGGGAGGCGCACCGTCGCCTCCGTTCCGCCGCCGGTGGCCGGCCGCAGCGCCACTTCGCCACCGGCCTGGCGGACCGTGCGGGCCACGATGGACAGGCCGAGGCCCGAGCCGGGCAGGCTCCGTGCCGACGGGGAGCGCCAGAAGCGGTCGAAGACGTGGGGGAGTTCCTCGGGGGGGATGCCGGGGCCGTGGTCCCGGACCGTCAGCTCGCCCTGTCTGAGAGCGACCTCGACGGTCGAGCCCGGCGGCCCGAACTTCACCGCGTTGTCCAGGATGTTCACGATGGCCCGCTCGAGCGCGGGGGGCTCCGCCCGGACGAACCAGGGCGCGAGGTCCGCGGTGAACGTCAGCTCGGGCCCGCGCAGGCGTGCCCGCTCCAGGGCCGTCTCCACGATGTCGTGCAGGGCGACCACCTGCACCTTGCCGCCCTGGCCCGCCTCCGTCCGGGACAGCTCCTGCAAGTCCCCGATCAGCGCGGCGAGTTCGGTCATCTGCGCCGTGACGGACGCGAGCAGCGCCTTGCGGTCGTCGGGCGGAATGGCCCGCCCGGTCTCCTCGCTGCGGGCGAGCAGCTCGATGTTCGTACGCAGCGAGGTGAGGGGGGTGCGCAGCTCGTGCCCCGCGTCGGCGATGAGCTGCTGCTGGAGGTCGCGGGACGAGGCGAGGGACGCGGTCATGGAGTTGAACGACTCCGAGAGCCGGGCGATCTCGTCGTCGCCGTCGACGGGGATACGGAGGTTCAGGTCTTCGGTGCGGGCGACGTGTTCGACGGCCTTGGTGAGTTCGTCGACGGGGCGGAGACCGGTGCGGGCCACCCAGAGGCCTGCGGCGCCGGCGCCGATCACGCCGATTCCGGCGACGAAGGCGAGCAGCAGGGCGAGCCGGTTCAGGGGGGTGTCGATCTCTGAGAGCGGACGGGACAGCGAGACGGTGACGTTGCCCTGTGTCTGCGTCAGAACGCGCACCGGCTGGCCGCTGTCGGTCTTGCCGTCGTGGAGGGTCTGCTCCCGTAGACGCTGAGCCACTGCCAGGTCCGGGTCCTCGACCACCACGGGTGTGGAGCCGAGTCCCACGCAGCGCGTGCCGTCCGGCTGGACGACCTGCACGAAGACGGTGGTAGTACCCGGCGCTGTCTCGCCGTCGGGGGACGTGCCGGTGTCGCGGCAGTTGGCCACCGTCTCCCCGAGGTACGCGCCGCCCACGTTGAGGCTGCGCAGGGAGTCGTCCATCTGGTCCCGGAGCTGGGCGCGGGTCAGCAACCAGCACGACACCGCGACGGCCGCGACGGCCAGTGCCACCGCGGATGTCACCAGCAACGCCAACCGTGAGCGCAACGGCAGTGAGCGGAAGCGCCGGACGAGCCCCTTCACTCGCCCGCCCGCAGCACGTACCCCACGCCCCGCACCGTATGCACGAGCCGCGGCTCACCGCCCGCCTCCGTCTTGCGGCGCAGGTACATCACGTACACATCAAGGGAGTTGGAGGACGGCTCGAAGTCGAAGCCCCAGACGGCCTTGAGGATCTGCTCGCGCGTGAGGACCTGCCGGGGGTGCGCGAGGAACATCTCGAGGAGGGTGAACTCGGTGCGGGTCAGCTCGACCGTCCGCGCGCCCCGCGTCACCTCGCGCGTCGCGAGGTCCATCCGCAGATCGGCGAAGGCGAGGGTGTCGCCCTCCTCGGCCTGCCCGGACGCGGCCGCGTACGAGCTGCGGCGAAGGAGCGCCCGGATGCGGGCGAAGAGTTCGTCGAGCTCGAACGGCTTGACCAGGTAGTCGTCGGCGCCCGCGTCGAGCCCGGTGACGCGGTCGCCGACGGTGTCGCGCGCGGTCAGCATCAGGATGGGCGTGGTGGAGCCCGTCGCCCGCAGCCTGCGCGCCGCCGTGAGGCCGTCCATGCGGGGCATCTGGATGTCGAGTACGACGAGGTCGGGCCGGTAGGCGGCGGCCTTCTCCAGCGCGTCGGCGCCGTCGACGGCGACCTCCGTGCCGTACCCCTCGAAGGCGAGGCTGCGCCGCAGCGCCTCCCGCACGGCGGGCTCGTCGTCGACGATCAGGATGCGCTGCTGCTGTTCGCCTTCGGCGGGGCTCATCGGTGTCGGTTCCTCGGGTGCGTGGGTCTCGGACGGGTCCTTCATCAGCCTCGCACGCGGGCGCGGGGCTTGCGGCGCGCGGCGGGTCGCGGGGGAGCCGCCACTTCGGGGGCGCGTTCCTTCGTGGTCGCGCCGTGCAGCTGTCGCGCGACGGCGAGCGGGAGGCCGAGCCCCGCCGGATCGGTGTCGGGCCGCCCCCAGCCGATGGTGACTGCGAGTGCGTGCCGGGCGCGGTTGACGGTGATGACGGTGCCGGTGCGGGTGGCGGTCATGGGGGGCCTCCTGTGTCGTACGAGGGGGACTGCGGGGTCAGTCGGTGGAGCCGGCCCGCAGCGTGTCGAGGTCGGCCTTGACCGTGTTGACGGGGATGGCGAAGCCGAGGCCGACGCTGCCCGAGCCGGCGTCGCCGCTGCCGCTCTGGGACGAACTGGGCGAGTACATCGCGGAGTTGATGCCGATGATGTTGCCGTTCATGTCGATGAGGGCGCCGCCGGAGTTGCCGGGGTTGAGCGAGGCGTCGGTCTGCAGGGCCTTGTACGTGGTCTTCGACGAGCCGGTGTCGCCGTTGAACTGCTCGCCGCCGTACTCGAACGGCCAGCCGCCGTCGCCGCCGCCCGGCTGCTGCTGTCCCTCGTCCGTCGAGACGGTGACGTCGCGGTCGAGGGCGGAGATGATGCCGCTGGTGACGGTGCCGGTCAGGCCCTCGGGGGAGCCGATCGCCACGACGTCGTCGCCGATCTTGACGTTGTCGGAATTCCCGAGGCTCGCGGCCTTCAGCCCGGAGGCACCCTGCACCTTGATCAGCGCCAGATCCTTCTTGCTGTCGGTGCCGACGACCTTGGCGGTGTACGACTTGCCGTCACTCGTCGTCACCTTGACCGACGAGGCGCCGGAGATCACGTGGTTGTTGGTGATGATCTCGCCGTCGTCCGTGATGATCACGCCGGAGCCGGTGGCGGAGCCCGCGCTGGACTTGGCGCTGATCTCGACGATGCTGGGGCTGACGGCCTCGGCGACGCCGGAGACGGTGCCCTTCTGGCTGGTGGGCACGACGTCGGTGCCGGTGGCGCTGGAGCTCGACGAGCCGTCGCCGCCGGTCAGCTCCTGGAAGGCGTAGGCGGTGCCGCCGCCGATGGCCGCTGCCGCGATGGCCACGGCGGCGAGAAGCGCGAGGGGGCCCTTCGCCCGCCGGCGCGGCGGCTTCGGGGGCTCTTCCGGTGCGTAAGCGGGCGGAGGTGGGTACGCGCCCTGCGGTTGCTGAGGGTACTCGCCGCTGTGGCGGAAGGTTTCGGTCATGGGATCCAGGCTGCGGGGCCTTGATGAGAGCGGCCTGAGGACGCCCTGAGAACCCCAAGAGAACCGCGTATGCCCGTTGTAAAGGCCCCGGGGTCATCGAGCCCCTGGCCGCCCTGCCTGGGGCAGACGTCAGTTGCAGCCGCAGGACTGGCGCACGACAAGACGCGAGGGGAACAGTTTCAGGCGCTCCCGGCGGGAGCCCGCCACGCGGAGGCCGTCGTCCAGGACCAGGTCCACCGCCGCGCGGGCCATCGCGGGGCGGTCGGACGCCACCGTCGTCAGGGGCGGGTCCGTCAGGCCCGCCTCCTTCACGTCGTCGAAGCCGGCGACCGCCAGCTGCCCGGGGACGTCGATGCGCAGCTCCCGCGCCGCCCGCAGGACGCCGATCGCCTGGTCGTCGGTCGAGCAGAAGATCGCGGTCGGGCGATCGGGACGCGCCAGCAGCTCCAGGGCCATCTGGTAGGCGTCGTAGCGGTTGTACGGCGCCTCGAAAAGACGCCCCTCCACCGAAAGGCCGGCCTCCCGCATGGCCCGCCGCCAGCCCTCGACGTGGTCGGAGACGGGGTCGCCGACGGTCGGGGTCTCGGCCGTGCCGCCGACGCAGGCGACGTACTCATGGCCATGCTCGAGCAGGTGCCGGGTGGCGAGCTGGCCGCCGCCCAGGTCATCCGTCACCACGGCCACGTCGTCGATCCCCTCGGGCCGCTCGTGGAGCAGCACGACCCGCGCGTCCCACGCGTCGATCTCGGCGGCGGCCGAATCCGTCAGGGCGTGGCTGACGAGGATCAGCCCGGAGACCCGCATGCCGAGGAAGGCCCGCAGATAGTGGGTCTCGCGCTCGGCCACGTAGTCCGTGTTCCCGACGAGCACCATCTTTCCGCGCTCGGACGCCGCCTGTTCCACCGCGTGGGTCATCTCCGCGAAGAACGGCTGTCGCGCGTCCGGCACGATCATGCCTATGAGGTCGGTCCGCCGCGACGCCATGGCCTGGGCGACCCGGTCGGGCCGGTACCCCAGCTCCTTGATGGCGGCGAGGACACGCTCGCGCGTGGCCGGGGCGACCGGCCGGGGTCCGTTGTTGATGACATAGCTGACGACGGCGGTGGAAGTACCCGCAAGTCGCGCCACGTCATCCCGAGTCACCTTGGCCACGCGCGGAGTCTACGCGGATGGAACTACCGCTGGGCAGGGCGTACGGCAGCTTCCTTCGGCGGGGACACCGGGGCGGGTGCCGCGGCGGGTGCCGCTTTCCCCTCGGCCTCCTCGCGCTCGCCCTCCGCCCGGGGCCTCGCCGCCTTCGCCTTCTCCCCGTCGGCCGCACGGTCGACCTTCTCCGGCGTGACGAAGCGATAGCCGACATTCCGGACGGTGCCGATGAGCGACTCGTGTTCGACGCCGAGCTTCGCGCGCAGCCGTCGTACATGTACGTCGACCGTCCGCGTACCGCCGAAGTAGTCGTAGCCCCAGACCTCCTGGAGGAGCTGGGCGCGCGTGAAGACGCGGCCCGGGTGCTGCGCCAGGTACTTGAGCAGCTCGAACTCCTTGAAGGTCAGGTCCAGGACCCGGCCCTTCAGCTTCGCGCTGTACGTCGCCTCGTCCACGGAGAGAGGGCCGTTGCGGATCTCCATCGGGGAGTCGTCGGCGACGATCTGCTGCCGGCCCATCGCGAGGCGCAGGCGCGCCTCGACCTCGGCGGGCCCCGCCGTGTCGAGAAGTACGTCGTCGATCCCCCAGTCGGCGGTGACAGCCGCGAGGCCGCCCTCCGTGACGACGAGGACGAGCGGACAGCCCGGTCCCGTGGAGCGGAGGAGCTGGCAGAGGCTGCGGACCTGCGGGAGGTCACGGCGGCCGTCGATCAGGATGACGTCGGCACCAGGGGTGTCGACGAGGGCCGGGCCTTCGGCGGGGGCCACCCGCACGTTGTGCAGCAGCAGGCCGAGGGCGGGAAGCACCTCCGTCGACGGCTGAAGGGCATTGGTGAGGAGCAGCAGAGAACTCATCGCCGCACACCTGCCTGGGTCGTCTTACGGTCGTGCACGTTTCGCTCGCCCATAACGTCGGTTCCTCCTCGGTCCCTGCGAGGACGTTTACGGCACTGCTTCGTACTGTTCCTGCCGGCGGGGTCCCGCGCCCTGGGAGCCCCACGTGCGGTTTCCCCGGCTCCGTAACGACCGAACGGGTCGTTCGTATACAGCGCCTCAGAAAGCACGAAAGGACCCGGGGGCTTCGCTGCCCGGATCCTCTGCCAAGGAGAATAGCCCACATGACTTCCGGTCCGGCAGGCCAAGCGGCGGGATCTTCTGTGCCGCCGATCACTCGCGATCCCTCCCGCGTTCAACGGCGCGCAACGCTCCGTACACGGGACGGAGTCGACATCGACGCCGCGTACGACCCCGGACCCGACCCCGCGGGCGACCTCGCGATCGTGCTCGCGCACGGCTTCACGGGCGATCTGGAGCGGCCCCACGTGCGCCGCGCGGCGGGTGTCTTCGCGCAGCGTGCGGCCGTGATCACCTTCTCCTTCCGGGGGCACGGGGCGTCCGGCGGGCGCTCCACGGTCGGCGACCGCGAGGTGCTCGATCTGGCGGCCGCCGTGGAGTGGGCGCGGTCGCTCGGGCATGCGCGGGTGGTGACCGTGGGCTTCTCGATGGGCGGCTCCGTGGTCCTGCGGCACGCGGCACTCAGCGGTCCCGCGCACGAGGGGCGCACGGAAGCGTGGGTTGACGCGGAGATGGACGCGCGGGTTGACGCGGTGGTCGCGGTGAGCGCTCCGGCCCGTTGGTACTACCGGGGGACGGCGCCGATGCGGCGGCTGCACTGGCTGGTGACGCGGCCGGCGGGGCGGGCCGTGGGACGCCTTGGCCTGCGGACCCGTATCCATCCGGACGAGTGGGACCCGGTCCCGCTCTCGCCGGTCGAGTCGGTCCCGCGGATCGCGCCGACGCCGCTGCTCATCGTGCACGGGGACCGGGACCCGTACTTCCCCGTCGACCACCCGCGGATGCTGGCCGCCGCCGCGGAGGGCGGGGCGGAACTGTGGCTCGAGGCGGGCATGGGGCACGCCGAGCACGCGGCGACGCAGGACTTGCTGGACCGGATCGCGAAGTGGGTCGTTTCACCAGCGGGCTAGCCTTGTGGACCGAACCATCGATTGAGGAACCACGACGGCGAGTGGCCACGTCCGCGAGAGCGGCGGCGGTCTAGCCGCAAAGGAGGGTGCGCGGCATGGTGAACGGCACCATTCGTTACTGGGCCGCGGCCAAGGCGGCCGCGGGGATCGCCGAGGAGCCGTACGCGGCGGCGACGCTCGCCGAGGCGCTGGAGGCGGCGCGGCAGCGGCACCCCGGTGAACTGGTCCGTGTGCTGCAGCGATGCTCGTTCCTCGTCGACGGTCACCCCGTCGGGACCCGTGGGCATGAGACGGTACGGCTGGCCGAGGGCGGCACGGTCGAGGTGCTCCCGCCGTTCGCAGGAGGGTGAGGCGCGCTATGAGCGATCAGCCGTATCAGGGGTACGACGGGTACGACCCGTATCAGCAGCAGGGGCAGGGGTATCCCCCTGAGCAGCAGTATCCCCAGCAGGGGTACGCCCAGGACGCTTACACCCAGCAGTGGGAGGGGCAGACCTGGGACACGCAGGTCCAGCCTTCGCCTGTGGCGGACGTGACGGATACGGCGTATCTGCCGCCGCAGGCTTACGGGCAGCCGTTGCCGGCGGAGGCCCCTCCGTCGTACGACGCCCCTCCGCCCGTCTACGCGGAACCGGCGGTGGCCGAGGAAACCGACAGCTACGGCCCCGCCACCACCACCGGCAACGCCCGCGTCACCGACGCCCAGCGCGCCCGTGCCGAGGGACGGTCGCCGATCATCGAGCCGGGGATCCAGCCCGCGGGGATCACCGCCGTGCTCGGTCTGCTGCTCGCCGGGGGTGCCGCCATCGGGCAGTACGCCCTTCTCGTACCGCTGATCGTGCTGCAGGCCGTCACCGCCGCCGGGTGGTTCCGGCTGAACGGGATGTGGCCCGCCCGGCAGGGCATCGCGCTCGCCTTCCTCGGCGGTGTCGTCGCCGACGTCGCGCTGCTCGCCACCGGCAAGGAGAACGCGCCCGCCGCGATCCTGGGCACCCTGGGCGTGTGGGTACTGCTTGTGCTCGTGCTGCAGCTGCGCAGCCGTGCCTCCGCCGATGAGCGGATGTACGGGCTCATGGCCACCGTCGCCTCCGCCGCGCTCGCGATCATCGCGGCCGGACACCTCGCGGCCGCGGACGACGCCGTGACCGTGGGGGCCATCGCCGTGGCCGTGGCGGTCCTGGCCCGCGCCCTTCCGCTGCCGACGGCCGCCTCCGTGGTCGTCGCGCTGCTCGCCGCCGCCGGGGCGGGCATCGCCGTCGGCGGCATGACCGCGCTGTCTGACAGCGGCTCCGCCGCGGGCGGCAGCAAGGGGGCCCTGCTCGGCCTCGGCGCCGGTGTCTGCGCGCTGATCGGCCACCGGGTGGCCAGTTACGACTACCCGTCCCGCTTCGTGCACATGACGGCGGGCGTCGCCCTGCCGCTCGCGGCCGCCGCCCCGGCGGTCTACGTACTCGGCCGTGTGATCGGCTGAATCGGCGTACAACTGATCGTCACAGCTGATCGACAGGTCCCCGCCGGGCTCTCCGGCCGGGGACCTGTCCTTTAGGCTCGCGGCAACAGGCTCGTGGCGGCGACAGCCGGCGCGGGGGACAAGGTGGGGGAACACCGGACATGAGCAAGCGCGCAGTGCGAATACTTCTGATCGTCGTCGTGATCCTGGGCGGCCTGTTCGTGGGCGCCGACCGTCTCGCGGTGGGATTCGCCGAGGACGAGGTCGCGGACAAGCTGCGTACCAGCGAGGGGCTCAGCGAGACGCCGGACGTCTCGATCAAGGGCTTCCCCTTCCTGACCCAGGTCGTCGGCGGCACGCTCGACGACGTCGAGATCGGCATCCAGGACTACGACGCCACCTCCGGCTCCGACAAGATCCGCATCGCCGATCTGAACGCCCGGATGCAGGGTGTCGAGTTCTCCGGCGACTACAGCTCCGCGACCGCCGAGAAGGCCACCGGAACGGCGCGTATCTCCTACGACGAGCTGCTCAAGGAGTCCCAGGGCGAGCCGGTCGACCTGCCGCTCGGCGCCACCGGCAAGGTGGTCGGCCTCTCCGACGGCGGCGACGGCAAGATCAAGGTCGAGGTCGAGGTGAGCAAGGGCGGCGTGAAGCTGCCGAAGCCGGTGCACGTGCTGAGCTCGGTCCGGGTCGAGGACGACACGATCAAGGTGCACGCCGATGAGATCCCGAAGAACCTCGAGGTCATGGGCGTGACGATCCCGCTCCCCGAGGGCCTCGTCCGCGATGTCACCGACTTCGAGGAGAGGGTCGGCGGGCTGCCGGGCGGCATCAAGATCGACCAGGTGAGGGCTGCGCAGGACGGCGTGGACATCTCGGTCAAGGGCGCGAACGTGAAGCTGGCAGGCTGAGGCCGGTCCGCAGTACGAGACAGAGCCGTCCGCGCGATGGATGCGGTAGGGGCCGACACCGGACCCCGCCCCCGCGCGGGCGGCTTTTGCGTTCAACTAATCCCACTATGCGGATGATCGCGTCTCATCATCCGACACGCCGGTGACACGGCCGCCCCTGCGTACCTACGATCGGACGCATGCAACGACAGGCGGACCTCACGAAGCGGCGGGCAGTAGACCTGTGCCGCGTCGCCGCCATGCTCTGTCGCACCTTCTGAGCGGGAGCTCCGACTCCCGTATCCCCCAGGCCCGTTGACCCCCGTCAGGGCCACCCCGTGCCGTGTACGCCGCGCCACCGCGTCATCACCGCCCGTACCCGGCATCCCCTCGCACAGCACCGCAGCCCCGCCGCAACTGCCCCGGAGGAGAAGAAGTATGAGCCGCAGCGACGTCCTGGTAGACGCTGACTGGGTCGAGGCCCACATCGACGACCCGAAGGTTGCCATCGTCGAGGTCGACGAAGACACCTCCGCGTACGACAAGAACCACATCAAGAACGCGATCCGCATCGACTGGACCGACGACCTCCAGGACCCGGTCCGCCGCGACTTCGTCGACCAGGAGGGCTTCGAGAAGCTCCTGTCCGGCAAGGGCATCGCGAACGACACGACCGTCGTCCTCTACGGCGGCAACAACAACTGGTTCGCGTCCTACGCCTTCTGGTACTTCAAGCTCTACGGCCACCAGGACGTGAAGCTCCTCGACGGCGGCCGCAAGAAGTGGGAGCTCGACTCCCGCGACCTGGTCGACGGCGACCAGGTGCCGCAGCGCGCCGCCACCTCGTACAAGGCCAAGCCCCAGGACACCTCGATCCGCGCCTTCCGCGACGACGTCGTGAAGGCCATCGGCTCGCAGAACCTGGTCGACGTCCGTTCGCCCGACGAGTTCAGCGGCAAGCTGCTCGCCCCGGCGCACCTTCCGCAGGAGCAGTCGCAGCGTCCGGGCCACGTCCCGTCCGCGCGCAACATCCCGTGGTCGAAGAACGCCAAGGACGACGGCACCTTCAAGTCGGACGACGAGCTCAAGGAGCTCTACGCCGACGAGCAGGTCGACCTGGCCAAGGACACCATCGCGTACTGCCGCATCGGTGAGCGCTCGGCGCTCACCTGGTTCGTGCTGCACGAGCTCCTCGGCGTCGAGAACGTCAAGAACTACGACGGCTCGTGGACCGAGTACGGCTCCCTCGTCGGCGTGCCGATCGAGCTCGGCGCCAACAAGTAACCCTCCCGAACCGCAGCCAGCAGCAGTGATCAGTTAGGACAACGCATATGTGTGGAGCGAAGGCCGGCGGCCCCGACGCCTCGACGATCAAGCCCGGCGAGACCACCATCCAGGGCCAGGTGACCCGCGACGGCGAGCCCGTCAGCGGCTACGTGCGCCTGCTCGACTCGACCGGCGAGTTCACCGCCGAGGTCCCCACCTCGGCGACCGGCCAGTTCCGCTTCTACGCGGCCGAGGGCACGTGGACGCTGCGCGCCCTCATCCCGGGCGGCACGGCCGACCGCACGGTCGTCGCCCAGACGGGCGGCCTCTCGGAGGTCGCGATCGCCGTCTGACGGCAGCGGATCACTGACGGCTGAAGGGCCGCACCCCAGGGGTTGGACGCCACTGGAACGGGGTGCGGCCCTTCGGCTTACCTCGGCTCATTACGTCGGCTTACGCTGGACGTATGTACGCGCGAAGGCGGCACGCCTACTTCGCCATGATGGGCACGTGCATCGCCCTCTTCGTCCTGGCCTGGGGCGTCGTGCGGCTCTGGTCCATCCCGGTCGCCGTCGGGATGTGCGTGGTGGCGATGGTGATCCCGCCGGTCGCCGCCATGGTCGCCAACCGGCGTGGTCCTGATGACCGCTGGTGGGACGACCCCTCGGGGGACTCCAAGTCCGACGAGTGGTGGGACGAGCTCGACGGGAAGCGCCGGCCCCGTCAGTAGACGAGCGCCTGCGTGCCGTCCGTCATGGCCTCCTGGACGAAGACCTGCGCGCCCGCGATCCGTACGCCGTCCAGCACGTCCTTCTCCGTGATCTCGCGGCGCGCCGCGCACTGCGTGCAGAGCGTGATCCGACCGGCGGCCAGGATCGAGTCGATCAGGTCCGGCAGCGGCGCCGCGTGCGGAAGCTCGAACTCCGCGGCCCGGCCCGGCAGTGCGAACCACGACGACTCGCCGGTCAGCCAGAGCGAGACCTCCACCCCGCTGGCCACGGCCACGGCCGCCACCGTGAAGGCCTGCGAGCAGCGCTCGGGGGCATCGGCCCCCGCGGTCACCTTGATCACGAGCTTCTTCGCCATGGCCGCATCGTAAGGCCACGGCCGAAGCCACCCGTAAGGCCACCTCGCCGGGAGAGTCCGGCCGCGCCCTACTAGAGTGGGAGCGGCTCTGATACCTGCCCCGATAGCTCACTGAGGAGCACCCCGTGCTTGAGGCCTTCTTCTCCGCCCTGCTGGTTCTGGTCTGCGTCGGCGTGATCGCCTTTGCCGGTCTCACCTTGAAGAAGCTGTACCAGGGTCAGCGCTGAGCCCGTACGACTCTTTGCACCCGTACGCCGTCTAGCAGAACGCCTGAGCATCCCATGATCGAGATTCCGTCCGACCTGCACCCCGACCTCGTGCCCCTCGTTTGGCTTCTCGGCAACTGGGCCGGCGCGGGCGTCACCGACTTCCCCGGCTCCGAGAAGGCGAATTTCGGCCAGGAAGTCTCCTTCAGTCATGACGGGCGCGACTTCATCGAGTACCGCTCGAACACCTGGGTCCTCGATGCCGAGGGCAACAAGGTCAAGCCGCTCGAGTCCGAGTCGGGCTACTGGCGCATCGGCAAGGACCGCAAGGTCGAGGTCGTGATGGTCCGCGACACGGGCGTCGTCGAGATCTGGTACGGCGAGCTCGCCGACCAGAAGCCGCAGATCGACCTGGTCACGGACGCCGTCGCGCGCACGGCCGCCTCCGGCCCGTACACAGGCGGCAAGCGGCTCTACGGCTATGTGAAGAGCGACCTGATGTGGGTCGGCGAGAAGCAGACCCCCGAGGTGCCGCTGCGGCCGTACATGTCGGCGCAGCTGAAGAAGGTCGTCTCGCCCGAGGAGGTCGCCGAGATGGCCCGCGGCCTGGGTGACCTGCCGGACGACGGCATCGCTTTCTTCAAGTAGGCCCGCAATCTTCAAGTGGGCCTACACTCCGAGGTGTGGTGAGCACCGACTGGAAGAGCGACCTGCGGCAGCGCGGCTACCGGCTGACGCCGCAGCGCCAGCTTGTTCTCGAAGCCGTCGACACCCTTGAGCACGCGACCCCCGACGACATCCTCTGCGAAGTGCGGAAGACGGCGTCGGGGATCAACATTTCCACGGTGTACCGGACCCTGGAGCTCCTGGAGGAGCTCGGCCTGGTCAGTCACGCGCACCTGGGGCACGGGGCGCCGACGTACCACCTCGCGGACCGGCACCACCACATTCACCTGGTCTGCCGGGACTGCACGAACGTCATCGAGGCCGATGTCTCCGTCACGGCGGAGTTCACCGCGAAGCTGCGGGACACCTTCGGCTTCGACACGGATCTGAAGCACTTCGCGATCTTCGGGCGCTGCGAGAGCTGTTCGGCCAAGGGGCAGACCAAGGAATAAACGCGCGGCCCACCGGGTCGTAGTGTTGGTGAACATGAAGAGCCCCCTCCTGTCCCTGCCCGGCGCCGTCCCCGCCGAGGGCGTGGACGAAGGCGTCGCCGCCCACTACGGCGATCTGTTCCGTGAGCAGCGCGCCCTCGCCGACGGCACCGGTCTCGTGGACCTCTCGCACCGCGGCGTCGTCACCGTCTCCGGCCCCGACCGGCTGAGCTGGCTGCATCTGCTGCTCACCCAGCATGTGAGCGAGCTGCCCGTCGGCCGGGCCACCGAAGCGCTGATCCTCTCCGCGAACGGCCACATCGAGCACCACCTCGCCCTCGTCGACGACGGCGAGACCGTGTGGGCGCACGTCGAGCCCGGCACGCAGGACGCGCTGGTCGCGTACCTGGAGAGCATGAAGTTCTACAACCGGGTCGAAGTCGCCGACCGCACGGACGAGTTCGCGGTCGTGCACCTGCCAGCCGGTTCGATCGCGCCGGTCCCTGACGGTGTCGTCGTACGTGAGATTCCGCACGGCAGGGACCTGTTCCTGCCGCGTACGTCCCTTGAGTCGTACGCCGACGAGAACGGCCCGGCGATCGGCATCCTCGCCTACGAGGCGCTGCGCGTGGAGGCGCACCGGCCGCGGCTCGGCTTCGAGACCGACCACCGCACGATCCCGCACGAGCTGGGCTGGATCGGCTCGGCGGTGCATCTGCAGAAGGGCTGCTACCGCGGCCAGGAGACGGTCGCCCGCGTCCAGAACCTGGGCAAGCCGCCGCGCCGCCTGGTCTTCCTGCACCTGGACGGCAGCGAGGTCCACCTGCCGGTGGCCGGCACGGAGCTGCGCCTCGCCTCCGAGGGCGCGGAGGGCCGCAAGCTGGGCTTCATCACGACGGCCGTACGCCATCACGAGCTGGGCCCGATCGCGCTGGGCCTGATCAAGCGGAACGTACCGGTGGACGCGGAGCTGATCGCGGGCACGACGGCGGCGGCGCAGGAGGTCGTGGTCGAGCCGTAGGGCAATCGGGCAGTCGGACCCTGGCTCACATCTCCAGCAGGACCGTGAAGGGGCCGTCGTTCGTCAGCGAGACCCGCATCTGGGCTCCGAAGCGCCCGGTCGCCACCGTCGCGCCCAGCGCCCGCAGTTGGGCGACGACCTCGTCGACGAGGGGCTCGGCGACATCGCCGGGCGCGGCGGCGTTCCAGGTGGGCCTGCGGCCCTTGCGCGCGTCGCCGTACAGCGTGAACTGGCTGATGACCAGCAGCGGCGCGTCGATGTCCGAGCAGGACTTCTCGTCGTCAAGCATCCGAACGGACCAGAGTTTGCGGGCCAGTTGGGCCGCCTTCTCCTTGGTGTCCTCGTGGGTGACCCCCACGAGGACACAGAGCCCTTCGCCGATGATCTCGCCGACCGTCTCGCCGCCGACGACGACGCTCGCCCCGTCCACCCTCTGCACCACAGCACGCATACCGACCATCATGCCGTGCCCTGTCGTGCCGGCCGTGCCCCGTACGGCCCCGACGCCTTGCTCCAAGGCGTGCTCCTGAACCCCCCATCTGGGGCCGATTAGGGGCACTCGCTCACATAGCGGCCACCCGGGGTGGCACGATGCTCACACGCGGTGTACCGCGCCGGTCGAGGGGACGGTAGAGCCACATGAGCACACCAAGTACGGGGCAGCCGCCCGGACCTGTGTCGCTGACCCGCATGAGCGCCGCACGACGTACGAACGTGCCGCGTCCGCCCACGCAGCGCACGGGCAGCCCGGTCGTCCTGCCCGATCAGGTGGAGCACGACCTGTCCGCGCTGCTCCTGCGCGAACTGCGCGAGCTGCGACGTGACGCGCAGCAGAACGAGGCGGACCTCAGTTACGTACGACGTCTGCTGCAGGGACGGATCGACATCCTGCGGGCCGAGGCGGCCCGCCGCAGGGACCCGCAGGCGCCGGACCCGGAGGGGAAGGCCGGGCCGGTAGGACCTGTCGTCGACCGGCTCTCGGAGATCCTCAGGGACGCCCCGGCCCGGCACCGCTCGTCGGCCCGCCATGTGACGCTCGGCACCCCGCACAGCGCGGAGTACGGCCTCCTTGCCACGGAGATGCTCGCCGAGGTCGAGCTCTCCGACCTGGAGGCCCGTACGGACGACGAGCTGCACACCGCCATGGGGCGCCTCGTCCGCTGCGAACAGCAGGTTTCCCGCCGCCGCCAGCAGCTGCAGCGTACGGCGGACGATTGCAGTGCGGAGATCGCCCGCAGGTACCGTGAAGGCGAAGCACAAGTAGACGATCTGCTCTCGTGACCCGGTGATCCCGGCTTCCGCGGGCGGCCGTCACGCCACCTCCGCCCCGGAAGGCCGAAACATGACCTCCACCGCTGCCTCTCTCATACCTCCGGTCCTCGCCGAGGTCGTACGATCCGGCTTCGTCGAGGGCCGTCACAGGGGAAGCCTGGTGTTGCTGGCGGCCGACGGCAGCGTGGAGCTGGCGATGGGGGACGTGACGGCTCCCGTCTTCCCGCGCTCGGCCAACAAGCCGATGCAGGCCGCGGCGATTCTGCGGGCGGGGCTCGACCTCTCCGGCGAGCGCCTCGCGCTGGCCGCCGCGAGCCACTCCGGTGAGGGCTTCCACCGGGATCTCGTGCAGAAGATGCTGGCGGAGAACGGCCTGACGGCGGCGGATCTGCAGTGCCCGCCGGATCTGCCGCTCGACCCGGTCGAGGCCGAGACATATTTGGCAGCGGGTGCCGTTCGTGACCGGGTCACGATGAACTGCTCCGGCAAGCACGCGGCGATGCTGGCGGTCTGCGAGCTGAACGGCTGGGACGCCGATTCGTACCTCGACCCGGAGCACCCGCTCCAGCGCCTGATCCTGACGGTGGTCGAGGAGGCGGCGGGCGAGAAGGTCGCCTCCGTCGGCACGGACGGCTGCGGGGCGCCGCTGATGGCGATATCCCTCACCGGCCTCGCCCGCGCCTTCCGCCACTTCGTCCTGGCCCCCGAGGGCAGCGCCGAGCGCCGGGTCGCGGACGCGATGCGGGCCCATCCCGAGTACGTCGCCGGGACGCGCCGCCCCGACACCTGGCTCATGCGGGAGCTGCCGGGCGCCCTCTCCAAGATGGGCGCCGAGGCGGTCCAGGCCTTCGCCCTGCCGGACGGCCGCGCGCTCGCCTTCAAGGTGGACGACGGCGGGCTGCGGGCGCTGGGTCCGGTGCTTGCGCGGGCGCTGAGCTTGGCGGGCGTGGAGGCGGACGTGCTCTCCCGGGTGGGGCGTGTGCCGCTGCTGGGCGGGGCCGTCGAGGTGGGCGAAATCCGCGCGGCGTTCTGAGCGGTCTTGTCGAAGTCCGCTGCGGTTCGGCAGCGCCCAGAAGGGGCGCGGGGCTGTGACATGTGCGGCTCCGCCGCGAAGGGGGTCCCCCCTGCTCGAGCGAAGCCGAGAACTTGGGGGAGCGACCAGCCACGACGGACCCGCGGCCGAAGGAGAATCCAGGTGCACGCAGACGGCCCCCGGCCTAGCGTGACTCCATGAGCGACATCACCGTCAGGCCCATCGCAGATGACGAGCTGCCGGAGTGGATCCGCGCCTGCAACGCGGGATTTCTCCGCCCCTTGGCGACGGTCTCCGACGAGGTCGTCGCCAACCGCAGGGCGAGCGTCGACTACGCCCGCACCCTCGGCGCCTTCGACGGCGACCGCATCGTCGCGACCTTCCGCTCCTTCGCACAGGAGCTGACCCCGCCCGGCGGCACCCCCGTCCCCGCCGACGCCGTCTCCAACGTCACCGTCTCCCCGACCCGCCGCCGCCGCGGCCTGCTCAACCGCATGATGTCCGCCGACCTCGCCGCGGCGAAGGAGCGCGGTGACGTCGTCGCCACGCTCATCTCCGCCGAGTACCCGATCTACGGGCGCTACGGCTTCGGGCCCGCCACGGTCGCCACCGAGTGGACCATCGACGTACCGCGGGCCGGGCTCGACGCCCGCGGGGCCGGCCCGGACGACGGCGCCCGTATCGACCTCGTGGACGGCGGCGACGTACGCAAGGAAGGTCCCGCACTGCACGAGCGGCTGCGGGCCCGCAGGCACGGTGTCGTCGACCGCGACGAGCGCTGGTGGCTGCAGAACACCGGGCAGCTGATCACCCCCGAGAATCCATGGACCGAGCCCTTCTACGCGCTCTACCGCGCACCGTCCGGCGAGGTCGAGGGCCTCGTCGCGTACAAGACGGACGACGAGTGGACCGACGCGAGCCAGCCGCGCAACACCCTGACCGTGCTCGGCCTGATCGCCACCACGCCCGCCGCCGAGCGCGCACTGTGGCGCTACCTCTGCTCGATCGACTGGGTCACCACGGTCAAGACGGACAACCGGGCCCCCGACGACCTGCTTCCGCTGTTCCTGCCGGACCCGCGCGCGGCCCGCCTCAGCAGGCAGACGGACTGGCTGTGGGTGCGGATCCTGGATGTCGTACGCGCGCTGGAATCGCGTACGTACGGGACGTCGGGGTCCCTGGTGCTCGAGATCGCCGACCCCGCGGGCTTCGCCGCAGGCCGCTACCGGCTCGACGCGAGGCCGGACGGTGCGAGCTGTACGCCGACCGCGGACCCGGCCGAACTGTCCCTCGATGTCGGCGCGTTGGGGACGCTGTGGCTCGGTGACGAGTCCGCGGTGCGGCTGGCCGGGGCGGGGCGGGTGACTC
This sequence comes from Streptomyces sp. MZ04, assembly GCF_004684775.1. Lineage (GTDB taxonomy): Bacteria > Actinomycetota > Actinomycetes > Streptomycetales > Streptomycetaceae > Streptomyces. The sequence continues at coordinate 37,299 of NZ_SRIC01000037.1, forward strand.
AGGAGCGGGCGGGCGCGGCCGCTGCCGCCGACTCACTGTTCCGTACACCGAGGCGCCCGTGGTGCCCGGACATCTTCTGATTTCTTCGAATGATTCTTCGAGTGGAGCGACTGACCGGACTCCCGGCTCCCCTCCGGATGGGAGCCCGGTCAGCCCGTCTGATCAGCCCGACTGGGCAAGCAGCAGGACGAGGATCACGGCCCCGACCCCGCTGATCTTGGTGTTCTTGGCTTTGATGCCCACGGTCAGCAGGACGAAGGCGACGATGCCCAACGGTCCGTACTTCCACTGGATGAGCTGCTCGAATCCAATGGCGAGGGCGGCTATGACGATGGCGATGAGCGGCATGACGTTCCCCCTTTCGGGACCGGGCGGGGACCCGGTCCCATCCGGCTGGTAGCCATCCGACGGCCAACGGCTGGTGGCCAACCCCGGAGGGTCTTGCCAGGTTGCCTAAGTTGGCTACCAACTTCATCTGAGTTATCTCCGCGATGGCTCGACTCATAACCACCTTCCGAGCAACTCCCCAAAGATGGCGCGAAGTTGTACTGTTTGGTTGTGAGCCCGGAACATGCCCCCGTCAATGGGATGAAGAGGCCGCACACGTCGCACCGCGACGTGGCCGACGAGTTGCGCGAACGGATCAGGTCCGGTGCGCTGCGGCCGGGTCAACGCATGCCCACCCAGGCGGAGTTGGCCGACGAGTTCGGTGTGGAGCGAGGCGTCGTACGCGAGGCGCTGCGCATCCTCCAGGGAGAGAACCTGCTGGCGAACGTGTCCAAGGGCAGCCCGGCGACCGTCGCCGACACCCGTGGACTGCCGCTCGCCGGTCCCGGCGGGGTCAAGCCGCAGCCCACCATGGTCGGCCTCGCGCCGCGCATAGCCGCCGCGTTCGAGGCCCCGCACGTAGAGATCGACGCACTCTGTCTGACCTCCATCTCGCTCACGATGGCGATCGGGGAACCCCTCCGTCAGATTCACGCCGGACAGCGGAAACCGGCCAAGGTCACCGTCAGGGTGCTGCTGCCGAGCCGCAGCATCGACCTCGCCTTCCCGGCGCCGGTGGACAGTGGGGACGACGAGGGTGGCCAGGTGCACCGCCGCTGGCTCGACCAGCGCAACGCGCAGGGGCAGGTGCTTCGCCACAACCTCCTCGCGCTGCGCACCTCGCACGGCATCGACGTAGACGTCTCGTTCCGTGCCCTGCCGTTCACGCCGCCGGTGAAGCTGTACCTGCTCAACGGCTCGGAGGCGCTGTTCGCGTACTACACCCTCGTCAAGCAGAGCGAGGAGATCGAGCACGAGCACATGGAGATGTACGACGCCCAGGGCGCGCAGTCGATGCTCTTCCCCTTTCAGCAGGGTGACGGGCTGCGGGACACGACGTTCGTGGAGCAGTCGCATCTGTGGTTCGACGCGCTGTGGGGGACGATCAGCCAGGATCTGGAGCTGGCGCGGCGCTGAGTCCGCTCCCCTTAGATTGCGGGACCGGTCATCATCAGCGCGAGGACGACGGCGCCGATGGAACTGCAGGTGGGGCTCTTCGCCTTGATGCCGACGGTCAGGAGCAGCAGTCCGACGATGCCCATGGGCCCGTACTGCCACTGCACGAACTGCTCGAAGGTGAGGGCGGACACGGCTGCGAGGAGGGCTATGACGGTCATGATGGTTCCCCCTTCTGCCATCTTGAGTGAGTTGGCAACCAACTTCACTTAAGTTGTCCCCACTTGGTCCGACGTCATAAACAACTTCAAGACAACTGCCCTGAGATGGCGGGGAGTTGTATCGTCTGGTCGTGACTCAGGAGAACGTTGCAGTGAACGGCAGTAGTGGTGGCAGTAGTAGCGGCAGCAGCGGCAGCGGAAAGCTCTCCCCCCAGGACATCGCCGACGCACTCCGCGACCGCATCCGCTCCGGAGCCCTCAAGCCGGGCGACCGTCTTCCCACGCAAGCGGTGCTCGCGGAGGAGTTCGGCGTGGAGCGGGGCACGGTGCGTCAGGCGTTGCGGACGCTGCAGGGGGACGGGCTGCTCGCGAACGTGAGCAAGGGAAGTCCCCCGAGGGTGGCGGCGGCGCCACAGTCTGTGGTGTCCACGGTCGAGAAGCCCCAGCCTTCGATGGTCGGGCTCGCGCCCCGCCTCTCGGAGGCCTTCTCGCAACCACACGTCCGGATAGACGTCGTCTCCTTCACGGCGGAGACCCTGATGATCGCGCTGGGCGAGCCGGTCCGCCTTATCCACGAGGGCCGCCTCCGCCCCGAATCCATCTCCGTACGCATCCTGCTGCCCAGCAGCGACATCGACCTGGCCTTCCCGAAGCCGATCGAGGGCGAGGACGAGGGAGGCAGGGTCCACCAGCGCTGGCTCCAACTGCGCAACACCCAGGGCCAGGTGCTGCGCCACAACCTGCGGGCCCTGCGCTCATCACACGGCATCGACGTAGACGTCTCGTTCCGCGCGCTGCCCTTCACCACTCCCGTGAAGCTCTACCTCCTGAACGGCGAGGAAGCCCTGCTCGCCTACTACACGATCGGGCGCAACACCCTGGACGTCGGCACCACGGAGGTGGAGGCGTACGACGTCGGAGGCCTCGTGTCCCCCCTCTTCTCCTTCCAAAAGGGGGCGACCCATCGGGACACGGCATTCGTCGACGAGTCGCAGAAATGGTTTACCGCCCTCTGGGAAACCATCTCGACTGACCTGACACTCTCTTGGTGACTCCTGATACGACGCAGACTGAGTGGATGGCAGAAGAGGCCGAGAACCTTCGAGAACTGATCACTCCCGCCCGTTTCGTGCTCTTCGACTTCGACGGGCCCATCTGCCGGCTCTTCGCCGGGCATTCGGCGGAGCAGATAGCGGGTGATCAGGTGCGCTGGCTCGAGGAGCGGGGCCTGCGCGGCCTGCTGACCAAGGAGGAACGGGAGCAGCCGGATCCGCACGCCGTGCTGCGCGCGGTAGACCGCAGGCATCCCGGCAGCGATCTGGTGGCCGAACTGGAGGAACGTCTCACCCAGCAGGAACTCAGGGCGGTGAGCTCCGCCTGGCCCACCCAGTACGCGGACCCGCTCATCATGACGTGGCACGCGATGGGCTCGCGCCTGGCCATCACGACGAACAACTCCCCCAAGGCGGTGACGAGGTACCTCGGCACCCGGGGTTTGAGCCGCTGCTTCCAGCCCCACATCTACGGCCGCACCCAGGACCTCCACCTCCTCAAGCCACACCCGCACTGCCTGAACCGGGCCCTCAACGCGATGGGCGCGGAGCCGGCGGCGGCCCTGATGATCGGCGACGCCCCGACGGATTACGAGGCGGCCAGGGTCGCCGGGGTGGGCTTCTTGGGCTACGCGCGTAATAAGCGCAAGGAGAGGCTGTTGCGGGCTGCGGGGGTAGAGCATGTGGTCGGTTCGCTGGAGCCGGTGCTGAAGGTTTTGCGGGGGCAGGCGTGAGGCGTCGCTCGGATCCAGCGAAGCGATCAACCTTCGGTCCAATTTGACCGGAAGTGGTTTGCTCGGCGTCCGGCAGAGTTACGGTCGGCGTGTGGTCAGTGAGCGCACCGGTGATGGTGGCGGCAGCGAGTTCCAGCGCGTGTCGGACGTGCTGCACTCTCGGCTCGCCAACGGCAAGTACCCGTTGGGCGGCAGGCTCCCCACCCAACGGGAGCTGGCGAGCGAATTCGATGTCTCCAGGGACACGATTCAGCGGGTGCTGAGGGAGCTCAGCAGTGAGGGGCTCATCCGCTCCAAGCAGGGGAGCGGATCTCGCGTCGTGAAGGTGCAGTTGGCCCACTCGAGCGCCGGCGGGGTGCATGGGAGCGGAGGCAGAGGCCGGGTCTCCCCAGGGCCGATAATCGGGGCTGCGTTCGCCAGCCTGGATGTGGCCCTGGATGTGTTCACGCTGACGTCGGACCGAGGCGCTGCACGGGCCCTACAAGGTGATCGAGCGCCGTGTCCAGCTGGACGACGGTGAGGAGATCGACGCACTGGACGTGCTCGGCCTCGGATCGGCGCTCACGCACTATGTGCGGGACGACAGCCCAGATTCGCAGGGAACTCTCTTCGTCGACAGCATGCAGGCCTGGTTCGATTCCTGCTGGGAGCTTCTCGCGGCGCCGTAAGCGAAGCGCCCATAAACGGAAGCTTCTCGAACGTCACATCCCCAAGGAGTGGCGCGTGCCTCGTTGAGCCCATCGTTTACCGCCCTGTAGTCGTCGCTGCCCTCATGCGCCACTAGGGTGTGCATCACTTTCGGCTTCCTCGCGTGACTATCCAGGAGCGGCCCGTGGGCGTGTTGCCTGTGCCCAGTACTCATCTCCTGGTGTCTGCGGAGGAACGCGAGGTTCACGACGCGCACGCATACGACCTATTGATCGAGCACGCTCTGCGGTACGGGAGCATGATGCGAGGGCATCACAATCGGAACTATTCGTTCTCGCTGACGGATCCGATGGCCCAGTTGGTGGACCGCACGCCCGGCGAGTGGGTGACGGCGCGTCAGCGGATGCGGGACGCGCTGCCGGTTGTCATCAGGACCTGGCAGGACGAGTGCGAGATCCTTCGGGCGGTCAAGGGTGCACTGCCCCACGTACCCGAGTGTCTGGCCAAACGCGGCGACATCGCGGTGCACAGCTATGTGGAGGGGGTGCCGTTCTCCAGCATCTGCCAGAACGGCAAACCGGTCGACTCCCTGCTGATCAACGCGCTGGCCAACCTGCTGGCGCAGATGACCCAGGTGCGCCGGGAGGCGCTGCCCCCGCTGCCGGCCGACTGGCCCCACCCCGATGAGGGCGGGCAGTCGTTCCTGCGGAATCTCACGTATCTCGCCGAACGCCAGATCCGTCAGCCCAATTGGGCTGAGTTCGGTGGGCTGTTCGGCGACCTCGGCATTCCCGAGCACGCCCTTCTCGGGTTGGCGGAGCGCGTACCGGAGATGGCTCAGCGCCCCTACAGCCTGCTCCACACGGACCTGCACCGTGACAACGTGATCTTCTCCTTCGATGGTGACCCACCGCTGATCTGTGTCGACTGGGAGCTAGCCACCTATGGCGATCCGTTGCACGATCTCGCCACCCACCTGGTCCGTATGCGCTATCCCGACCACCAGTGGGATGAGGTGGTGGGGGCCTGGTGGGACGCTATGCAACGTCTCAGACCCAGTGCGGTCATCGGCCTGGACCAGGACCTGGGGCACTATGTGGCTTTTGAGCGCGCCCAGTCCGTCTATTCGGATGTGATACGTGCCGCCAGGTCCCTGGAGGAAGTGACCGACCAGCAGGGCCTGGGCAAGGCGACCCATGCAGTGCGCACAGCACTGGAGAACGCGGCCGTCCCGCTGCAGTTGCCGGCGGTGCCGGAGGACGAGAAGATCCAGCGCGTCCTCTCCCGCTGGCAGGCGGCCCGGTTCGGGAGGCGCGCCGAGGGGATCCGTCAGGTGACCTCGATCTTCTGGGAGCCGAACGAGCGCGTTCCGGAGCACCCCGAGTTCCGCCGGACGGCCGTCCATGAGGCGCTGGTTGCAGAGAGGGCCGCCCCGAGTTCCCGGGCATTCAAGGGAACGGCCCACCTCAACACCATGGTCAAGGTGAACGGCATCGACTTCCCGGTCGTCGTACGCCGAAAGCTGGCCTCGGCCGACCGCCGTGAGCGCAGCATTCTCAGCGAGCACGCGGTGCTGCGGGTCATTGAGGAGTCTGGGGTGGAGGTGCGGGCGCCGCGGGTTCTGGCCCTGGGGACGAGCGACTGGAGGAACCCGTTCGCCATCCATTCCTACGAGGGTCCGCGAGCCGGAGATCTGCCGCCCGACCACCCCGTGGACGGCCTGTTGCCCAACGAGGCCGATCAACTGGTGGATCAGCTGGCCGCGTTGACTCGTATCGACAGCAGGCAACTGGATCCCACCGCACCCAAGTCGGACTTCTACCCTCAGCTCTGCCATGAACTGGTGCGACTTGTGGTGGATCTACCCAAGGAGTCACAGAAGCTCGCTCGCGAGCTCGGGCTGCCGGACGGCTACCGCCTGCAGGAACTTCTCAGCCGCCACCGGCTGGCGCCACGTCGGAACGCTCTGCTGCACGGTGACCTCAATCCGTGGAACCTGGTACGCCACGGCGTGGACCGTGGCCGTGGACTGACGTTCATCGACTGGGAGATGGCGTTGATCGGCGATCCGCTGTATGACTTGGTCCGCCACATGCACCTGACCCCGACGCGTGCCGAGATCAGGCAGCGCATGTTCGCCCGCTGGAGCAAACGCCTTCCGAGTGCATGCACCCTCGGCTGGAAGGACGACTGGCGGGTGTACCGGTGGATCGAGATCGTCCGCTCCGCGTACTTGGACCTGGATCGGCTGATCACGGGCACGGGCCTGGACGCGCCCAATGTGCAGCGCGCGGTGGACTCGTACGCGATGACTCTGCAAGCGGCGAAGGCGTCCCTGGGGCTGCGCGCGAGAGCGCTGGCCAACCCCTATCTTGTCTGGGCGCTGCCGCGCGGCGAGCATAGAGAGGCGAGGGCAGCGCTCTAGAGGTTTTATCGGGGGAGGGCTCGCGTGGCGGGCACAGTGGGTGGGGCAGCGGGCGACGGCATGGGCGGATGGTTACGCCAGCATCGGGCGCGATTCGAGTCGGCGGCCACGAGGGTCCTGCTGCTCGGCATCTTCGTGACCGGGCTGATGGCCCAGTTCGTCAAGCCTGTCGGCGACGCTCTGGAGGGCCAGGCGTTTCTTGGTGGTGCGCTGCTCAGCCTGGTGGGCTACGTGCTGTATGACGCGGTGAAGGATCTCGCCGTCTCTTCCCGGCCACCCGACCGAGGTCTGGTCAGATCCAGCGACCTGGGCGACTTCGTGAGCCAGGCGTTCCACGCGAGGAAGGTGGAGATCTGCTTCCTCGGCTACACGGGAGAGACGCTCTACAACGAGCTGTATCACCGGCTCGAGAGCCTGCTTGACGACCCAGGGCCGACTAAGCGCGTGTCGATCAGGATGCTGATCCCGGACTTCGGCCGTGAGATGGCGGTTCCGTCCCGTGTCGGTCCGGGCGGGAGGCCGGTCGACTACCCCGAGTTCCGGGCCCGGCTCGAATCCAAGTGCCGTGAGTACGACCAGATACTGTCCGGGCTGGCGGACCAGCTGACCCGGAGGCACAGGGTGACCGTCCAGTGCGAGTACCGGCTGTACAACGGCGATCCGCGGGACAAGGTCTGCATCTTCAACAAGGAGTTGGCGATGCACGGCCTCTACAACGTGGTCGCCACCATGCCGCTGCGGAATCCCGACTGCGAGGTCTACGACCCCAAGGGCTACAACACCGACCTCTCCGTCCGTTCCCGCAAGGAGGGGACGGCCGCCGCCGAGACAGCTGTCGCGACGCAGATCAGTCACTTCGAGGGCGTGTGGAAGCTGGCGGCCACGCCTTCCTGGCGGCAGTAGCCCCGCGTACAGGGGGGCACTTGGCCAGCCCTCAGCCGTGCTCCCCCGAAAGCCCCGACCGCAACTGCCCGAACGCCCGGTTCGCCGCCGCCACCGCGTCCGGCCACACCTCGTCCGCGCTCTCGCCCGCGTCGATCCGGCGCCAGTTCTCCATGGCGAGGATTCGTTGTACGGCGATGATCTGGCCGGCGGCCAGGCGTGCGGTGAGGGGGGCGTCGCCGCCCAGGGCGTCGGCCAGGGTCTGTTCCGAGCGGTCCTGGTACTCGTAGAGGCGGGCTACCAGGGACGGTGTCCCGTAGAGCAGGCGGTGGAAGGCGAGTACCGCCGGGTGGTCGCACAGGCCCGTCACCGGGTCCTGGCGTTCCAGGCCGTCGAGGAAGTGGCGTTGCAGGGCGTCCAGTGGGGTGCGCTTGTCGGGGCGGGCCGTGACGATTCTGGCCGCCTCGTCCTGGTGGTCGGCGAAACGGTGGAGGACGAGGTCCTCCTTGGTGGGGAAGTAGCGGAACAGGGTCGGCTTGGAGATGTCGGCCGCCGCGGCCACCTCCGCGACCGGGACCTTCTCGAAGCCCTTCTCCAGGAAGAGCGCGATCGCCGCCTCGGAGACCGCCTGGTACATCCGCTGCTTCTTTCGCTCCCGCAGGCCGGGGGTCCCAGGGGTCCCAGGGGTCCCGGAGGTCCCAGGGGTTCCGGAGGTCCCGGTGGTCCCGGTGGTCCCGGTGGTCGCCTCTTCGTCCGTCATGGGGGAAGCGTAGCGCATGCGTGATTCGCGGTTACGAATTTAACTTCGCGACAAATTTAACTCGGTTAGATTATTCTCGTCGGCATGACGCCACGCGACGCCTCCCTCCATCAAGCCCTCGACCAAGAACGCGGCTACCACGACACCTGTCGCGCCGCCCTGACCGGCATGGTCCACGGCGCGGAGGAGCGGGTCATCAGGGGAGCGGACGTCTCCGCGTCCGGCGCCGACGCCGAAGTCCTCGGCTACGAGTTCCGCAGTCACGCCAAAGCCATGCGCGAGCTCCCCGAGTCGCCCCTCTTCTTCGGGCGTCTGGACTTCGCCGGCGCCGGTCCCGCAGCCGACGAGGCGGGTGATCACCGCGGGCAGAGCTACCACATCGGGCGTCTCCGCATCACCGAACACCCCTCCGCCCCACCTCTGGTCGTCGACTGGCGCGCCCCCGTCTCACGCGCCTTCTACCAGGCGGGAGCCCGCGACCCGCAGGGCGTCGCCGTCCGTCGCCGCTTCGGCTGGGCCCCCGGCAGCAAGGGAGAATCCGCCGACCTCACCGGCCTGGAGGACGAGCCGCTGGCCGGCAGCGCGCCGAACACGCCGAACACCCCCGCCG
>NZ_SRIC01000379.1 GCF_004684775.1 Streptomyces sp. MZ04
GGGCGGGTCGCTGCGGGTGGTGGAGACGGCCGTGATGCTGATGCTGGCGGCGTTCCTCGTGTCCAGGCCGTCGTACGACCACTATCTGCTGGTCGTCGTGCCGCTGCTGCTCGCGGGGGCGCTCGTGCCGGGGGCGGCGGCCAGGGGGCCGTGGTTCTGGCTGGCGCTGGTGCCGCAGATTCCGGGGTTCGCGTGGCCCTGGCTTGAGCCGGGTACCAGGCGGGCCTTCCGGGACTTCATGACGCTCTGTGTGCTGGCGCTCACGGTCGCCCGGAGCTGCGTCCGGACGGGCGGGGCTACCGTGGAAAGTGCGGACCCGCCCGTGGTGGGGGAGTCGCCGGTGCCGGTCTCCAGAGCCGCGTTTTGACCCGTACGGGGCGGCGCGGGTACTCTCGGAGATTGTTATGCGTATTGGCTTCGTCGTTCTCACGCGAAGGGCCCATACGTAGGTTCCCTGGAGCAGTTACCAGTGGCTCGCATACGGGCAGCGTCCCCGGCATTGTGAGCCCCAGCTGCATGATCGCTACTGATCGCTTCTGGGGTGCCGTGTGTCTGGACCCCATCCACTGAAGAAGCGAAGGCTACGAAGTGCGTACGTACAGCCCCAAGCCCGGCGATGTCACTCGCCAGTGGCACATCATCGACGCGCAGGACATCGTCCTGGGCCGTCTGGCGACTACGGCAGCGAACCTCCTCCGGGGCAAGCACAAGCCGACCTATGCGCCGCACATGGACATGGGTGACTTCGTCATCATCATCAACGCCGAGAAGATTCACCTCTCCGGCAACAAGAAGACCCAGAAGCTGGCTTACCGCCACTCCGGTTTCCCGGGCGGTCTTCGTTCGGTGCGCTACGACGAGCTGCTGGCGAAGAACCCCGAGAAGGCCGTCGAGAAGGCCATCAAGGGCATGATCCCCAAGAACACCCTGGGTCGTCAGATGCTCTCGAAGCTGAAGATCTACTCGGGTGACCAGCACCCGCACGCTGCGCAGCAGCCGGTGCCGTTCGAGATCACCCAGGTCGCGCAGTAGTTCCGGCCACACCCCCTAAGACGTAAAGAAAGATCTGAGGAGAATCGTGGCCGAGACCACCGTTGAGCAGCCGGTCGAAGAGACCGAGGTTGTTGACGTCGAGCAGTACACCACCGAGTCCGAGGCGCCCGTCGAGGGCGAGTACACCTCTGAGTCGAACGCCGCGCGCTTCGGCGACCCGCAGCCGGCCGCCGGCCTGGGCCGTCGCAAGAACGCCATCGCCCGCGTCCGGATCGTCCCGGGCACCGGCAAGTGGAAGGTCAACGGGCGCACGCTCGAGGACTACTTCCCGAACAAGGTCCACCAGCAGGAAGTCAACGAGCCCTTCAAGGTGCTCGAGCTCGACGACCGCTACGACGTCATCGCCCGCATCTCGGGTGGCGGCGTCTCCGGTCAGGCCGGTGCGCTCCGTCTCGGTGTCGCCCGTGCGCTGAACGAGGCCGACGTCGAGAACAACCGTGGCGCCCTCAAGAAGGCCGGTTACCTCAAGCGTGACGACCGTGCGGTCGAGCGCAAGAAGGCCGGTCTCAAGAAGGCCCGCAAGGCTCCGCAGTACAGCAAGCGCTAATCTGCCTGCTTGTACTTTTCGTTCGCCCCGGCGGCACGTTGTGTGCTGCCGGGGCGTTCGTTTATCGGGAACCCTGGTGATCACCGGGGCGGGACCCCGGTGATCCCGGGGTGTAAGTCCGGAGGAGGACAGCAGTGGGACGACTCTTCGGCACGGACGGCGTGCGCGGTGTCGCCAACGCGGATCTGACGGCCGAGCTCGCGCTCGGACTCTCCGTCGCGGCGGCGCATGTGCTCGGCGAGGCGGGCACGTTCGAGGGACATCGGCCGGTCGCGGTGGTCGGGCGTGACCCGCGCGCTTCCGGGGAGTTCCTGGAGGCCGCGGTGGTCGCCGGTCTCGCGAGCGCGGGCGTGGACGTCCAGCTCGTCGGTGTGCTGCCCACCCCCGCGGTGGCGCATCTCACCGGTGCGCTGGGTGCCGACCTCGGCGTGATGCTCTCCGCGAGCCACAACGCGATGCCGGACAACGGCATCAAGTTCTTCGCGCGCGGCGGCCACAAGCTGGCCGACGAGCTCGAGGACCGTATCGAGTCCGTGTACGAGGAGCACCGCACCGGCGCTCCCTGGCAGCGCCCCACGGGTGCGGGCGTCGGCCGAGTGACGACGTACGACCAGGGCCTCGACCAGTACGTCGCCCATCTCATCGGCGTCCTGCCGAACCGCCTCGAAGGGCTGAAGATCGTCCTCGACGAGGCGCACGGCGCGGCCGCCCGCGTCTCGCCCGAGGCGTTCGCCCGTGCCGGTGCCGAGATCATCACGCTCGGCGCCGAGCCGGACGGCCTGAACATCAACGACGGCTGCGGCTCCACGCACCTGGGCCTCCTGAAGGCCGCCGTCGTCGAGCACGGCGCCGACTTCGGTGTCGCGCACGACGGCGACGCGGACCGCTGCCTGGCCGTGGACCACACGGGCGCCGAGGTCGACGGCGACCAGATCCTCGCGGTGCTCGCGCTCGCCATGCGGGAGCACGGCAAGCTGCGCTCGGACACCGTTGTCGCGACGGTCATGTCGAACCTGGGCTTCAAGCTCGCCATGGAGCGCGAGGGCCTGTCCCTGGTGCAGACGGCGGTCGGCGACCGGTACGTCCTGGAGGCGATGAAGGAGCACGGCTTCGCCCTCGGCGGCGAGCAGTCCGGGCACGTGATCATCCTCGACCACGCGACGACCGGCGACGGCACGCTCACGGGCCTGCTGCTCGCGGCACGCGTCGCCGAGACCGGGCGTTCGCTCGCGGAGCTCGCCGGGGTCATGGAGCGGCTTCCGCAGGTCCTCATCAATGTGCCCGACGTCGACAAGTCGCGGGTCGCGACCTCCGCCGAGCTGACCGCCGCCGTCGCCGAGGCCGAGGCCGAGCTGGGTGTGACCGGGCGGGTGCTGCTGCGCTCCTCCGGCACCGAGCCGCTGGTGCGGGTCATGGTCGAGGCCGCCGACATCGAGCAGGCCCGGTCGGTGGCCGGGCGGCTCGCCGATGTGGTGAAGTCCGCGCTGGGCTAGGGCAGTTGCCCCGCCAAGCGGCTTTGGCGAAGTCCGGTGCGGTTCGGGTGCGCCCCGAAGGGGCGCGGGGAACTGCGCGACCAGCCACGACACAGCCGCAGACGAGCCACGGCACCTCACGGCACTTCCCGCGGAGCGCTTAGCGCAGTCATGCCTTCGCGGTACGTTCGTGCTGCCTGGCCCAGAGGAGCTTCTGGGCCAGCAGCGTGAGCGTGCCGGCCAGGACGATGCCGAGCAGGTTGAGCAGGAGCTGCTCGGTGGAGCCCCAGGTCTGCTCGCGGTCGCCGTAGCTGAGCGCCACCGCCGCGTTGGCCGCGGCGGGAACCGTCGTCACCGAGATCGCGACGCCGACAAGGGCGCCCGATTTCGCCGACGTCAGCGAGAGCGTCCCCGCCGCCCCCGCGAGCACCGCCACGACGAACGAGAACCAGTCGGGCGCGTACACGAAGCTGGTGTTGGGCCGGTCCTGGTCCAGTTGCTCCTCGCTGAACAGGCCCACCGCGTCCATGAAGTAGCTGAAGCCGACCGTCACCGCCATGGCGATGGCGAAGCCCGCCAGGATCGCGATCAGCGAGCGCAGCGCGAGCCGCGGGGCACGCTGCACAAGGGCCGTGCAGAACCCCGCGAGCGGGCCGAACTCCGGGCCCACCGCCATCGCGCCCACGATCAGGATCGCGTTGTCGAGCACCACGCCGCAGGCCGCGATCATCGTGGCGAGCGTAATGAAGGCGACGTAGGTGATCGAGAGCGTCGACTCCTCGTGCGTCGCGTCCGTCAGCTGCTCCCACAGCACCGCGTCCGCGCCCTCGCCCGGCGCCTCGTCCTCCGCCTTGTCGGCGCGCAGGGACAGCGACAGGTCGATGTTCTCCAGGGCGATCGAGCCGGTCTTGTCGATGCCGAGCGCGCGCAGGCCGCCGATGAGGGTGTCGCCCGCCTCGCGGGCGACATCGCACATCACGACGTCGCCCGCCGGGTTGCGGGCCACACCCGGCATGACGGTGACGTGGGTGGTGCCGACCGTCTTCTCGATCAGGCGCACCACGTCGTCGGTCTTGTCCGCCGGGGTGATCAGGCGCAGATGCAGCATGCGCGCAGCGTAGTCGTGGGCTAGAGCTTGCGGAGACTCAGGCGCTGCACCTTGTGGTCGGGTCCCTTGCGTACGACGAGGGTCGCGCGGCCCCGCGTCGGGGCCACGTTCTCCACCAGGTTGGGCTTGTTGATGGTCCGCCAGGTGGTGCGGGCGTACTCCAGCGCCTCCTCCTCCGACACCTGGGTGTACTTGCGGAAGTACGAGGACGGGTTCTGGAAGGCCGTCGCGCGCAGCTTGCGGAAGCGGTTCAGATACCAGCGCTCGATGTCCTCCGTGCGCGCGTCCACGTACACGCTGAAGTCGAAGTAGTCGGCGAGGCCGACGCGGGTGCGGCCGTCCTTGCCGGGGAGGGCCGGCTGCAGGACGTTCAGGCCCTCGACGATGAGGATGTCGGGGCGGCGGACCGAGAGGCGCTGGCCGGGCACGATGTCGTAGATGAGGTGGGAGTAGACGGGGGCGGTGACCTCGTCCTTCCCGGCCTTGATGTCCGCCACGAAGCGGGTCAGCGCGCGGCGGTCGTACGACTCGGGGAAGCCCTTGCGGGACATCAGGCCGCGGGCCTCGAGGTCCTTGGTGGGGAGCAGGAAGCCGTCCGTGGTGACCAGTTCCACGCGGGGGTGCTCGGGCCAGCGGGAGAGCAGGGCCTGGAGGAGGCGGGCGACGGTGGACTTGCCGACCGCCACCGAGCCCGCGACTCCTATGACGAAGGGGGTTCCGGACTGGGACCCCTTCTCGCCGAGGAAGGTGTTGAGGGCGCCGCGCAGGCCGTCCGTCGCGCCCACGTAGAGGTTGAGGAGGCGGGAGAGCGGGAGGTAGATGTCCCGCACCTCGTCGAGGTCGATGACGTCACCGAGGCCGCGCAGCTTCTCGAGTTCCGCGGCCGTCAGGGGGAGTGGGGTCTTGTCGCGCAGCGCGCTCCACTCGGTGCGGGTGAGGTCGACGTAGGGAGTCGCCTCCGGCTTGTGCCGGTGGGCGCTCCGGGGTGCCGTCGGGGGCACGGAGACCGAAGAGATCACAGTCCATTGTTACGGCTGTTTGAACGGGGCGGAGGGTGGGGTGCGTCACCCTGCGGGGCTCGGGCGGGGCTCTAGGCTGCTGCCCGTGATTATTGGGGTTGGTATCGACGTGGCCGAGATCGATCGGTTCGGTGCGTCGCTCGAGCGCACGGGCGGGATGGCCGAGCGGTTGTTCGTGCAGCGGGAGCTGTGGCTGCCGAGCGGGGAGCGGCGCGGGATCGCCTCGCTGGCCGCGCGGTTCGCGGCGAAGGAGGCGTTGGCCAAGGCGCTGGGGGCGCCGGCGGGGCTGCGCTGGACGGACGCGGAGGTGTTTGTCGAGGAGAGCGGGCAGCCGCGGCTGCGGGTGAAGGGGACGGTGGCCGCGCGGGCCGCCGAGTTGGGCGTACGGCAGTGGCATGTCTCGCTCAGCCATGACGCGGGGGTGGCTTCGGCCGTGGTGATTGCCGAGGGGTAGGCGTGGCCGTTCCTCGACTGACACGCGGGGGGCCTTGGGAGACACTCGGGGCATGCGTACTGCGTACTCAGTGGAGACGGTCAGGGCCGCCGAGCGGTCGTTGATGGCCCGGTTGCCGGAAGGTGCCCTGATGCAGAGAGCCGCCGCCGGGCTCGCCGCGGTCTGCGCCCAGGTGCTCGGCAAGGTCTACGGGGCGCGTGTCGTGCTGCTCGTGGGGAGCGGGGACAACGGGGGCGACGCGCTGTACGCCGGGGCACGGCTCGCCCGGCGCGGCGCGCGGGTCGGCGCGGTGCTGCTCTCGCCCGATCGGGTGCATGCCGGTGGGCTCGCGGCGTTCCGTGCCGCCGGGGGGCGGGTGGCTTCCCCTTCCGTCTCCCCTTCCGTCTCCCCTTCCGTCTCCGCTTCCGCGGAGGGTGTGCTGCGGGGTGCCGATCTTGTCGTCGACGGGATCGTGGGCATCGGAGGGAAGGGCGGGCTGCGGGCCGCCGCCGCTCAAGTGGTGGGCCTGGTGCGGGAGTCGGGGGTGCCCGTCGTCGCCGTCGATCTGCCGAGCGGTGTCGACGCCGACAGCGGAGTGGTGGCCGGGGACGCGGTGCGGGCCGATGTGACGGTGACCTTCGGGGCGTACAAGCCGGGGCTGCTGATCGATCCCGGTCGGGAGTACGCGGGTGTCGTGCGGCTCGTGGACATCGGGCTCGGGGCGGTGCTCGGCGCCCCTGAGGTGGAGGCTCTTCAGTACGAGGACGTGGCCGCGCTGCTGCCGGAGCCGACGGGGGAGAGCGACAAGTACCGGCGGGGCGTGGTGGGTGTCGTCGCCGGGTCGGCGCGGTATCCGGG
>NZ_SRIC01000380.1 GCF_004684775.1 Streptomyces sp. MZ04
GCCCCGTACTCCCCCGCCCCCGTGTCCAGACAGGGAGTCCCGCATGACCGCCACACCAGACGCCGCATCTTCTTCGGTGGAGCAGCACACCATCGACCACGTCCCCGAGAACGAGCGCCACGGCCGCGTGCGCGACCTGTTCACGATGTGGTTCGGCACGAACATCGCACCGCTTCCGCTGGTCACCGGCGCCATGGGCGTCCAGGTCTTCCACCAGTCGTTCTGGTCGTGCGTCGTCGCCATCGTCGTCGGCCAGCTGGTCGGCGGCGTGTTCATGGCGCTGCACTCGGCGCAGGGCCCGCAGCTCGGCGTGCCGCAGATGATCCAGAGCCGGGCGCAGTTCGGCAGCGTCGGCGCGCTGCTGATCGTGGTGGTGGCCGCCGCGATGTACATCGGCTTCTTCGCGTCGAACATCGTCCTCGCGGGCAAGTCGCTGCACGGCCTCGCGCCGTCCGTGCCGGTCGACGCGGGCATCGTGCTCGGCGCGCTCGGCTCCGCGCTGATCTGCTGGGTCGGCTACCGCCTCATCCACACGCTCAACAAGATCGCGACGTGGGTGCTCGGCATCGGCATCGTGGCGGGCGTCGCGGTCGTCGTCGCCCGCGGTCTGCCGGAGGACTTCTTCACCACGGGTTCGTTCACCTTCGCGGGCTGGCTGGCCACGGTCTCGCTGAGCGCGCTGTGGCAGCTGGCCTTCGCGCCGTACGTCTCGGACTACTCGCGCTATCTGCCGCGTACGGTGCGCACGTCGGCGACCTTCTGGGCGACGTACTGGGGGTCGTGCCTCGGCTCGACGCTCCCCTTCCTCGCGGGCACGGTGATCGGCCTCGCGGCACCCGGGACGGACGACACAGTGGCGGGCTTCGACAGCGCGGCCGGGCCGTTCGGCCCGGTGATCCTGATCCTGTTCCTCTTCTCCGTGATCAACCACAACGCGCTGAACCTGTACGGAGCGGTGCTCTCGCTGATCACGATCGTCCAGACGTTCCGCACGCGCTGGACCCCGCGCCAGACGGCACGGGGCGCGGTGTCGGCGCTCGTACTCGTCTGCGCGCTGCTGATAGCGGTGGGCCTCTCCTCCGACTTCGTGTCGAACTTCGTGAACCTGGTACTCGTCCTGCTGGTGGTCCTGGTCCCGTGGACCGCGATCAACCTCATCGACTTCTACTTGGTGCACCGCGGGCGTTACGCGATGGAGGACCTGTTCGCCCCGGACGGCGGCCGCTACGGCCGCTTCAACGGCGTCGCGCTCGCCTCGTACGCCATCGGGATCGCGGTCCAACTGCCCTTCGTGGCCACGTCCCTGTTCACCGGCCCGCTGGTGGAGCCGCTGGGCGGGGCGGATCTGTCGTGGCTGGTGGGGCTGGTGGTGACGGCGCCGGTCTATTACGTGTGGGCGCGGAGGTCTTCCGAGGGGTCGGCGTTCTCCGAAGCGGGCGGCTCGGCCCCCGCCCCCACCGCGGTCTCCTCCTTCGGAAGCCCCCGCATCAGCGACCAGTAACCGAGCGCCGTGAACGTACCGATGACGGCGCAGATGCCCCAGAGCCACTCCGCCCCGAACCGGTCGATCACGAAGCCGGACATCAGCGGGGCGACCAGCGCGGCCACGGCCCACGACAGGGTGTACATGCCCTGGTAGCGCCCCCTGCCGTGGAGGGGCGAGAGCCGCACCACAAGACCCGTCTGCGTGGGCGCGTTGACGATTTCAGCGAGCGTCCAGACGCACACGGTCAGCGCGAAGACGCCGATCGACCCGGCGAAGGCGGTGAGCCCGAAGCCGTATCCGGCGAGCAGCGCGGAGATGATCAGCAGCCGCTGCGGGTCCCGGTGCTCGATGAAGCGGGTGACCGGGATCTGGAGGGCGACGATCAGTACGCCGTTGACGGCGATGGACATGCCGTAGTCGGCGGGCGTGAAACCGGCCTCACCCATGGCGACGGGCAGCCCGACAGACCCCTGCTGAAAGATCAACGCGACAAGAAACGAAAGACCCACGACCCCCATGAACCGCCCGTCCCGCAGAACGGTGCCGAGCCCCACCTCCGGCTCGGCCTCCTTCTCCAGGGCGGTCCGCACGGGCCGCGACTCCGGCAGTTTCGCGAAGACGACGATCGCGCAGGCCATGGTCATGGCGGCCTCGATGAGGAACCCGGCGAGGTAGCTGAACTCGGCGATGAAGCCGGCGCCCATGGACGAGATCGCGAACCCGAGGTTGATGGCCCAGTAGTTGAGGGAGAAGGCCCGCACCCGGTCCTCGGGCCGCACGATGTCCGCCATCATCGCCTGGACGGCGGGCCGGGAGGCATTGCTGGCCATACCGACCAAGAAAGCCACGGCGGCGATGGCCAAGGGATCCTTCATGAACCCGAGCAGGGCGACCGAGAGCGCCGTGGAGGACTGGGCGATGAGGAGGGTGGGCCGCCGCCCGAGCCGGTCGGTCATGACACCGGCACCGAGCGACGAGATGACTCCCCCGAGGCCGTGCAGGGCGGCGACGAGCCCGGCGTAGGTAGCGGAGTACCCCCGGTCCAGGGTCAGATAGAGCGCCATGAAGGTGGCGACGAAGGCGCCGAGCCGGTTGACGAGGGTGCTGGTCCACAGCCACCAGAACTCTCGGGGCAGCCCCGAGACGGACTCTCTTGCGGCACGTCTCAAGCCGGCGAGCGACATCGTTTCCCCCACGGAATCAGGCAGGCGTGCGATCGGCATCGACCAGCACGTGTAAGTGTCTCTATCGACGACTGAACATTACGATCCCGATTGCTGGGAGAGCCAGCGGATTAACAGAAACCGTCAACTGACCCCCCTGCGGCGGGCCCCGTGTCCATGTCCCGGCCGGGCGCGCGGGGCGCCCGGCGGTTCGATTACGCTCAGGGGCATGGCCGACGCACCGTACAAGCTGATCCTCCTCCGCCACGGCGAGAGCGAGTGGAACGCGAAGAACCTGTTCACCGGCTGGGTGGACGTCAACCTCAACGAGAAGGGCGAGAAGGAGGCGGTCCGCGGCGGTGAGCTGCTCAAGGACGCCGGCCTGCTGCCCGACGTGGTCCACACGTCGCTCCAGAAGCGCGCGATCCGCACGGCCCAGCTGGCGCTGGAGTCCGCGGACCGCCACTGGATTCCCGTACACCGTTCGTGGCGCCTGAACGAGCGCCACTACGGCGCCCTCCAGGGCAAGGACAAGGCCCAGACGCTGGCCGAGTTCGGCGAGGAGCAGTTCATGCTCTGGCGCCGCTCGTACGACACCCCGCCGCCGGCGCTGGACCGCGAAGCGGAGTACTCGCAGTTCTCCGACCCCCGCTACGCGACCCTCCCCCCGGAGCTGCGCCCCCAGACGGAGTGCCTCAAGGACGTCGTCGTCCGCATGCTCCCGTACTGGTTCGACGGCATCGTCCCCGACCTCCTGGACGGCAAGACGGTCCTGGTAGCCGCCCACGGCAACTCGCTGCGCGCCCTGGTCAAGCACCTGGACGGCATCTCCGACGAGGACATCGCGGGCCTGAACATCCCCACGGGCATCCCGCTGTCCTACGAACTGGACGCCGAGTTCAAGCCGCTGAAGCGGGGCGGCACGTACCTCGACCCGGAGGCCGCGAAGGCGGCCATCGAGGCGGTCAAGAACCAGGGCAAGAAGAAGTAGCCCTCGGCCTTCGTTGAGTCCCCTGCCCGCGATTTCCTCGCGGGCAGGGGGCTTTTTCGTACGCAGGGCGTTCGCGGCGCCTGTGGGATGGTGGTCCGGTGACGACGTTGGAAGATCTGGTTCGCCTTCGCCGGGCCCGCGACACGATGGACCGTGACTACGCGGAGCCGCTCGACGTTCCGGCGCTCGCGCGCGGCGCGCTCATGTCGGCGGGGCACTTCTCCCGCAGCTTTCGCGCCGCCTTTGGTGAGACGCCGTACAGCTATCTGATGACGCGCCGGATCGAGCGGGCCAAGGCGCTGCTGCGGCGGGGCGACCTGTCGGTGACGGAGGTCTGCTTCGAGGTCGGCTGTACGTCCCTCGGGTCGTTCAGCTCGCGGTTCACCGAACTCGTCGGCGAGAGCCCTAGCGCGTACCGGGCCCGGAGCCATGACGAGGGCGCCGACGTCCCGGCCTGCATCGCCAAGATCCACACGCGACCGGTCAGGAACGGAGAAGCCGGATCCGGCGCCCGACCGTAGCTTGGAACGCATGGACATCAAGCTCTCTCAGACCTTCATCGCCGTCGACGACCACGACAAGGCGCTCGCCTTCTACCGCGACATTCTCGGCCTCGAAGTGCGGGGCGACGTCGGGTACGCCGACATGCGCTGGGTGACCATCGGGGCGCCCTCGCAGCCGGACGTGAACATCGTCCTGGAACCCCCGCTGGCCGACCCCAACGCCTCGGACGCCGACAAGCAGGCCATGGCCGAGCTCCTCGGCAAGGGCCTGCTGCGCGGCGTCATCTTCTCGACCGACGACGTCGACGCGGCCTTCGAGCGCATCAGCACGGCGGGCGGCGAGGTGCTTCAGGAGCCGGTCGACCAGCAATGGGGCGTCCGCGACTGCGCCTTCCGTGACCCCGCCGGCAACATGGTGCGCTTCAGCCAGCCTCGCGGGAAGTGAGCGCCCGGGTCACGGGCTGCCCACGTCCGTGACCCCCTGCGCGACCTCACCCACGGCGTCCAGGATTCCCTGCCCGAAGGCGGTCGGGGCGATCAGCAGCCCGAAGACCAGCGCTATGACCACGGTCAGTTGCTCGTCGTTCCGGCTCCGGGCCTGCGTCCGTCTCCGTAGTCGCAAAACGATGACGACAGCCAGCAGAACCGCGAGATCGATCGTCAGAACCACTGGGCCAGTCCTCCCGTCAGGCAAGAACGTTCCAGTCCTCCTGTGTAGCCCGAACCACGCGCCGCGGTCGTTCAGTTACCGACGGTTGGCGATTTTGTGCGCATCCGGGGCTGGATCGGCCCATGCCCAGCGCCTATGCCAGAGGACTGCCCAGCTCGCGCTGTGCCTCGTACAGGTTCCGGGGCCGGACCGCGTCCGTCGTCCCATCGAGCTCGATGCGCGAGTGCAGCTCTCCGGAGAAGTCGGGTACGTCGATCTGGTCGAACTCCCGGACCTCGTTGATGCCGACTGTGGCGCTGTAGGGCGCCAGACCGTCGATCTTCATCAGGCCCGCGCGGTTGTTCGTCACGCGGATGTTCCAGTGGGTGAAGCGGGCGCCGAAGAGTGGGCCCGCGCTGGCGTCTCCGCCGTGGCGGCCGTTGTTGTCGACCGTGATGTCCGTGCGGACATTCGCGAAGGGCATGCCCCGGTGGCTGTCGAAGGTGCCCATCTGCATCGTGCCGCGTGACCAGACGTTGTAGGAGGAGAGGCCTTCTACGTTGATGCCGTGCAGCTGGGTTCCCGACGGGGCCGGGACCGTGCGCTGCTCGATGGTGAAGTCCTCGATCAGGTTGTCGTGGGAGCCCTCCCGGCAGAAGTACGGGTGGTGCGAACCCCGGCCCGCGACACGGGTGTTGCGGAGGGTGCAGGCGGAGGCGCCGACGAGCCCGAAGCCGTTGTCCACATGGCGTACGACGATGTCGTCCGCCCAGCAGTCGTACGCGCACTGGAAGGTGACGCCGTTGTAGCCCTTGTCCAGGAGGTGCGGGGACTGCGGGGTCTCGACCGCCTCGAGCGTGAGGCCTTCGACTCCCGCGTTCGTCAACGCCCTGACGTGAGTGGTCAGTCGGGGGTCCCACTCCGGGCGTACGTCCAGGGGGAGGGGGCGTTCGAGGCCGACGGTGCTCTTCCTTACGGAAGTGATGCGTACCGGCCACTCGTACGGGACGTAGGACGTGAGCTTCGTCTTGTCGTCCCAGGTGTAGGACGCCGGGCCTGGGCCGTCACCCGCCATGTGCTGCAGCAGGGTGTGTTCCGCGTCGTCGGCGAGGCGAAGCAGGACCAGGTCGCCCTGGCGCAGGCGGGAGGTGTCGGCGACCTTCAGGGTGCGGTCGCCCCGACGGGCGGGACCAGTGGTGGTGAGGGTCTGCCACTCGTCGCGCTTGTTGCCCGTCCAGCCCTCGAAGGGCCAGGCCTTCGCCTTGATGGCGGTGGTGAGGGATTCCCAACGTCCCTGCGGACAGAGCCATATGAGGCCTCCGGCCCAGGACCAGCTGCTCTTGTCGCCGCCGTAGCGGGAGCCGTAGGGGCCGATGAGTTCGGTGAGGTTCTTGGTGGCGTGGAGGGTGGTGCGGGCGCTGCCCGCGCCTCGGAGGACGACGTTGTCGTGGGCGATGCGGATGATGTCGTCGATGCGGTACGTGCCGGGTGGGATCAGGACCGTACCGCCGCCCTTCGCTCCCGCTTCGGCAAGCGCCCGGTTGATCGCGGGCGCCGCGTCCGACTTGCCGTCGGGCTTCGCCCCGTAGTCACGTACGTTCGCGGCGACTTCGGGGCGGGGCAGGCGACGGCTGCCGGCGTGGGCGCCGGCTCGGCCTATGTAGGGGATCTGGGGGTGGGTA
>NZ_SRIC01000381.1 GCF_004684775.1 Streptomyces sp. MZ04
ACCCCGCCCCTTCCCGAAACTGGCTTCGCCGCCACCAGTTGCCGTCGATCACCGGCTTCGCCGAGTTCGTCCTCAAACGCCGGACGGGCTGGATGTTTCAGCCCCTCCGGGAAAGAAACCCCCCGCCATCGCCCTCCACGACCTGCACGCCGGATACGACGGCGCCCCCGTCCTCCACGGAGTGACCCTCACCGTCCACCCCGGAGAAATCGTCGCCCTCCTCGGCCCCAACGGGGCCGGAAAGTCCACGACTTGTCAGGCCGCCGCCGGGCTCCTGTCCCCCACCCAGGGGGCGATCCACGTCGCGGGACGCGAAGCCACCCGCGACGGAGCAGTCCACCGCTCCCGCGCCGGCGTCGTCCTCGCCCCCGAGGGAAGGGGAATCTTCCCGTCCCTCACCATCGAGGAGAACCTCGCCCTCCACCTCCCGGACAAGGCATCCCGCGAGGCCGTCTACGACCGCTTCGGCAGCCTCGCCGCCCGGCGGAAGATCACCGCGGGCTCCCTCTCCGGAGGCGAGCAGCAGATGCTCGCCCTCGCGCCCCTCCTCCAGCGCCCGCCCGCGGTACTCATCGCGGACGAGCCGTCCCTCGGCCTCGCCCCCCGCGTGGTCGACGAGGTGTTCCGCCTGCTCGGTGAACTCCGGGACGCCGGAACGGGGTTGCTCCTCGTGGAGGAGAAGGCGGCGGAGATCCTGGGGGTCGCCGACACGGTGGCGTACCTCGCGCAGGGCCGCGTCTCATGGTGCGGCCCGCGCTCCGAAGTACGGGCGGACCAGCTCACCGAGGCCTACCTGGGCATAGCCGCGCAGGGTCACACCGAAGGAGTGGGCAGGCCATGAGCGACGACCGCATCCTCGAAGCCCGCGGCATCGGCGTCCGCTTCGGCGGCGTCCGCGCCCTCGACCAGGTGGACCTCGGCCTGCGCCAGGGCGAGGTCTGCGGGCTCATCGGGCCCAACGGTGCGGGAAAGACCACCCTGTTCGACGTGGTCTCCGGCATCCGCCGCCCCGACGAGGGGCGGATCCTCCTGGACGGGGCCGACATCACCCGCCGCTCCCCCGTCTGGCGTGCCCGGCACGGCATGCGCCGCACCTTCCAGCGCCAGCAGCTCTTCGGCCAGCTCACCGTCGCCGACAATCTGCTGGTCGCGCAGGAGTGGCGGGGCGGCGGAGGCGGGTTCGCCGCCGATCTCCTGGCGGCGCCCACCCGGCGTGCACGGGAGAGGGAGAGGCGTTCGCGTGCCGCAACTGTGCTGCGCGAGTGCGGACTTGACGCCATCGGCGACGACTACGCGGGCGCTCTGCCCGTCGGCCGCGCCCGCATGGTGGAGCTGGCGCGGGCCGTTGCGGACCCGCCGAGGGTGCTGCTCCTGGACGAGCCCGCGTCCGGGATGACGGCCGACGAGCGGGGCCAGTTGTCGGCCGTCATCCGGCACCTCGCGGACGAGGAGGGCTGTGCCGTGCTCCTGGTCGAGCACAACGTCGCGTTCGTGATGGAGCTCTGCGCGCGCGTCGTCGTGCTCGACCTGGGCGGCGTCCTCGCCCAGGGCACGGCGGCCGAGGTGCGCGCGGACCCGAAGGTGCGGGACGCGTACCTCGGCACCGCAGCCGCATGAGCTATCCGATCGTCACCCGGAAGATCTGGTCGGAACCGTCGGGCTCTCCACCGTTGTTGTCCGCGTTGGTGGTGGAGAGCCAGAGCTGGTCGGCGCCCGGCACGGCGGTGACGGCGCGCAGCCGCCCGTACTCACCGACGTAGAAAGCCTTCGCCGTGCCGACGTCCTCGTTGTCGGCGCTGATCGGGATGCGCCACAGCCGTTCGCCCTTCAGCGCCGCCATGTAGACCGCGCCGTCCACGACGGCGACACCGCTCGGCGAGGCCTCCGCGACGCCCCAGGTCTTCTTGGGGTTCGTCATGCCGGAGACGTCGCACTCGCCCTCACAGGTGGGCCAGCCGTAGTTCGCGCCGGGCTTGATGAGGTTCAGCTCGTCCTTCGCGCTCTGCCCCAACTCGGCTTCCCACAGCCGACCTTGGGGGTCGAAGGCGATGCCCTGCGGGTTGCGGTGACCCATGCTGTAGGCGTAGTTGCCGAACGGGTTGCCGGGGGCGGGTTCGCCGTCCTTCGTCAGGCGCAGGATCTTGCCGTTGAGGGAGTTCTTGTCCTGTGCGAGGCCGCCGTCCTGGGCGTCGCCGGTGGTGGCGTAGAGATAGCCGTCGGGGCCGAAGGCCAGGCGGCCGCCGTTGTGGTACTTGTTCTTCTTGATCCCCTTGAGCAGCGCCTTGTAGTCCGTGAGTTTCGTCCCGTCGTACGTCATGCGGGCGATGCGATTGCCCTCGGACGAGGTGTGCATGACGTACACGTGGTGGTTGGTGTCCCAGTCCGGGTCGACGGCGACACCCATCAACCCGCCCTCGCCGCCTGTGGTCTGCGACTCGGGGACGGTGCCTGTCTGCGTCTTCTCCTTGCCGTCCCTGGAGACCAGCCAGACGCGGAAGTCGTCGCGCTCGGTGACCACAGCGGACTCGCCGTCGGGCGTCCAGGAGGTGCCCCAGGGAATCGTCCAGCCGGTGGAGATCGTCTCGATGTCCGTCGGTTCGCCGACCGCCGACGTCGACGCCGACGCCGGTGGCGCGGGGGCGGCGGACACGGCGGGGACGTACTGCGTGAGCCCGGCCACGAGCGCGGCGGCTCCGAGCAGGGCCGCTCTCTTCTTGCCGCTGATCTTGCCGCTGGTCATCGCTCAACCTCCGTACTGGGCAACGATTTTGGTGAAGTCGTACGGCTGTTGCGACACGCCGCTGCACGAGTCGCCGGGGCTTCCGCCCGAACCGCAGTCGCGGTCGCGGTTGACCGACCAGAAGGAGAGGCGTGCGATGTGGTGCTCCTTGGCGTAGGCGAGGATCGTCTCGAAGTCGCCCGTGGTGACGGTCTCGTCGGGCACGTCGGTCTTGCCGTTCATCGAGGAGACACCGATGTGCTGGTACGCGTCGGTGTCGCTGTAGCCGTAGGCGCTCTTGACCGCGTTCTTCAAACCCTCCATGGCGCTGACCGAGGCCCCGCCCATGGAGCCGCTGTGGCCGCCGAAGTCGAACGGCATGATGACCCAGGCATCGTTGTCGAGCCCGGCGGCGGCGCCTCTCTGGATCAGATCCTTGCCGGTGGCGTCGGGGCCTTCCGGGGTCGTGCCCATGGTCACGTAGGTGACGATCCCCGGGTTCTTCTCCTTCACGATCTTCAGGGCGTCGACGACCCGCTGGCGCACGGTCGCGTTGTTGAACTCGGTGTCCTCGATGTCGATGTCGAACGCTTTCAACTCGTAGGCGTCGATGACCTTTTGGTACGCCCCGGCGAGCGCATCGGCGCTGCCGCACTTCTCACCGAGCTTGGCTCCGCTCCAGCCGCCGACCGAGACGACGATGTCGCCGCCGGCGCCGCGTATGGAGTCGATGGCGGTCTCGTCGGAGCCGCCCTTCAGGGGGCGGCTGCCGTCCCAGGCGGGGTTGCAGCCGCCGTCGGAGAGGATGAAGGCGAGGGTGAACCACTTGACGCCGGTGGCGGCCATCACGTCGGTGGGCTGCTGCGGGTCGCCCCAGCCCAGGTACTCGTAGGGGGCGGCGTGGATGGTGCCCGCGGCCGTGGGGTGCGCCTTCGGGGGCGCGGCCGAGGACTGGGCGGCCAGGGTGAGGGAGGCGGTCGTGGCGAGGACTGCGGCGGCGGCCAGTGCGGTGGCCGTCTTTCTGTGGGGGGTGTGGGACATGGGGGGTGCGCTCTCCTTTGCCTTGTTTCCTGGTTGGGTTGCCTTGTTGCGTTGTTGCCTTGTTGCGCTGTTGCGCTGTTGCGCTGTTGCCTTGTTAGGAAGGGTTCCTAACGATCTGAGGGTGTGGGACGGGGTGCGCGTCCCGCGTGAGGAAGGGGGTCTACGTCTTCGGGTACGCCCGGTAGGCGAAGTCAGCCGCGCGGCCACCGGCGCCGTCGACGAGGGCGCGGACCGCCTCGTGGTCCGGCGAACGGTGGCAGGCGGGATCCGTGCGGGTGGCGTCGCCGGTCAGTGCGTACGCCTGGCAGCGGCAGCCGCCGAAGTCCACGGTGCGCAGCTCGCAACTGCGGCAGGGGTCACGCATCCACGCCTCGCCGCGATAGCGGTTGAAGGCCGCCGACTCCCGCCAGATCCAGCCCAGTTGATGGTCCCGCACGTTGGGCGCGTCTGCCGCGAGCAGCTCGCCGGCGGCCGGGCACGGAAGCACCGTGCCGTCCGGGGCGACCGTCAGCGAGATGGCGCCCCAGCCGCCCATGCAGGGCTTGGCGATCCCGTCGACGTAGTCGGGCGCCACCCACACCAGTTCCATGCGCCCCGCGAGCCGCTCCCGCCACCGCTCGACGCGTTCGCGGGCCCGGGCGGCCTGCTCGCGGCCCGGCAGCAGCGCGTCCCGGTTGCGCAGTGCCCAGCCGTAGAACTGGGTGTTGGCCAGCTCGACGCGGTCGGCACCCCAGGCGAGCCCCAGCTCCACGATCCCGTCGAGGGCGTCCAGATTGGCGCGGTGCAGCACGACATTGAGCCCGAACGGCAGCCCCGCCGCGCGTACGGCCCCGGCAGCGCGCTCCTTCGCGGCGAACGCCCGTGCACCCGCGATGAGTTGAGCGGATCTTTCATCGGCATGCTGCACGGACAGCTGGACGCTGCGCAGCCCCGCGTCGACGAGTGCGCCGAGCCGCCGCTCGTGCAGGCCGACTCCGCTGGTCACGAGCTGGGTGTGGATCCCGGCGTGGTCGGCGGCCGCGACGATCTCGGCAAGGTCCCGACGCAACAGGGGTTCACCGCCGGACAGATGCGTCTGCACGACACCGATACCCGCGGCCTGGCGCATCACGTCATCCCACTGCCTGGCCGTCAACTCCCGCCTGCGCTCGACAAGTTCAGTGGGGTTGGAACAGTAGGCACATCTCAGGGGGCACCCGTGGGTGAGCTCGGCGAGGAGAGCCCATGGCGGTGGTACGGGGCGAGGGCTCGGGCCCGCCGCGCCGCCACCGCCCCCGGGGATATCCATCACCGGAGCCACCCTTCCGACCGCAGCGCCGCGAGGAACCCCGGCACCTCGTCGGCCACCGGCGCATCCGGATGGCGGCACGCCAACTCCCGTACGATCTCGTCGACTTCACACTCGCCGTCGCACAGGCCCAGCACACTCCCCGCGGACCCGCGCAGCACGACCACCCGCTCGGGCAGCACCAGCAGGTCGACTCCGCGCACCCTGTCGTGCCGCAGGATCACGGAGCGGGCCAGCGCGGGCCGCCAGGTACCGGCCATCAGCCGCGCCCCGGCCCACGGTCGACCGCGTCGAGCAGCGTCCACAGGACGTCGCACTTGAAGCCGAGCGCGGCGACAGCGCGTTCCTGCTCCGGCCGCGTGCGTGCCCACTCCAGGACGAGGCCGAGCGCCTCCTGACCGTCCCGGCTGCCCTGTTCCACCCGGGTACGGAAGTACGCGAGGCCGTCCGCCTCGATCCACGGGTAGTGCCGCTCGAACGCGTCGATCCTGGTCCGCATGAGGTCCGGCGCGGACAGCTCGGTGAGCGAGGCGGCGACGGCGTCAAGGGCGGGCCTGAGGCGGCAGAAATTGACGTACCCGTCGACCGCGAGCCGCACGCCGGCCAGCACGCTGGAGACGTCGAGCAGCACCTCGCGCCCGACTCCCGCGGCCTCACCGAGCCGCAGCCACCGCTCGATGCCGCCGTCGCCGTCCTTCTCCCCGTCGTGGTCCTGGATCCGGCGCACCCAGCCGCGCCGCAGCGCCGGATCGTCGAACTTGGCCAGAATCAGGGCGTCCTTGACGGGGATGTACCGCTGGTAGTGGAAGCGGTTCACGATCCAGCGGCGCAACTCCTCGCGGGTGAGGGTGCCTTCGTGCATGCGTACGTTGAAGGGGTGCCGGTCGTGGTAGCGCTCGGCGGAGACGGCACGCAGCCGTTCCGTGAACTCGCCGGGTGTCCAGGGAGCCGTCACAGCTCGATCACCATCCGTTCCGCCGCGACTTCGATTCCCCACTCCGCGAGGAGCTTGTGCTGCTCGGCGTGCGGATTC
Source organism: Streptomyces sp. MZ04 (assembly GCF_004684775.1). GTDB lineage: Bacteria > Actinomycetota > Actinomycetes > Streptomycetales > Streptomycetaceae > Streptomyces. The sequence goes on from NZ_SRIC01000381.1 coordinate 6,082, forward strand.
CCCAGGGGATTGGTGTTGTTGAGGTGGGTGTAGAGGCAGCGCCCCGGCAGCCGGGCGAGCCGGTGCGCGGTGCCGCCGGGGCCCGTGACGGGCAGATGCCCCATGCGGGTGGCGGTGCGGGTGGAGAAACCGGAGCGCAAGGGCTCGTCGTCGTCCCAGAAGGTGCCGTCGACGAGGACGACGTCGGCATCGCGCACGGCTTCGTCGAAGGCGTCGGACCAGACGGCGAGGGAGGGGGCGTACAGCAGCGTCCGGCCGGTATCGGGATCGTGCAGACGGAGCCCCACGGACCAACTATCCCCACCGACCTCGGAGTTGACGGCATATCTGGGCCGCTTCCCGGACAGCGGGACGGCGCTGACCCGGACACCCCCGCCC
>NZ_SRIC01000382.1 GCF_004684775.1 Streptomyces sp. MZ04
CCCCCCTCAAGCCGGAGTCGCTCTCCCTCCCCGCCCTCGCGGACGCGCGCCGGGCCGTCCTCGACGAGCTGGTCGACCTCTGCCTCGCGGACGAGGAGAAGGCCCGCGACGTACTCGGCCTGAGCGAAGGCCTGCGCGCCGAGGTCGCCAAGAACACCGAGCTCCGCACGGCGGGCGCGCGCCCCGCAGGGGAGATCTACACCGGTGTGCTGTACGACGCCCTGGACCTCGCGTCGCTCGACGCGGCCGCCAAGCGCCGCGCCGCCCGCTCCCTGCTCGTGTTCTCCGGCCTGTGGGGCGCCGTCGGCATCACCGACCGCATCCCCTCCTACCGCTGCTCGATGGGCGTGAAGCTGCCGGGCATCGGCGCGCTCGGCGCCCACTGGCGTACGCCGATGGCCTCGGCGCTGCCCGATGCGGCGGGGGACGGACTCGTACTCGATCTGCGGTCGTCGGCGTACACGGCCGCGTGGAAGCCGAAGGGCGAGGTCGCCGGGCGGACGGCGACGGTCCGGGTCCTTCACGCGCAGATCGACCCGGCGACCGGGGCCGAGAAGCGCTCCGTCGTCTCGCACTTCAACAAGGCGACGAAGGGCCGCATCGTCCGCTCCCTCCTGGAGACCGGCGCCCAGCCCGAGAACCCGGCCGAACTGGTCGAGGCGCTGCGGGACCTCGGCCACGTGGTGGAGGCGGAAGCCCCCGCCAAGCCGGGCAAGGCATGGGCCCTCGACGTGGTGGTCCGAGAGATCCACTGAGGTCGAGCGGCCCGGCGGGACGAGCGCCCGACGCCCGCCGGGCCTACGCTCGATCCATGCCCCGCCGCCATCTCCACGTGACCGGCGCAGCCGAGGCTCCGTTGCGGGGCGTGCTGCGTGAACTGCGGACGAAGCTGGACGTGCCGGAGGAGTTCCCGGCCGACGTGCTCGCGGAGGCGGAGCGTGCCGCCGCCGCGCCACGCCTTCCCGAAGACGACGCGACCGACATCCCCTTCTTCACCATCGACCCGCCCACCTCCGTCGACCTCGACCAGGCGATGCACCTGTCCCGGCGGGACGACGGCGGATTCCGGGTGCGGTACGCCATCGCCGACGTCGCCGCGTACGTCACGCCGGGCCGGGCGCTCGACGCCGAGGTCCACCGGCGCGTCACGACCCTCTACTTCCCCGACGAGAAGGTGCCGCTGCACCCCACCTCGCTGAGCGAGGGCGCCGCCAGCCTGCTGCCGGGGCAGGACTGCCCGGCCGCGCTCTGGACGATCGACCTCGACGACCAGGGGCGGACCCTCTCGACGGACGTACGCCGCGCCCTCGTACGCAGCCGCGCCAAGCTCGACTACGACGGCGCGCAGCGGGCGATCGACGACGGCACCGCCGAGGAGCCCCTCGCCCTGCTCGCCGAGATCGGACGGCTGCGCGAGCGCCTCGAGGTCGAGCGCGGCGGCATCTCCCTCAACGTCCCCGAGCAGGAGATCGTCGAGCGGGACGGCGCCTACGAACTCGCCTACCGGGCGCCGCTGCCCGCCGACGGCTGGAACGCCCAGATCTCCCTGCTCACCGGGATGGCCGCCGCGGAGCTGATGATCGATACGGGGACGGGCATCCTCCGTACGCTGCCCATGGCCCCCGACGGCGCGGTCGGCCGCCTCAGGCGCACCGCGAAGGCCCTGCGCATCGACTGGCCGCACCACGTCCCGTACGCCGAACTGGTGCGCTCGCTCGATCCGACCCGGTCCCATCACGCCGCGTTCCTGCAGGAGTGCACGACGCTGCTGCGGGGCGCGGGCTACACCGCGTTCAGCGGCGGCGAGATCCCCGAGCACACCACGCACGCCGCGGTCGCCGCCCCCTACGCCCACTGCACGGCACCACTGCGCCGCCTCGTCGACCGCTACGCCGCCGAGCTCTGCCTCGCGGCCTGCGCGGGAGACCCGCCTCCCGAGTGGGTGCTCGCCGCGCTGCCCGAGCTGCCCAAGGAGATGGCGGACGGCACGCGGCGCGGCAACACCGTGGAGCGCGCCTGCGTGGACATCGTCGAGGCGGCGCTGCTCAAGGAGCGGGTCGGCGAGATCTTCGACGCGGTGGTGGTGGACGTGAAGGAGGGCGAACCGGCCGTCGGCACCGTCCAGTTGACCGAACCGGCGATCGTCGCCCCGATCGACGGCGGCGCGGGCGAGCTGCCGCTGGGGGAGCGCCTGCGGGTACGGCTGACGCAGGCGGACCCCGGGGCGGCGGAGGTGCGGTTCGCACCCGCGTAAGGCCTACTCGGCGGTCGCCGTCTCGCGGGTCGCCGCCTTGAGCGCGGCGAGGAGCCCCGCCGGATCGTCGGCGTGCAGCCGCACGGTCGTCACCGGCCGGCGCTTCCCGAGGAACCCGACCGCGGTGATCGGCTCCCGCAGCTCCAGGGTGAGGGAGGCCTGCGAGGCAACGACCAGATCGAGCACGTCGTCGGCGGGCTCGTGCGCAGAGCGCCGCTCACCGCGCACCCGCGCCACCCACAGGAAGAGGCTGACCAGAGCCCGCAGCTCATGCCCGACGATCCGCCGCACGGGCTCGGGCACGACGTCCCGGACGGCATCGGGCCCGCCCCGCCCGTGCAGGACGGCGAGCCCCGCGCCGGCGACGACGAGCAGCGCCACGGCGAGAGCCTCGGCACCGACGAGTACGGTGCCGGGAAGCGCAGCGCCCCCCAACAGGACGGTGACGAAGGCGAGTTCAAAGGGCACGGCGATCCACACGATGCCCCGCAGCAGCCGCGTCATCGCGCATCACCCCGCTCGGCGAGCAGCCGCATGGCGCGGCGCACGGCCTCCGCCTGCGCGGGGGCGAAGTCGGCGAAGAAGGCTCTGAGGAAGGCGGACCCGGCGGCATCGGAGTCCCGCCCTTCCACGGCCGCGAGCGCCGAGAGCTGCTCCCGCCCCAGCTCCTCGGCCAGGCGGGGACCCGCCGGGCGGACGAAGCCTGACAATCACCCGTGGTCCTGTGCCACGATCGAGGGAACAACTCCCGATCTCATGGATGGCGGATCACCGATGTCCCAGTCTGGCGAGCGACCGAGGAAGGGGCGTGACATGACTGCCATGGCACACGAGCCGCTCACGCGGGCGGAGGTCCTGCTGGAGGGCTTCCTGGCCCTGGACACCCCGGAGGGTTTCCGGGCGGAACTGATCGAGGGGGACATTGTCGTGACGCCGCCGCCGGACGGGGACCACGAGGACTACATCGAGCTGGTCGTGAGCCAGGTGTACAGGCGTTCCCGGACCGATATGCAGTTCTCCGGGAACAAGGGCCTGAAGCTCAAGGGCGGGGAGGCCTGTCCGAAGAGCCACGCGATCCCGGACGGTACCTTCGCCCCCAGGAAGCTGCGGCTCTTCAAGGGGGCAGAACCCTGGATGCCTTGCGACGGCGTAACCATGGTCGTCGAGGTCACCTCCACCAGGCCGCAGGCGGACCGGGAAGCCAAGCGGCGCTGCTACGCCCGCGGCGGCATCCCGCTCTACCTGCTGATCGACCGTGACGAATCCTCGGTGACGCTGTTCAGCGAGGCCGAAGGGGACGACTACCGGCAGCACTGCACGCTGCCCTTCGGCAAGGCGCTCGCCCTCCCCGAACCGTTCGGCTTCGAGCTGGAGACCTCGGAGTTCGTCTGACCGTCCACGGAAGGTTCCCGGAGACGGCATCGAAGTGGGGCGCGGTGGCGTTGCACCCTTGAGTGGGGCGACGGGAGCACGACATGGACGGCAAGGCACTGAACGGCAACGGCGGCGGTCGCGAGCAAGCCGTCTGGACGCGCGCCCACCTCGGACCGGGCGCCCCGCCCATCGACCTCCTCACCGCCCGCTTCGACCAGCACCGCTACGCGCCGCACTACCACGAGGAGTTCACCATCGGGGTCTGCATCGGCGGCTCCGAGATCATCGACTACCGGGGCGGGCGGCTGCACGTGGGGCCGGGGTCCATCGTCGTACTCGCACCGGGAGAAGTGCACACCGGCGGGCCCGGCCACCACGGCGGCTACGCGTACCGGGCGATGTACCCGGCGCGAAACCTCCTCGCCGAGGGCACCGCGACCGCCCCGCACTTCCGCGACCCGGTGATGGACGACCCCGAGCTGGCGGCGGCCCTGCGCGCGGCGCACACCGAACTCAGCGGCGCCGCCGACCCGTTGGAGGCCGAGTCACGGCTGCCCTGGCTGCTCGCCGCCCTCGCCCGCAGGCACAGCACCGCGCGGCCCCTGTGCGACACGATCCCCGGCGCCGACCACATAGCCCGCTCCGTGCGCGACCGCCTCGCCGACGAGCTGCTCGCCCCGCCCTCCCTCGCCGAACTCGCCGCCCCCCTGGGCCTCTCCCGCTACCAACTCCTGCGCGCCTTCCGTACGTCGACGGGGATGCCGCCCTACGCCTGGCTCGCCCAGCACCGCGTGACCCGCGCCCGCACCCTGCTCGACGCGGGGCTGCGACCGGCGGAGGCGGCAGCCCTGGTGGGCTTCGCCGACCAGGCACACCTGACCCGCTGGTTCCGCCGCGTCCTGGGAGTGACCCCGGCGGCGTACCGCAACAGCGTCCACCCCGCCCCCCGCCGCAACAGCGTTCAAGACGTCGCACGTTGAACAACCCGAAACTGCCCGCATGACTGCACGCGGCTGGTTCCTCTTCTCCCTGATGGGTGTCCTCTGGGGCATCCCGTACCTGATGATCAAAGTGGCCGTCGAAGACCTCTCGCCGTCGATGGTGGTCTTCGCCCGCTGCGCGCTCGGCGCCGCGCTGCTCCTGCCGTTCGCCGTACGCCAAGGGGGACTGCCCCGCGTCGTACGCGCCCACTGGAAGCCCATGCTGGCGTTCTCCTGCATCGAGATCCTGGGCCCCTGGTGGACCCTCACCGACGCCGAGCGCCGCCTCTCCAGCTCCACGGCGGGCCTGCTGATCGCGGCGGTTCCGATCATCGGCGCGGTCCTGGCCCGTTTCTTCGGCGACACGGAACGCCTGGGCGCCCGCCGCCTCACGGGCCTGGGCCTGGGCCTCGGCGGAGTCGCCGTCCTGACCATCCCCCACCTCACCGGCGGCGACGCCTGGTCCCTGACGGAGGTCCTGCTCACGGCACTCGGCTACGCCATCGCCCCGCTGATCGTGGCCCGCCACCTCAAGGCGGTCCCCACCCTCCAGCTGATCGCCCCCTGCCTGACCCTGGCGGCGCTCGTCTACGCCCTACCGGCCTGGGCCAGCCGGCCGTCTGCCGCCCCGAGCCCGCAGACTCTGGCCTCGCTCGCGGGCCTGGGCGTCATCTGCACGGCCCTGGCCTTCGTCGTCTTCCTGGAACTCATCCGCGAGGCGGGCCCGACGCGGGCCGTCGTCTTCACCTACGTGAACCCGGCGGTGGCGGTGGCGGCGGGCGTGGCCTTCCTCTCCGAACCCTTCACGGCGGGCATCGCGGCGTCGTTCGCGCTGATTCTGGCGGGGTCGTTCCTGGCGACGGCGTCCGCCTCGGGGCGGAGCCGCGGCACACGGCGGGTAGCATGGTCGACACGGCAGACGAGCCGGGCGGACGGCCGCGTGAAGCTCCCCTCACCAGGGGCTCTTCCCGAGGAACGTCCGGGCTCCACAGGGCAAGGTGGTGGCTAACGGCCACCCGGGGTGACCCGCGGGACAGTGCCACAGAAAACAGACCGCCGGGGGCTTCGGCCCCCGGTAAGGGTGAAACGGTGGTGTAAGAGACCACCAGCGCCTGAGGTGACTCAGGCGGCTAGGTAAACCCCACCTGGAGCAAGGTCAAAAGGAAACGCCGCTTTGTAAGAAGGGGCGGTTCTGCGCGGACGATCGAGGGCTGCCCGCCCGAGTCCGCGGGTAGACCGCACGAGGTCCGCAGCAATGCGGACCCTAGATGGATGGCCGTCTCCCCGGCCGCCGCGAGGCGCCCGGGCGACAGAACCCGGCGTACAGCCCGACTCGTCTGCCGCTTACGCCCGACGTCGGGTCAGCTGAGCGTGGCGCCGAACCCGCCCTTCTCGGCTTCTTTCGCGGGGACCTGGATCTTGCCGCGGTGGGCGATCTCGACCTGGTAGAACGTGCTGCCTCGCGGTACCCCGGCGACCTTGACCGGATAGGTGCAGATCGTTTCGAGGACGGCGTCCTTGTCCTCGGGGACTCCGCGGCCCAGAGCGCCGGTGGCGAGGACCTTTCCCGTCTCGTCGTAGACGGTCACGCTCGTGCCCTCGTCGATGTCGTCGTATCCGTCGGTCCCGGAACAGCTCCCCTCGTACGGGAAAGCCTCACCAAGAGTGAACGTACCGGTGAGTGTGAAGCTGCGCGGCTCGTCGTCGGCGAAGGCGGCCGGGATGGCGAGGGTGAGGGCAGTGCCGAGTGCCAGGCCGCCGATGCCGGTTGCGGTGGGCAGGACCCACGGAGCGCGGAGGCGGCCGGTGGCGGGGGGTGCCGGCGGCTGCTCGGGCATGGCAGGCGGGG
>NZ_SRIC01000383.1 GCF_004684775.1 Streptomyces sp. MZ04
GAGGGAGGGGTGCATGGGGCGGGCCCTTTCGGGAAGGGTGGCTGCTGAAGGCCTCTGGCGCCATTACGCCGCGTAATGCACCTTATGTCGGTTATATGGGTGGGGCATTTCCCCTCGGCGTACCGAGTCGCCGCGCCCGCTCGCGGGACTCAACCTGAGGTCATGGAACAGCGCGCGATCCGCCTGCGGCGTCGGCTCCGGCCCGTCGCCTGGATCGTGGCGGTGCTGTGCGTGGCCGTCCTGGCCGCGACGGCCACGGCGCGCAGCACGCTCCTCAGCCCCGGGTTCCATCAGCGCGTCCTCGACGAGCAGCACGCCTACGACCGCCTGTACAACGAAGTCCTCGTCGATCCGGGGACCCTCCCGGTCACCCGCGACCTGCTGGCGCGGCTTCCCGTCCCGGAGGCCGCGGTGACCTCCAACCTGAAGATCGTGCTGCCCCCGGAGACCCTGCGCACCATGGCCGACCGGCAGATCGCGGAGGTGACCGGATATCTGCGGGGCGAGCACGACACGCTGCGTCTCACCGTGGACCTGCGGCCGCTGCTCACCAATGTCGGCAACCTGGCCCAGACGTACTTCGGTGATCTCGTCGCCTCCGTGCAGCGGCAGCCCGAACCCGACTTCCCCGCCTTCCTCGCGGATCTCGGCAAATCCGCGAACGCCGTGGCCGAAGGGGTGCCGCCGGCCGGTCTGCCCACCCTGGAGCTGTCCAGGGACCAGGCCGTCGCGGCCACGCGTGCGCTCCTCCAGGTGGTGCCCGATGACCGCCGCGACGAGCTCCGCCCCGAGGTCGAGGTGGCGCTGGACAGCGGGGACGTCGCCTCCGCACTCGCCGCCGTCGGGCCCGAGGCGGTGTCGGACCGCACCCGCCGGGCCACCGAGCAGCTGCGCGGGACCGTCGGCGGCGACACCTGGGACATCACCGCCGACCTCGACACGTCGAGCGACGCGCTCGCCCCGCTGCACCGGGCGCGCTCCGTCACACACCTCGCCCAGGGCGTGGTCGAGCCGCTCGCCGCCCTGCTCGGCGTCGCGGCCCTCGCGTTCCTGTGGGTCTCCGGGCCCGCGGCCCCCGCCCGTCGCCTGATGGGCCTCGGCTGGGCGCTCGCCGCGGGCGGAACCCTCACGGGGCTGTGCGTGGTGGCCGCCCGCATGGCCACGGACGACGGGGTGATCAGCACGCCCGCGTCCTGGCCGGGATCCGTGTCCCGGCTCGTCGACGACCTGGGGAGCGCGGCCGTGGACGGTGTGCTCACCACCGCGACCGTCGCCGCGTACATCCTGCTCGCCGCGGGAGCGCTGCTCGTCGCCGTCGGCTGGGCCTGGACGACGGGACCCGCTCTGACGGTCAGGCCCCGCCGCGCGCAGATGCTCGCCGTCGGCGTCGCGGGTGCCGCGCTCGGGGGTGTCGTCCTCGCACCCGTGGCGGCAGGACGTGCCGAACCGCGGGTCTGCCAGGGCAGCTCCCGGCTCTGCGACCGCGGCTACGACGAGATCGCCCAGCTCACCTCGCACAACGCGATGTCCACCACGGCCGACCAGTTCATCGGGCCCCTGCAGGATCCCCACATCACCGCTCAACTCAACGACGGCGTACGGGCCCTACAGATCGACACCTACACCTGGGAGCGCCCGGAGCAGATCGCCGAGCGGCTCGAGGGGTCGGAGTTCTCGCCCCGGCTGCAGGGGCAGATCCTGGCCGCCATCAACAAGTTCAACCCGCCGCGCGACGGCCTGTGGCTCTGCCACTCGGTGTGCCGGGCGGGCGCCATCGGCCTCGTGCCCACGCTGCGCGAGGTCGGCGACTGGCTGCGCGCCCACCCCACCGACGTCGTCACGCTGATCGTGCAGGACGCCGTGGGCGCGGAGGCCACCGCGGCCGTGTTCGAGGAGGCCGGGCTCACGGACCTGCTCTTCGCGCCGGACCCGGACCCTTCGCACCCGTGGCCCGACCTTGGCGAGATGATCGACAGCGGCAAGCGCCTGGTCGTGTTCGCCGAGCGCGCCGACGGGCCCGCGTCCTGGTACCGCAACTTCTACCGGTACGGCATGGAGACCCCGTACGCGTTCCGCACCCCCGCGGACATGACCTGCGTCCCGCACCGGGGCGGCACGGACAAGCGGCTCTTCCTGCTCAACCACTTCATCACCATCGACGGCGGCAGCCGCCTTGACGCGGGTACGGTCAACACCCGCGCGGCGGTCCTCGACCGCGTACACGCCTGTGAGCGGGAGCGCGGAAGCCCGGTGAACTTCGTCGCCGTCGACTACCTCACGATCGGCGATGCGCGGGGCGCGGTGGACGCGCTGAACGCGGAGCGCTGAGGTGGGTCGGCGGCCGCGGGACCGGCGCCCGGGGTTGCGTGGAATTCACGTGGAGGCCACCGCGCGTACACCCGCTCCGTACGCGTTGTCAGCGCGGCATGCTCTCATGGAGGCATGATCGAAGACTTTCTGGAAAGCGGAGTACCCGCAGTAGAAGAGGCCCTCCGCAAGGCTGCCGCAACCGAGGTCATGCCGAGGTTCCGGCAGCTCACAGCGGAAGACGTCGTGCAGAAGAGCGGGCCGCACGACCTGGTGACGGTGGCCGACCGCCTCGCCGAGGAGCAGCTGACCGCCGCGCTCACGGAGCTGCTGCCCGGCTCCGTGGTCGTAGGAGAAGAAGCCGTGCACGCCGACCCCTCGCGGTACGAGGCGATACGGGGCGACGCGCCGGTGTGGATCGTGGACCCCGTCGACGGCACCCGGCAGTTCGTCCACGGCGACCCCGGCTTCTGCATGCTCATCGCGCTCGCTTGGCGGGGAGAGGTCCACGCCTCGTGGACGTACGCCCCGGCGCTGGACGAGATGGCCGTCGCGGTGCGCGGCAAGGGCGCCTGGCTGGACGGGCGGCGCCTGGTGGCCGGCACGCCGGGCGAGGTCATCGAAGTGGCCACCTCGCACCCGGACTACACCACCGACGACCAGAAGCGTGCGCTCGCCGGCCTGCGGGCGGACGGCGTCGCGCCGCGGCCCTGCGGATCGGCCGGTCTCGAGTATCTGGCCATAGCCAAGGGCGAGTTGGACGCGATCGCCTTCTCCTGGGAGCTCGCCTGGGACCACGCGGCGGGACTGCTGCTTGTGGCGGAGGCCGGCGGCGGCGACCGGACCGTGGCCGGGCAGCCCTTCCGGATAGCGGGAGGCAACGCCCTGCCGTTCACGGCCGCCCGGGACGCGGCCACGGTCGACCGGGTGGTGGCGTTGCTGTCGGCCGGAGCCTGATCTGCGGGGCGCCACCCGACTCGAAGTGGAAGTGGACGGTGGTGACCTCGAATTCGGTGACGGTGAGCGGGCCGCCCGGACTCGGCGGTGAGGTGTTGCGGCCGTGGCGTGCGCGCTGTACGCCGTACCGCGCTGTGTAGAGCCCCGCGCCCAGCGTTCCGAACGCGTCGCGGGTCCGGGCGAGTTCATCGCGCGAGGCGGCGACGGAGGCCGTGCCGTCCGGCTCGGCGAAGGAGGCCTGGCGTACGACGATGGAATCGTCCCGCGTCTCGAACCGCGTCCCGAACTCCGTCTCGAACCCTGTCCCGAACTCCGTCTCGAACCAGTCGGTGGAGTCGCTGTCGGCACGGCGGAACCATCGCGTCACCCGGCAGAGGCTACCCGCGCCCACGGCGCTGTCGGTGGCCAGGCCTATCCTGGGCGGCAGTGGCCATCGGCTGACAAAGGAGTCCGAAGGTGCCGTCGATGCTTGATGCCGTCGTCGTGGGGGCGGGACCGAACGGTCTGACCGCTGCCGTCGAGCTGGCCCGCCGCGGCTTCTCGGTGGCCGTGTTCGAAGCCAAGGGCACCGTGGGCGGCGGTGCGCGGACCGAGGAGCTGACCCTTCCCGGGTTCCGGCACGACCCCTGTTCCGCCGCGCACCCGCTGGGCATCAACTCGCCGGTGTTCAGGACCATGCCGCTCGATCGGTACGGACTCGAGTGGCTGCAGCCCGAGCTGCCGATGGCGCATCCCTTTCCGGACGGCAGCGCCGCCGTGCTCTCCCGCTCCGTCGCCGAGACGGCCGCCTCCTTCGGGCCGCGCGACGCGGGGACGTACCGGCGACTCGTCGAGCCCTTCGTCAGCAAGTGGGACACCGTCCTGCGGGACTTCATGTCGCTGCCGACGACGGCCCTGCCGCGTGACCCGGTGACCCTCGCGCGCCTCGGACTCGTCGGCCTTCCGCCCGCCACCTGGCTGATGCGGCGCTTCCGCGACGACCGGGCCCGCGCCCTGTTCGCCGGGCTCGTCGCCCATGTCATCGCGCCGCTCGGCGGGCTCGCCACCAGCGGTGTCGGCATGGTCTTCGCGCTGGCCGCGCACGCCCGTGGCTGGCCGGTCGCGCGCGGCGGCTCGCAGTCGATCTCCGACGCGCTCGCCGCGTATCTGAAGGACCTCGGCGGCGCGGTGCACACCGACTACGAGGTGAAGCGCCTCGACGACCTGCCGCCCGCCCGTGCGTACGTATTCGACACCTCGCCCACGGCGCTCGCGCGGATCGCGGGCCTGGGGCGGAGTTACGGGAACTACCGCTACGGCGCGAGCGCCTTCAAGATCGATTACGCCCTTGACGGTCCCGTCCCGTGGACGGCGAAGGAGGCGCGCACCGCGGGCACCGTGCAGGTCGGGCCGGGCAGCGCGGACATCGGTGCGGCCCTGCGTGCCGTGTCGCGCGAGAACCGCGCGCCCGACCCGCCGTTCCTCATCACCGTGCAGCCCGGTGTCGTCGATGCGTCGCGCGCGCCGGCGGGCAAGCAGGTCTTCTGGGCGTACGGCCATGTCCCGAACGGCTGGAGCGGTGATCTCACCGACGCGATCGAGCGGCAGCTCGAGCGGTTCGCCCCCGGCTTCCGGGACCGCGTCCTCGCGCGCGCCACCGCCGGGCCCGCGGAGCTGGCCGCGCGCAACGCCAACTATGTGGGCGGTGACATCGCCTGCGGCGCGGCGAGCGGGCTCCAGCTGCTTCTCCGGCCCAAGCTGTCCCTCTTCCCGTACAACACCGCGCATCCCGCGGTCTTCATCTGCTCGTCCGCGACGCCGCCGGGGCCCGGTGTGCACGGCATGTCGGGGCACAACGCCGCCAAGGCGGTATGGAGGAGGCTCCGCTCCGCATGACGGCCATCACGCTCGTCCAGGGCGACATCACCCGGCAGACCGCCGACGCGATCGTCAACGCCGCGAACTCGTCCCTGCTGGGGGGTGGCGGCGTGGACGGCGCGATCCACCGGAACGGCGGGCCGCAGATCCTCGAGGCGTGCCGGCGGCTGCGGGCGTCGCACTACGGCAAGGGGCTGCCGACCGGCCAGGCCGTGGCGACGACCGCCGGACGGCTCGACGCGCAGTACGTCATCCACACGGTCGGGCCGGTGTGGTCCGCCACGGAGGACCGCTCCGACCTGCTCGAGTCCTGCTACCGCGAGTCGCTCCGCGTGGCCGCGGAGGTGGGCGCCAGGACGGTCGCCTTCCCCGCGATCTCCACCGGCGTCTACCGATGGCCCCTGGACGACGGCGCCCGCATCGCCGTCCGCACGGTGCGGAAGCATGCGGTGCCGTCAGCTTTTGATGAGATCCGCTTCGTCCTTTTCGACGCGAGGGCCTACGAGGCGTTTACGTCTGCGCTGGCGGAGGGGTAGGGATTACCGCCCCGCCCCGCGCCGCCAAGGTCCATGTCGGATTTTCGCCAGCCATCCGTGTCCGGCATGCACGATCCTTGAGCCATGCCCACCGTCACGGCAACCTCCACCGCCCAGGCCGGCGCCAGCGCTGGCACCGGCACCGGCACCGGCACCGGCGTCATGCACCACGACGCCGACCGCTGCGTACGTGCCGTTCAGTCGAAGGACGCCCGGTTCGACGGGTGGTTCTTCACCGCCGTTCTCACCACCCGGATCTACTGCCGCCCCAGCTGCCCCGTAGTCCCCCCGAAGCCCGAGAACATGAGCTTCTACCCGAGCGCGGCAGCCTGCCAGCAGGCGGGATTCCGGGCCTGCAAGCGGTGCCGCCCCGACAGCAGCCCCGGCTCCCCGGAGTGGAACCAGCGCGCCGACCTGGTGGCCCGCGCGATGCGCCTCATCGGGGATGGAGTGGTCGACCGCGAAGGCGTCCCCGGCCTGGCAGGACGCCTCGGCTACAGCACCCGCCAGGTCGAGCGACAGCTCCTCGCGGAGCTCGGCGCGGGACCGCTCGCCCTGGCCCGCGCCCAGCGCGCGCAGACCGCGCGGCTGCTCATCGAGACGACCACGCTGCCCATGGCGGAGATCGCCTTCGCCGCGGGCTTCTCCTCGATCCGTACGTTCAACGACACGGTACGAGAGGTCTTCGCCCTGGCCCTGTCTCTGATACACATCTCCGAGCCCACGAGACGCTCATG
>NZ_SRIC01000384.1 GCF_004684775.1 Streptomyces sp. MZ04
GTCCGGCAGCGTCCGCTCGAAGCGCACCCCGCCGACGCGCCCCGCCGCCTCCGCCACGGCCACGGGGCGAAGGAAGAAGCGCAGCCGGATACGCCGGGGCAGGCCGAGGACCGGACGCTCCGCCCAGCCGCGCAGGACCTCGATGTTGCGGCGGACCGCCGCGGGCAGCCCCGCGGTGTCGGCGTACGCGGGATCGAGCGCCAACTCCGCCGGATCCACGACGACTTCGGTGTCCGGCAGCGAGCCGAGCTCACGCAGCTCCTTGGTGGTGAAGCGGGCCTGCGAAGGACCGCGCCGCCCCACCATGTGCACCTCGCGGACCTGGCTCTCGGCCAGCGCGCCGAGCGCCTCCTGCGGCATGTCGGTGGGCCGCAGCTCGTCCACGCCGCGCGCCAGCATCCGGGCGACGTCCACCGCGACGTTCCCGACGCCGATGACGACGGCCGACTCCACGCCCCGTACGAAACCGTCGGCCTTCGCGTCCGGATGGGCGCTGTACCAGGACACGAACTCGGTCGCCGAGTAACTCCCCGGCAGGTCCTCGCCCGGCACGCCGAGGTGCCGGTCGGCCGCCGCGCCCACGCAGTAGACGACGGCGTGGTAGAGCTCGAGCAGCCGGGCGGGAGGCGGGCCGTCGGGGCCGATCTCGATGCCGCCGATGAAGCGGACGCGGTCGTGCTCGAGGACCGTACGCAGGTTGTTCTGGAGGGACTTGATCTTCTCGTGGTCGGGAGCGACTCCGTAGCGGACGAGGCCGTAGGGGCAGGGCAGCCTGTCGAGGACGTCGACGCGCACCCCGGGCAGCCGGTCCTGCTGGACGAGGGACTGCGCGGTGTAGACCCCGCTCGGGCCCGATCCGACGACGGCGACACGCAGCACAGCGGTGCTCCTTCCGCGAGGCGGCCTCGGGGGATGCCTTCAGCATCGCACCCCGGTGCGGGAAGGGGGAGGGGGCGTGGGCTGCCGGGGCGTCATGTGAGCGTGCCGTTCGTGACCTAATGAGATCGCACGGCTACCTTACGTATGTGTCGGAGAGTTCCTTTCTTGACGTAACTGATCACTGTCGACCGAGTCGACCGAGTCGACCGAATGCGGCGGGAGGCGCCGATGGCGGCCCGCTGCCCCTCCCTCCCTGGTTCCATGTGCGGCTGACCTTCGGAGACGGTGCCGTCGTGGACGCGCGGGCCGTGGTGTCGGAGGGGCGGATCACCATCGGCGATCTGAGCGCCGGGCCTCCGGCCGCACCGGAGGACCGCGCCGCGCCCGAGCGCGGCACCGCTCCCGCCGATTTCGCCGCGCCCGCCCGGCACCGCGCCCGCCCGTCGTGGCCACGCGGGCGCGAAGGGCGCAGGCTGGTGGCCGAGACCTACCGGGCGGCGCAGGGTGAGGGGCGGGATCCGGTGCTCGCCGTGATGCGCGAGACCGGGCGCAGCCGCCGCAGATCGCTCAGGCTCGTCGCCGCCGCCCGCGACGCGGGGTTCCTGCCCCCGCGCCACAACCATCGCTGAGCGCTTCGCGGGACGTGCGGTGATTCATCTGCGGGCCGGTGGGGGCTTGTCGCACCCACGCGGCGGAGCCGCATATGTCACCGCCCCGCGCCCCTTACGGAGCACGTCGGGGCACCCCCCTCACATCTCCCGCATCCTCCCGATCTCCGCCGTCTGCTGCGCGATCACATCGTTCGCCATCTCCTCGACCTGGATGTTGTTGCCCTCGGACAGCACATCCGTCGCCATGGTGATCGCACCGCTGTGGTGAGTGATCATCAGCTTCAGGAAGAGTTCGTCGAACGCCTTGCCCTTCGCGGCACGCAACTGCTTCAGCTGCGCTTCCGTCGCCATGCCCGGCATCGCTCCGTGGTCACCGTGCCCGTGCTGTTGCGGCTTCTTCTTCGCGCCGCCGTGGTTCTTCAGCCAGCCCTTCATCGCGCCGATCTCCGGGCGCTGCGCGGCCGTGATGCGGTTGGCGAGACGCTTCACCTTCGCGGATTCGGCGCGGTCGGGGGCGAGTTCGGTCATCTCGAGAGCCTGCGCGTGGTGCGTGATCATCATCTGGGTGTAGCTGAAATCCGCCGAGTTGGGGGTGTCGTCGTCGGATCTCTTCTTGGCGGCGTCCTCGGCGGACATGGTCGCGGCCGTCTCACCCGGTTTGCCCGGAGCGATCACCGAAGGGCCTGGAGCCGCTTTCTTGCCGGGAGTTGACCCGTCGCCGGAGTCGGACGTGCAGGCGCCGAGCGCGAGGGCGGCCGCCATGGCGGCGGCCGTGAGGAACACGGTCGTGGCGGGCGTACGGCGGTGGAGCACGGCTGCCTCCTGTGGCGCGCGGGGGAGTTGGGGACCGTCCTAGCACGCTTACGCGCGTGAGTGATCAAAAACTTTCATTACAGGTGCGTTGCCATCTGTTGATCTGTGCATGATGAGCACGATACTGCGGGGTGTCCGTGAACCGTTCAACCATGAACGGCGACTAGGGAGGGCACAGTGACCCTGTTGAACAACCCCCGAACACGGCGCAGACGCTTCGGCGTCGGCGCGGCCGCGGTCGGATTGCTCGCCACGCTGTTCACAGCGGCGCCGGCCGGAGCGACACCCGATCCGGGTGACTCGCCCGCCGCACCCAAGAGCGTGTCGAAGAGCGACCGCGCCGATGCGAAGGCGGCCATCGAGAGCGGAGACATACCCGCGCCCGGCGAGGTCGTGCACTCCGACAACATCAAACATCTGGCCAACATCCCCAAGGACGCGCTGCCGGGACTCAACACCGACCTCGCCTTCCAGGGGAAGTACGCCTTCGCCGGCAACTACGACGGCTTCCGCATCTACGACATCAGCGACCCGAAGGCGCCGAGGACCGTCTCGCAGGTGCTGTGCCCCGGATCGCAGAACGACGTCTCCGTCTCCGGCAACCTGCTCTTCCTCTCCACCGACTCCTCGCGCAGCGACAACTCCTGCAGCAGCACCACGCAGCCCGCGACCGAGAAGTCGTCGTGGGAGGGCATGAAGGTCTTCGACATCAGCGACAAGGCCAATCCGAAGTACGTCTCCGCCGTCGAGACCGCCTGCGGCTCGCACACGCACACGCTCGTGCCGGAGAAGAAGAACGTCTACGTGTACGTCTCCTCGTACTCCCCGAACGCGACGTTCCCGGACTGCCAGCCCCCGCACGACGGCATCTCCGTCATCAAGGTGCCCCGCAAGGCCCCGCAGAAGGCGGCGGTCGTCAACTTCCCGGTGCTGTTCCCGGGTGAAGGTCCCGACGGCGGCGGCAACCCGGGCGGACCCACCAACCCGGGCGTCTCCAAGACCACCGGCTGCCACGACATCACCGTGCTGCCCTCCAAGGACCTCGCGGCGGGCGCCTGCATGGGCGACGGGATTCTCTTCTCCATCGAGGACCCGGAGAACCCGAAGGTCATCGACCAGGTCCAGGACAACGTGAACTTCGCGTTCTGGCACTCGGCGACCTTCAACCAGAAGGCCAACAAGGTCGTCTTCACCGATGAGTTGGGCGGCGGCGGCGGTGCCACCTGCGACGAGGCCACCGGGCCGAACCGCGGCGCCAACGGAATCTACGACATCACCGGCCGCGGCGATCACCGCAAGCTCGTCTTCAAGAGCTACTACAAGATCCCGCGCCACCAGGCCGCGACCGAGAACTGTGTCGCCCACAACGGCTCGCTGATCCCGGTCAAGGGCAAGGACCTGATGGTCCAGGCCTGGTACCAGGGCGGCGTCTCCGTCTGGGACTTCACCGACTCCTCGAAGCCGAAGGAGATCGGCTACTTCGAGCGCGGCCCGCTGACCACCGACGCGATCCAGATCGGCGGCTCCTGGTCGGCGTACTACTACAACGGCTATGTCTACTCCAACGACATCGCCAAGGGCTTCGACGTCCTGAAGATCGACGACAAGCGGACCGATCCCGCCGAGCGGGTCCGGGTCCGTGAGCTCAACGTCCAGACCCAGCCGGACTACTTCGACTGACCGGACTGCTTCGGCTGACCGGACTGCTTCGACTGATTCGACGGAGTGGACCGCGTCGCCTGCGTGGTCTGATCCTCGACTCGCGCATGTGTCCCGCCGGGCGGCTCGTCGCCCGGCGGGACCCCGAGCTCCCATGCGAGGCCGTACCGCTGGAACAGCTCGGCCCGCAGCGCGGACGCCGGCATCGGCGCCCCCGGAAGCAGCACCGCGAAGACGGCGCCCATCAGCAGTGCGCGCAGCAGCGGATAGTCGGTGTCCACGTCGGGCGAGCCGTACCGTACGACGGTGTCGCGGAGCAGCTCCGCGAGGCGCTGCTGCTCCGGGCAGCGCACGAAACCCTCCGCCTGCAGGATGCCCGCCATGTGGGTGCGCATCAGGACGGGCTGGTCCCGGGCCAGGCCGAGGATCGCGTCGATGGCGCGGGCCAGGTACTCGTCACCGTCCGTGGGGTGCGGGTCGCGTTCGAGCGCGGCCTGGAGGGTGAGGTGCATCAGCCGGTGCACCGCCGACTGCAGCAGCTGCCGCTTGCCGGGGAAGTAGTACGACACCAGGCCGCGGGCCGATCCGGCGTGGTCCGCGATGTCGGCGAGCGTCGTCGCCTCGTAGCCGCGTGCGCCCACGAGTTCGACCGTGGCCTGCAGGAGCCGCTCGCGGGAACGCCTTCGCAACTCTTCATTGACCGATGGGCTACGCGGGGACATCCTGTAACTCCTGCGTTGACTGGCTCAGAGCCAATATACTCAGGAAGACCCGGGCCAAGGGCCCCCAGTGGGCCTTTTCGTGGTCCGGTGCGACCTGGGGCAGGCAACACCGCGGGGGAGTGTTGCCTGCTCACAGGTGCCGATCGGCCGAACCCTCCTTACAGTGGGCCGGGGGGCCGAGGAGGCGTACTGAGATGGATCAAGAGCAGATTCTGTCCCGGATCTCGTCGATGGTCGACGACGAGCGGACGCTGCGGAACTCCCTGGCGTCGGGAGCGATCGACGAGGCGACGGAACGCGCGCGGCTCGCCGTGCTCGAGCGCGAGCTCGACCAGTGCTGGGACCTGCTGCGCCAGCGGCGCGCGAAGGCCGAGTTCGGCGAGAATCCGAACGCGGCGCGGGTGCGGCCGACGGCCGAGGTCGAGGGATATCAGTCCTAGCGGTCATCCAGGTCATCCAGGTCATCCAGGTAATCCACCGGACGCACGCCGAGGAGCCGGCATGGGCGCCGAGCGAGGCAAGCCGTACCGCGGCCATCTGATCACCGTCACCTTCGACGCGCGGCGGTGTCTGCACGCCGCGGAGTGCGTGCGCGGGCTTCCGCAGGTCTTCGACACCGGGCGCCGCCCCTGGATCTCCCCCGACGCGGCCCCCGCGGACGAGGTGGCCGAAGTGGTGCGCCGCTGCCCGTCCGGAGCACTGCAATATCGACTTGCCGACGGCACGACGGAGCGCCCGGACGCCCCCACCACCGTGGAGCGAACCGGCGACGGCAGGCTGCTGCTCCGCGGCGACCTGCGCATCACGACGGCGGACGGCGAGAGCGTGCCCGGGACCGAGACGCGCGTGATGCTGTGCGGCTGCGGCGCGAGCGGCAACCAGCCCTACTGCGACCTCTCCGGGTCCTGCAAGGCGTCCGAGGCGAGCTGACCCCGCGCGGCCTCAGGCCCGGTCGCCGAGGTCGAGGACCGGCGGGGTGCAAGTGCCAACGTCTGTACGGGTGTTACTTGTCGCCCTCGGTCCGTGCGCCCCGCCGGTATGGGTGTTGCCTGTCGCCGTCGGCCTGTACGCCGCCCCGCCAGTACGTGTACGTCGCCACGGCCAAGGCCACCATCAACGCGCCGAGCAGCCAGCCGCCGACGACGTCCGACGGCCAGTGCACGCCGTTCCAGATGCGGGTCAGGCCGACCCCGACGACGGAGATCACTGCCAGCGTCAGTCCTGTGCGCCAGGCCGCGGGGCCCACGCCGTACACACGGAGCAGCCACAGGAGCAGGCCGCAGACCACCGTCGCCGTCATGGCGTGGCCCGAGGGGAAGGCCGCGTACTGGGCGGAGTCCACCGGGTCGGGCCAGGACGGGCGTGGCCGGTCGACCGCCGCCTTCAGCGCCTGCTGGACCACGGTGCCCACCGCGCAGGTGGCCGCGATCCACAGCGCGAGCCACCAGGCGCCGCGGAACGCCAGCCACACCACCGTCACGGTGCACAGCGCGCGCATCGTCCACGGGTCCCACACCCAGTCGGTCAGGATCCGGCTCGCGTGCGTGAGGTCGTCGTGCGCGACGGCCCAACGGTGCGTGGCGCGCGCGATGTCGCCGTCGAGGTCCATCAGCGGGCGCCACTCCAGCTCGACCAGGAGGAGCAGCAGGACCGAGGGTACGCAGAGCAGCGCCGCCACGAGTGCGGCGCGGGAACCGGGTGGACGGGGCGGGCGGGGCGG
>NZ_SRIC01000385.1 GCF_004684775.1 Streptomyces sp. MZ04
CTATTCGTCGGCAGCGTCAGGTGTGTATAAGAGACAGGACCGGAGGTCACCCCGGATAGACCGGAGCCGTCCCCTCCTTGACCACCGTCTGCCACTGCGCGCCCGTCGGCAGCCGCACGATCCCGTCGTCCGAGTGCGCCACCAGCGGCTGCCGCTCGTCCTCGGACGCCGCGATCTCCTTCACGCCGGTCAGGCCGGGCAGCGTCGCGCCCGGCAGCGCCGAGCCGTCGGACTGGACGTACCGGATCTGCTGCACACCACCGGACTCTCGCCCGACCACCACCAGGCGGCTGCCGCCCGCCCAGGACATGGCGGTGACCTCCTCCATCTGCGGTGCCGCCCGGCGCAGTTCGACCACCGAGATGTCCGGCTGCTCACCCTTGGCGCCGGTCCGCTCGACGCGGCCGATCCGCAGGGACGTCTTGCCGTCCTTCTTCACCAGAAGCGCGATGCGCACGCCGTCCGCCGACACCCGCACCGCCTCGATCCGTCCGTCGAGGCCCGCGAT
This sequence comes from Streptomyces sp. MZ04, assembly GCF_004684775.1. Classification (GTDB taxonomy): domain Bacteria; phylum Actinomycetota; class Actinomycetes; order Streptomycetales; family Streptomycetaceae; genus Streptomyces. Next base: position 509 of record NZ_SRIC01000385.1, read on the forward strand.
CTTCACCGGCGTCGGCTCGCCCGCGCCTTGGTCGAGCCAGAGCAGCCGCGACCCCTTGCCGTCGCGGTCGGCCACCCAGAGGTCGCCCCTGCCGTCCCAACTGGGCGTGGAGAAACCGTCCTCCTCGGACTTCGCCTTGCTGCGCGCCTCCGGCTTGCCCAGCGGACTGCCCGGCGTCAGCGACCCCATGTACAACGAGCGCCCGTCGAGCGACACCCCGGCCGCACGTTCCTCGTCACGCGACACGGCGGCCGTACGCAACGACTTCGCGCCCTCGCCCAACGGCCCTGGCACCTGCACCGGTTCGGCCTTGCTGCCCGCGACGCCCGCGGGCATCCGCACCAGGCGCTTCTCGTCGTCGACGAGGTACTGGTAATCGGGGTGGTCGGCGGTGCGGTGCGGCGCCACGGTCTCGGCCCGGTCCTCGCTCAGGACACACAGCTGCGACCCGTTGGAGCGCTGCAGCTCCACCTCCTTGACGCTCGAGGACTTCAAGTCCTGGAGCGTGAAGAGCAGTTGCGCCGCCATCTTGGTGCACAAACCCTGGTCGTAGTTGTCGGCTTCCTTGTTCAGCGGCACCGTCAACTTGTTCTGGTCGTCGGGCGCCAGCGTCTTGGTGCCCTCCTTGAGCCGCGTACCGCCCGGGAAGATCGTGGTGACGACCGGCTTGAGCCAGTTGGTCGGCCCTTCGAGCAGGGCCTTGACGGTCTCCGTCAACGGGTCTATTCGCTGCCGTATGTAGACGGGGTCGGCGACGAGCGCCTCCTGGCCGCCGCCCGCACCGGTCTTGGACGAATTCGACGCGTAGTAGTACTTGTTGACGGACCAGTAGATGCGCTGGAAGTCGGACTGCCCGAGCACCACTCCCTGCGGCACCCGGTCGATCCGCCACTCCTTGCCATTGGGTCCGTCCTGCCGGGTGAGATGGACCGTCTCGCGGTACGCGTCGTTGTTGAGCTGGTACGCGTGCTGCTTGTCCACCATGGCGACCTTGCGCCCGGTCAGCGGGAACGAACGGCCGTCCTCATCGCGGTCGCCCGGGTTCCCCGAGCCCTGGCTCGGACCGTCCGCGAGCACCGTGGTCCGCAGATCCGGCTGCCAGCTCCTGGACGCTTCCTTGGTCAGATACTTGCGGGCCATGTCGAACTTGGGGTCGTCACTGGTGAGCGCCTCGAGGAAGCCCGAGACGATCTCCGTAGGACCCGCGTTCTCGCCCGGAGGCATCGCGTAGACCCGGACCTGCGACTGCGAGTCGGGCCGCTGGGAGGCGTCGACCGCCTTCAGGTTCCCGCTGTCGGGCATCGACGCACAGCCCGCGAGCAGCGCACCGCAGCAGCCGAACAGCACAACCGTCCCCAGCGGACGCCGGTGACCGCGCCGATCGTGGTCAGCGCCCACGAGAGGCCTCCCCTTCCCTGGCAGGATCCACTTCCCCGGCCGCTGCTTCCCTCGCCGCGTCCGGTGCCGCGTCCCTCGGCGGACGTGGCTCTCCGGAGCCCTCGTCCACCCGGGAGGCACCGCTCCGCGGCTCCTCGCCCGGCGTCGTCCCGCCCGGCGTCGTCTCGTCGTCCAGGAGCCGGCGCGGCACGACCCGCGCACCGCTGCCGGGCAGCGCCGCCGGATCCACCGCCATGGCCGCCTGCGCGAGCCTCGGCGCGATCGGCGCCCTCGCCGGGACGGGCGGTGCCACCCGCTCCGCCGCCGACGGCTGGGCCGGCACCGTGGCCAGCTTGTTCAGACCGCCGAGCGGAAGACCGGCATCGTTCAGTCCGCGGTGGCGGCGCGAATCCTCGGGCTCCAGGGGTATCGGCGATCCCCGGAGCGCCTCGTCGGCCGTACGCGGCAGGGTGAGGCGGAACTGCGAACCACCGCCCGGCTCGCCCCAGGCCTGCAACCAGCCGCCGTGCAGCCGCGCGTCCTCCAGGGCGATGGACAGCCCGAGACCCGTACCACCGGTGGTACGCGCGCGTGCCGGGTCGGCGCGCCAGAAGCGGCTGAACACCCGAGTCGCCTCGCCGGGCTTGAGGCCCACTCCGTAGTCCCGTACGGCGACGGCGACAGCGCCGCCCGCCGCCGCGAGCCGCACCACGACGTCCTGGCCCTCGCCGTGCTCCACGGCGTTGACGACGAGATTCCGCAGCACCCGCTCCACCCGCCGGGCGTCGGCCTCGGCGATCACCGGCTGCTGGTCCCCGACGATCCGCACGTGCGTGCCCTTGCGCTCGGCCAGCGGCTCCGCGCCGCCCACGACCCTGCGCACGACCTCACGCAGATCTATCGGCTCCGCCTCGAGCGCCGCCGCGCCCGCGTCGAACCGGCTGATCTCGAGCAGATCCGCGAGCAGCGTCTCGAACCGGTCCAGCTGATCGGCGAGCAGCTCGGCCGACCGCGCCGTCACGGGATCGAAGTCCACGCGCGCGTCGTGGATGACATCGGCCGCCATCCGTACGGTCGTCAACGGCGTACGCAGCTCGTGCGAGACATCGGAAACGAACCGCCGCTGCATCCGCGAAAGCTCCTCCAGCTGCTGAATCTTCAACTGCAGGTTCTGCGCCATCTTGTTGAAGGCCTCGCCCAGCCGGGCGATGTCGTCCTCTCCGGTGACCTTCATACGTTCCTGAAGGCGCCCGGCGGACAGCCGCTCGGCGACGCCGGCCGCCATCCGTACGGGCGTGACGACCTGCCGCACCACGAGCCAGGCGATGGCGCCGAGGAGCACCACGACGAAGAGTCCCGCCGTGGCGAGCGTCGTGCGCACCACCCCGAGCGACTCCTCCTCCTGGGTCAGCGGGAAGAGGTAGTACAGCTGGTAGGCATCGCCGTTGAGGTCATTGAGCCGCTTGCCGATCACCAGACCCGGCTGAGCGTCACGGCCGTCGTTGAAGACGATCCGCGTATTGGCCTGATAGGCCCGAGTGCCCTTGTCGACGCTCTCGCGCAGCTCCTCGGGCACGCTCTGGATCGGATCGACGCCTCCGGAGGCACGCGGTCCGCGCACACTGCCACCGTCGCCCGTGGACGTGGGGCTCAGCGTCACCACGTTGAACGCGCTCTGGCCGCCGCTGGAGAGCTGCTCCACCAGGTCGGACATCCACACGGCCGTGGGCGGTGTGGTCCGGCCGTCCGGCGTGCCGCTGTCCTGCCCGGCGCTCGGCCTGGCCGAGTTCGCCTGCTCCTGAGCGGCCCGGAAGCCGCCGTCGGCCTGGCTCTGCGAGGCCTTCTCCTTGGCCTTGAGCAGACCGTTGTTCACGGAGCTCATGACGGCGAAGCCGAGCATCAGTACGACACCGAGCGACATGAGCAGCGTCGTGACGACGACCTTCAGCTGAATGTTGCGCCGCCACAGCCGCAGCGCGGGCAGCAGCGGCCGCCGCACCCAGCGCGCGAAGAGCCTCAGTACGGGGCTGCCCTGCACCCCGTCCTGCAACAGCAGACCGCCGTCGAGGAGCCGCCCGAACGCGGAGCCGCGCCGCGCCGGTCCTCCAGTCCGCCCCGAGCGGCCACCCGGAGCCCCGGGCGGTACGGGGGAACTGTCCCGGGACACGTCAGCTCGGTCCGGCCTTGTAACCGACACCACGGACGGTCACCACGATCTCCGGCCGCTCCGGGTCCCGCTCGACCTTCGAGCGCAGCCGCTGCACGTGCACGTTCACCAGGCGGGTGTCCGCCGCGTGCCGATAGCCCCAGACCTGCTCGAGCAGCACCTCACGCGTGAACACCTGCCACGGCTTGCGCGCGAGCGCGACAAGAAGGTCGAACTCGAGCGGCGTCAGCGCGATCGACTGCCCGTCCCGCTTCACGGAGTGCCCCGCCACGTCGATGACCAGGTCACCGATGGACAGCTGCTCCGGCGCGGGCTCCTCCGACCTCCGCAGCCGCGCCCTGATCCGGGCGACGAGCTCCTTCGGCTTGAAGGGCTTCACGATGTAGTCATCGGCGCCGGACTCGAGCCCGACCACGACATCCACGGTGTCGCTCTTGGCCGTGAGCATGACGATCGGCACCCCGGACTCCGCCCTGATCAGGCGGCACACCTCGATGCCATCGCGGCCCGGCAACATCAAATCCAGCAGTACAAGATCCGGCTTTGCCTCCCTGAAAGCGGCCAGCGCCTTGTCGCCATCAGCTACGAACGACGGCTCAAAACCTTCACCACGCAGCACAATCCCGAGCATCTCGGCCAGTGCGGTGTCGTCGTCGACGACAAGGACTCGTCCCTTCATGCCTGACATCATCCCATTCTCGTAACGGTGACCGGGGCGCTGGTGAGGCAGGTCACTGACCTGTGACGATAGTCGTATATGGCCACTACTGTCTGCGGTCGTCCACGGCTGTGGATATCAGCCACTGATATCGCCCATCGATGTCAGCGGGATCCGGCACACAGCTCGGCAAGGCCCACCGCCGTCACGGGCGACACGAGGCCCTCCTCGGTGACGATCGCCGTCACCAGCTCCGGCGGCGTCACATCGAAGGCGGGGTTGTACGCCTGAGTCCCCAGAGGAGCCACCACGATCCCGCCTCCCGCTTCCGCGCCGGCCACCGGCACATAGGGTGCCGCGACCTCCGTCACCTCGCGACTCGGCCGCTGCTCCACCTCGATGGACGCTCCGTCCGGGGTGTCCGGGTCCACGGTCGTGACCGGTGCCACCACGATGAACGGAACGTGGTGGTAGCGGGCCAGCACCGCGAGCGGATAGCTCCCCACCTTGTTGGCCACCGAACCGTCGGCGGCGATGCGGTCGGCGCCGACCAGTACGGCGTCCACCTCTCCCGCCGCGAACAGCGACCCCGCCGCGTTGTCCGTGAGCAAGGTGTACGCCATCCCGCTGCGCGCCGCCTCATACGCCGTGAGCCTCGACCCCTGCAGCAACGGCCGCGTCTCGTCCACCCACAGCCTGCGCAGCCGCCCCTTGCGGTGCGCCGCGAGCGCCACCGCGAACGCGGTGCCCTCGCCCCCGGAGACCAGCGCCCCGGTGTTGCAGTGGGTCAGGATCCGGTGCTGGCCGCCGGGCAGCAGCTCGTCGAGCAGCGCCAGACCGCGCACCGCCATCCGCGCGCTGGCCTCGGCGTCCTCCTGGTGCAGAGCCCTCGCCTCCACGAGCGCCGCATCGGCCGCCCCCTCCTGGCCGGCCCCGCCCGCGAGCGCCGAGCGGTACGCCGCATGAGCCCTGCGCACGCCGTACCCGAGGTTGACCGCGGTGGGCCTGGCCCCGGCGAGCGCGTCCGCCGCCTCGTCCACGTCGAAGCCGCGTACGGCGGCGAGCGCGACGCCGTACGCCCCGGCGATGCCCAGCAGCGGCGCCCCGCGCACGGCGAGCGTGCGGATCGCCTGCACCAGTGCGGGCGCGTCCGTGCACACCAGCTCGGTCTCCTCGCCCGGCAGCCTGGTCTGGTCGAGGACGACCAGTACGGGGCCTTCCGGTGGCTCGTCCCAGCGGATCGCGGGAATCGTCGGCGCCGCGGGGGTCGCAGGGGTGAAGGAGGTCTGGGTCGGCCGTACGTCCTCGCCGGATTGCGCGTACTGATCAGCCATCCGCCCAGTCTGCCCCGTACCGGACGGACAATTGAAGGTGTGCAGCCCCTACGGCACCCGGTCGCCACCGAGGCACACCGTGGCACGATGGCTGGCAACCTGCCGCCGCGACCGCGGACGGGCACCGTGAAGGAGCGACGATGAACGACACTCCGGGCTGGGCTTCGCCCGGATCTGCCCCCTCCGACGACGGACAGGACTCCGGCAAGGAACCCACCGAGCCCGCGGACCAGCCGAACGGCCCGGGCTCCAAGTGGTCCAAGGAGCAGCCGCCACCCGCCCAGTGGTCCGCACCGAGCCCTCCGCCCGCCGGCCAGACC
>NZ_SRIC01000386.1 GCF_004684775.1 Streptomyces sp. MZ04
GGTGGGGGAGGGCCGCACCGTTCACGACGTACCAGCAAGTTGAGGCCCGGAGGAGGGCGTGATGGGTCGGAAGCGTCAGCAGGGGGAGCCTCAGCTCAAGCCTGAGGCCGCGTCCCAGCCCCAGCTTCTGCCCCTCGCAGACGACCCCCGGCAGGATCTCCGGGCCGACTGCGGGAGTTGTTTCGGGCTCTGCTGTGTCGCCCTCACCTTCGCCAAGTCCTCGGACTTTCCCGTCAACAAGGCCGCCGGTACCCCCTGCACCAACCTCCAGCGGGACTTCCGCTGCGGCATCCACCAGGATCTCCGCACGAAGGGCTACTCCGGCTGCACCGTCTACGACTGCTTCGGTGCGGGGCAGAAGGTCTCCCAGGGCACGTTCGACGGCGTCGACTGGCGGCAGGGCGACAAGCCCGCCGCCCGCCAGATGTTCGAGGTGTTCCCGGTGATGCGCCAACTCCACGAACTGCTCTGGTACTTGACCGAGGCTCGAGATCTGACCCAGGCTCGCTCGGTCAGGCCGGACATCGAGCGCGCGCTGGAGAAGACCGAGCGCCTCACCGATGGCACCCCCGCCGAAGTCGCTGCGACGGACGTCGCCGCGCACCGCGAGGACGTAGGCGCCCTCCTCCTGCGCGTCAGTGAACTCGTGCGCGCGGACATCCGCCGGAAGAAGAAGGACCGCAGGGGAGCCGATCTGTTCGGCGCCAAGCTGAAGGGTGCCGACCTGCGCGGCGTCAGCCTCCGCGGCGCCTACCTCATCGCGGCGGACCTGCGCGGCGCGGACCTCAGGCAGGCTGACCTCATCGGCGCGGACTTCAGGGACGCCGACCTGCGCGGCGCGGACCTCACCGGCAGCATCTTCCTGACCCAGTCGCAGGTGAACGCGGCGAAGGGCGACGCCGACACCAAGCTGCCGCCGGCCCTGAACCGCCCCTCGCACTGGGTGGCGTAACGGCCCCGGCGCCCCTCACGCGTCACACTCGACGACCGTCCGGCACAGCCCGCACCGGGCCCGGATCCGCCTCCCGGCAGGCACCCGGATCCGCTGCCGGCAGGTGGGGCACGGGAACGAGACCCGCAGCGCGCCGCCGCTCCCGCTCCCGCCCCCGCTCCCGTCGCGGGAGAACGCGTACGAGCCACCCCGGGGCGAGCCCTCCGCGGAGCCGTGATCCTGGGCGTACCGCCGGTCCTTCGCGTACCGCCGCCGCCCCGCCCACCCCGCGGCCGTCAGCGGCGGCTGCTGCTCGTCGCGCCGGGCCTCGGCAAGCCCCTTCGTGTACGCCGTGTACGCCTGTGCGCTGGTGAACCACGTCTCCGGTGCCTCGCCGAAGGCGATGGCCCGCTTGGCGAGTACGTACCCGAACTCCTCCGGCGTGAGATAGCCCAGCTTCTGCGACGAGGCCCCGTCCTCGCGGTAGGCGTCGAGGAGCAGCCACCCCGCGCCCAGATAGGTCGTGGCGGTGTCGGTGAGGATCTCGTTGTCGCGGGTCCCGGGAAACTCCAGGTCGAGCCGGTGCAGATAGACGTGCATGACCTCGTGGGCGAGCGCCGCGCCGATGTCCCGCCGGTGCGTGCGGAACCGGTCGTTGAGCTCGATGAAGTACTCGGGCCCCGCGGCGAGTTCGACGTACGCCGCGTGCTCCATCTCGCGGAAGCTGACGATCATGCGGGCGTCGGGGAGGCGCAGATGGCGCACCATCTCCCGGGCGACCCGCTGCACGCCCAGGTACAGATCGTCCTGGTCGCTGAAGGCCACGTCGGCGGGGGCGACGCTGGTGTCGAAGGTGTGGACGGTGTCGTACGACAGGCGCTTGTACAGCGCGGTGATCGCGGAACGCACCGTCTCCAGATGGGGATAGCCGTGCTGCACCGGCCCGCCGTCCGCCACGCGCGCACCCCCTGAAGACGGTTTGACCGACTGGCCCCGTCGCGTATCGGTTCGCCTCGACTTCGCCTCAACTCGACTCCACTGTAGGGCGGATCCCCGCATCCGGAACCAGCCCACGCGGAGCCCTCTGGCTGAAAACCGGCCCTTGCTCTATGCGGACACCGATCTCCATAATCCGCAACAACGCTTTGGCGGGCTCATGCCATCCACGCGCACCCTGTGGGGACGGTAAGGGCCCGTCACGCGTGCAACCCCCCACGAACCCCCCACGAAGGGAAGCCCGTTGAACACCAAGCTGCGTGGAGTGACGAGAGCCGCCACCCTCGGTGCCATCGCCCTTGCGACCGCCGTCAGCCTCCAGCCCGCCGCCCAGGCGGCCCCGCACCCCGGCCCCAACCCCGGTGAGCGTGTGGTCGGCGGAACCCCCGCCGATCAGGGCGAATTCCCGTTCATGGTCCGTCTGTCGATGGGCTGTGGCGGCGCGCTGTACGCCCAGGACATCGTGCTGACCGCCGCCCACTGTGTGGACGGCTCCGGCGACAACACCAGCATCACCGCCACCGGTGGCGTCGTGGACCTCGAGAGCCCCGACGCGATCAACGTGAAGTCCACCAAGGTCCTGCAGGCCCCCGGCTACAACGGCAAGGGCAAGGACTGGGCGCTCATCAAGCTCGAGAAGCCGATCGACCAGCCCACGCTGAAGATCGCCAAGGACGACAAGCTCAACAACGGCGAGTTCGACATCGCCGGCTGGGGTGCCGACAAGGAGGGTGGCGAGCAGCAGCGCTACCTCCTCAAGGCGAAGGTCCCGTTCGTCAGTGACGCCGACTGCGAGGCCGCGTACGGCGCCGACCTCACGCCCGGCGAGGAGCTCTGCGCCGGCCTCCCCGAGGGCGGCACGGACACCTGCCAGGGTGACTCCGGTGGTCCCATGTTCCGCAAGGACGAGGCCGGCGAGTACATCCAGGTGGGCATCGTCAGCTGGGGCAACGGCTGCGCGCGGCCGAAGTTCCCCGGTGTCTACACCGAGGTCTCGACCTTCGCCGCGGACATAGAGAAGGCGGCGTCGGAGCTCTGATCCCCGGAGCCTGACGAGCACCGAAGAGCTTGACGAGCACCGAAGAGCCTGACGAGCACCAAAGAGCCTGACGAGCACCAACACAAGTACGGCGCATCATGAGCACAGAGCGGGGCCGGGCCAGTCGGTGGTCCGGCCCCGCGTCGTGCGCGGCGGCCGACCGGATGCCGTTAGTCCAACACCTGTCCCCCCTTTGTCCATGGGCGCACAAGTCCCGCCCGGCGCAAGGTGATCGACACCGAGAACCGTCCCAGGAGGGGTGCCATGGTGTCGTCAGAAACGTCCGGGCCGAGCCGCAGAGCCGTCGTCGCCACGGGAGCGCTTGCCGGTGTCGGCGCGGCCGTGGGCCTCGGCGGCACCGCGTTCGCCGGGCCCGCCGCGGGCGAGACCGTCATCCGCTCCGCCACGCTGGAGGTGCGCGTCGCCACCGACTTCCCGCGCATCGTGTCGTACAAGGATCGCGCCACGAACGCGGTCCTGTACGCCCAGTCGGAAGCCGTCACCACGCTTCTGGTCGACGAGAAGGAACACACCCCGAAGGTCGCCCACACCGCGGGCGAGGACCGTGTCGCGTACGTCCTCACGCTCGGCGGCGGCACCACCATCGCCGTCGAGATCGCCGTCGAGGGGCGACAGGCGCACTGGCGGGTGACGGAGATCGCCGACACCGACGCCCTGCGCGTGGGCACCCTGCGCGTCCCCGGCCTCGCCCTGCTCTCCGTACGCAGCGACCAGGCGGGAGCCACGCTGCTCGCCGCCAAGGTCCAGCTGGACAAGGCCAAGAGCGGCGACACCGAGGTCAGGCCGACGCCGGACAGCGCCGCGGAGGCGGCCACCGGATGCGCGTACGCGGTGGTCGCGCACGACAAGCTCGGCGGCGCGGTCGAGACCAACACCGTCTGGGACAAGCCCACCACCGAGGCGGGCACGACCTGGGAGAACGGCCGCCTCTGGCGGCAGACCGTCAAGCGGGACGGGTACGTGGAGGCCCGCCTCACGCCCGGCCAGTGGACGCACCGCGCGGCGACCGCGCCCGCCGGGGACACCGAGCCCCTGCCGTACGCCACCGTCGTCGTCACCGGCGACCGCAACGGCGACGGCAAGGTCGACTGGCAGGACGCCGCCATCGCCTTCCGCGACATCATGGTGAACCCGCTCGGCGCCGACGACCAGCACCTGCGCGTCGTCCCGCACATCCCCTTCAACTTCGCCTCGCAGGCGACGAACCCGTTCCTGACGACCCTGGACAACGTCAAGCGGATCAGCCTGGCCACGGACGGTCTGCGGCAGTACACCCTGCTCAAGGGCTACCAGTCCGAGGGGCACGACTCGGCGCACCCCGACTACGCGGGCAACTACAACACGCGCGCGGGCGGCCTCGACGACCTCAATACGCTGGTCCGCGAGGGCAAGAAGTGGAACAGCGACTTCAGCGTGCACGTCAACGCCACCGAGTCGTACCCCGTCGCGAACGCCTTCTCGGACACGCTCGTCGACAAGGCCAACGAGCAGTGGGACTGGCTCGACCAGAGCTACCGCATCGACCAGCGCCGCGACCTCGTCTCCGGCGACATCATCAAGCGCTTCGCCGATCTGCGCGCCCAGACCGACAACGCCCTCAACACCCTCTACATCGACGTGTTCCGGGAGTCCGGCTGGACCTCCGACCGGCTCCAGCGGGCCTTCCGCGAGCAGGGCTGGATCGTCACGTCGGAGTGGGGCCACGGTTTCGAGCGCTCGTCGGTGTGGTCGCACTGGGCCACCGAGCCCGACTACGGCGGCGACACGTCGCGCGGCATCAACTCCCGCCTGATCCGCTTCATCCGCAACCACCAGAAGGACGTCTTCGCCGACAAGTGGCCCACGCTGCTCGGCATCGCCCGCATGGGCAACTTCGAGGGCTGGGTCGGCAAGACGGACTGGACGTACTTCTACGACCTGATCTGGACCGACTCGCTGCCCGCCAAGTACCTCCAGGCGCACCCCATCAAGTCCTGGGGCGAGCACGAGATCACCTTCTTCGGCGACCCCGGGACGACCGTCTCCGACACCGGCGGCACCCGGCGCATCACGACCGACGGCCGTGTCGTCTACGACGGGGGCAGCTATCTGCTCCCCTGGGAGCCGCGCAAGGCCACCGATCCCGCCAAGTTGTACCACTACAACCCCAAGGGCGGCAGCGGCAGTTGGCAGCTGCCGAGGGGCTGGGCGGGCCTGTCCAAAGTCTCCCTGTACCGGCTGACCGACCAGGGGCGGGTCTTCGTCGCGGACGTCCCGGTGAGCGGCGGCAAGCTGACCCTCGACGCCAAGGCCAAGCAGCCCTACGTCCTCTACCGCTCGCGTGCGGAGGCCGTGCCCGACGCGGACTGGGGGCAGCAGACCCCGCTCCACGACCCGGGCTTCAACTCCGGTTCCCTGGACGGCTGGAAGGTCTCGGGCCCCGCGTCCGTCGAGCTCAGCGAGCTGGGCGACCACGAGCTCGTGATCGCCTCGGGCGGCGCGGCGGCCGTCGGCCAGCGGCTGAGCCGCCTGAAGGCCGGTACGTACGTCGCGTCCGTGCAGGTGGAGGTGGGGGCGAAGGCGGGCGATGAGCGCAAGGCGAGCCTGGAGGTGCGGACCGCTGACGGGGTCACGGCGGCGAACTGGACGCGGACGTCGACGGCGGGGAATTACGTCGCCGCCGACCGCAAGCACGGCACGCGCTTCCAGCGCATGTTCACGTACTTCACCGTGCCCGAGGGCGGGGGCGCGGTGGAACTGACGCTGCGGGCCGAGGCGGGGAAGGCGCGCGTGCGGTTCGACAACGTACGGGTCGTCGCGGGCCACGCCGGGTCGCCGGCCCGCGGTGTCCTCGCCCAGGAGGACTTCGAGCATGTCCCGCAGGGGTGGGGGCCCTTCGTGAAGGGTGACGCGGGCGATGTCACCGACCCGCGCACGCATATCGCGCAGCGGCACGCGCCGTATACGCAGCGGGGCTGGAACGGAAAGGCGATCGACGATGTCGTGGACGGCGCGAACTCCCTGAAGTCGCGGGGCGAGAACGCGGGTCTTGTGTACCGGACGGTGCCGCATACGGTGCGTTTCGCTCCCGGTAAGCGGTACCGGGTCTCTTTCCGGTACGAGAACGAGAAGGCGGGGCAGTACGTGTGGGTGACGGCGGTTGACGCGCCGTCCTCGCGGGAGACGGACCGCAAGGAGCTTCCGGTGGCCACGGAGCCGACGACTCTCACGTACGAGTTCACGGCTCCTGCCAAGGGGGAGGCGTGGGTGGGCCTCCGCAAGACGGGGGACGACGGCAAGACGGAGTTCGTCCTGGACGGCTTCGAGGTGCGGGAGGTGTAGGGCTGGGAGGGGGGAGGGCCCCTGCGGGGCCCTCCCCGAACGCTCCTGCCTCAGCCCAGCACCACCCTCCCCC
>NZ_SRIC01000387.1 GCF_004684775.1 Streptomyces sp. MZ04
CGGGCGAGGTCGGTCAACTGGCGGGTGGACCAGGGGAGGTTGACGGGCTCGGCGGTGCCCCAGCCTGTCGGGGGCGCTCCGGTGAGCCTTCGCCAGGCGGCTTCCAGGGAGCGGCCGAGAACGAGCTGTTCGTCGGCTGGCTGCTCGGTTCGGAACGCGACGATCAGTTGGCGTTCGTCGGTCGGTGTGATCGTGGTGAAGGCCTCGGCCATGGCCGCCTGGCCGTCTGCGGTGCGGGCGGGGGCGAAGGTGCCGTCCTGCCAGCGCAGGACGGTGCCTGTCAGGCCGTCGTAGTAGCCGTCGGTGGGGTCCTGGATGATCCAGCGGTTCGGGTTTCTGGCCAGGGTGGTGCGGGCGGGTGCGCTCAGCCGGACATGGGGCGGGGTGACGATCTGCAGGCTGAGAGCACTCTGAGTGGTGGTGCGCAGCACGTCGGAGAGCCACGTGGTCAGGGCGAGGACCGGCCGGTCGTGCAGGACGACGGCGGCCGAGTCGGTGAGGACATCCACCGTTGGCCGGCCGGGGGCGGGGAGCGCGGTCAAGTCGGTGGTGGGAGGGACGACGTCTGTGGTGGCCGCTTCGGGTGGCCAGGTGGCGCCGCCGAGCAGGAGGGTCAGCCGCCCGCAGACGGAGCCCGCGAGGTGTTCCGCCTCGGGGGCGGATGTGGTGGCGCGGGCTTCGGTCCACCAGAAGGGGACGTCAGGCGCAGGCACTTGGTCGCCGAGCAGGCGCTGCGCCTCACCGGGTACCTGGACGAGGACGGGCGCCTCGACGGAGACGAGAGGGCGCCCCCCGGTGCCGCAGAGCTGGATGACCGCGTCGTCGGCGGCGGCGGTCAGTTCCGCGTCGGGGCCGGCCGCGCCCAGGCCGGCCATCACGGTCCAGGTGTCGGGCATCTTGGGGGTGAGGGCGATGACGTCCTTGGTCACTGGGGGACCCTTTCTGTTGCGGGCCCTGTTACAGGGTTCGTTGTTGGATGCCGGTGAGAGCCGGGGTGACGGCCGTCTTTGGTCGCTCTTGCAGGGCCCCCGTGACACTGCCGCCCCCGGTTCTTCCGGAGCTGTCGACCGGCAACAGAGGGACGCGCCGCAGAGCGCCAGTCAGTGACCGCCCGGGGTTCAGCTTCGTCACCGGCCTTTCGCTGATCGGCGCGAGGAGAGCTGTGACACTGCCCCAAAGCGAGTACTACGTCGGGATCGACTGGGCGTCGAACGAGCACGCGGTGTGCGTTCTGAATGAGGACGGACGGACACGTTGTGCCTTCACGGTCCCGCACACTGCGGCGGGTTTCGCCGAACTGGTGCGCCGACTGGCCAAGTTCGGTGACGCCGAGAGCACACCGGTGGCGATCGAGCGCCCCGACGGGCGGCTGGTGGACCTGCTGCTGGAGGCCGGGCATCCGGTGGTGCCGGTGAAGCCCAACGCCATCAAGGCCTGGCGGGACGCCGAGGTGCTGTCGGGCGCCAAGTCGGATCCGGGCGACGCCATGGTGATCGCCGAGTACCTGCGGCTGCGGCACCACAAGCTGAGCCAGGCACGTCCGCTCAGCAACCAGACCAAGGCGCTGCGCACCGTGGTGCGCACCCGTGACGACGTGGTGCGGCTGCGGGTCATGGCCACCAACATGCTCTCCGCCCTGCTGGACTCCTTCTGGCCCGGCGCAAAGGCGCTGTTCGCGGATGTCGAGTCGCCCATCGCGCTGGACTTCCTCGCCCGCTACCCCACCCCCGCCTCCGCTCTGGGCGAGAAGCGCATGGCCGCGTTCTGCGTCAAGCACCACTACTGCGGCCGCCGCAGCCCCGCCCAGCTCGTCGAACGCTTGCGGTCGGCCCCCGCGGGCGTGATGGACCCCGACCACGGCGAGGCCGGCCGCGACGCCGTGATCGCCCTGGTCGCGGTGCTGCGCGCGCTGGGCACGGTCAAGAAGGACCTGGACCGCTCCGTGGCCGCGCATCTCGCCCAGCATCCCGATGGGCACATCTTCACCTCGCTGCCCAGGGCGGGGCTGGTCAACGCCGCCCAGATCCTGGCCGAATGGGGTGACTCCCGCGCTGCCTACGCCGACGCGGACGCGATCGCGGCGTTCGCAGGCGTGGCCCCGGTCACCAGGGCTTCTGGACGCATGCGCGGGGTCTCCTTCCGCTGGGCCTGCAACAAACGCCTGCGGAGCGCCTTGACGACCTTCGCGGGCAACAGTCGCCACAGCAGCCCCTGGGCCGCCGACGTCTATCAGCGAGCCCGTGCACGTGGCATGGACCATCCCCATGCGGTCCGTGTCCTGGCCCGCGCCTGGATCCGCGTGATTCACCGGTGCTGGCTCACCAACGAGCCCTACCAGCCTGACCGGCACGGCGGACTGCAACGTCTTTCCGCCCCGCCAGCGACGCTTCAAGCGGTGTGAGGTTGACACAGGGGGTGTCACGGGTGCTCGTTGTCTGCCGGCAGATCGGCCTTGTGCGTATCGGCGAGCGCGGTCTGGATGAGCTGGTGGCGGCGGCCGCGGCGGATGAGGGTGCCGCGTCCGGGGGGTTGGGTGGAGGCGTAGAGGCCGGGGAAGAGCTGGCCTTCGGTGCGGTCGCCGGTCATGAGGAGGGCGGTGGTGCCGGTTTCGCGCAGGGTGGTGAGGAAGGGTTCGTACAGGGCGCGGGAGGCTCCTGCGGCGCGGCGGGTGACGATGAAGTGCAGGCCGATGTCCTGGGCGGAGGAGATGTAGGGCAGGAAGGGGGCCAGGGGTTGTTGGCCGGCGGTGGTGAGGATGTCGTAGTCGTCGACGAGGATGACGATGCGCGGGCCGGTGAAGGCGGGGCCGTCGGTGATCGCGTCGGGGTCGGCGGTCTCGGGCAGGCGCTTTTCCAGTTCGCTCGCGATGCCGCCTGCCAGGGCGGTGGCGAGTTTGGTGTTGTGGGCGTAGCCGCCGCGGTAGGGCTCGGGGACGATGCCGCGCAGGCCGCGGCGTGGGTCGAAGACGCCGAAGACCAGGTCCTTGTCGCTGTGGCGGTCGATGAGCTGCCGGGTGATCAGCTTCAGCAGGTTGGTCTTGCCGCATTCGTTGTCGCCGAGGACCAGGAGGTGCTGGTCCTGTCCGGCCAGGTCCAGGAGGGCGGGGGCCAGGTTGTCCTGGTCGACGCCGAGGGGGATGCGTGTGGGTTCGGCGGCGGGCGAGGGCAGCTTGCTGGCGGGCAGGGCGGTGGGCAACACCCGTACGGGGGCGGCGAGTTCGCCGGACCAGCTGGCCCGCAGCGTGCAGGCGGCGCGTTCCAGGGCGGGGCCCAGGTCGCCGGTGGTCGGTTGGCCGTCGATGCGGGGCAGGGCGGTGTGGGCGAAGAGTTTGGCGTCGGTCAGGATGCGGCCGGGGGTGTCGGCGCTCAGGGTCTCGGACAGTTTGCGGTCGACGCTGGAGTCGGAGGGGTCGTTGAGGCGCAGTTCGATGCGGGTGCCGAACATGGATTGGGTGGCGATGCGGACGTCGTTCCAGCGGAGCATGCCCGCCACGAGGTGGATGCCGTAGCCGCTGCCGCGCTTGAGGAGGTCCGTGACGGTGTCGTCGAGGTCGGCGAACTCGTCGCGCAGGGCGCCGAATCCGTCGATGAGCAGCACGATGTCGGTGGAGCCGAGTTCGGACAGGCGGCCCCGGGCGCGCAGGTGGCGCAGCTGGTCGACGGAGTCGATGCCATGCTCGCGGAAGAGGTTCTCGCGCAGGGCGAGTTGGGCGCGGACCTCTGCGACGGTGCGGGCGGCGCGTTCGTGGTCGGCGCGGCCCGCGATGCCGCCCACGTGCGGCAGCCCTGAGAGTGCGGTCAGGCCGCCGCCGACCAGGTCCAGGCCGTAGAGGGCAGCCTGGTGGGGGGTGTGGGTCAGGGCCAGGGAGAGGGCGAGGGTGCGCAGCAGGGTGGTTTTGCCGGACTGGGGGCCGCCGATGACGGCGGCGTGTCCGCCGGCCACGGTCAGGTCCAGGGTCCAGGGCTTTTGCCACTGCTTGGCCGGGTCGTCGAGGACGCCCAGAGGCAGCTGCATGGGGCCCGCGCTGGTGGCCAGGTGCAGGCCGCGCTCGGAGGCTTGCACGGGTCCGGCGGCGGCATCGAGGGTGATCGTGTCGGGCAGCGGCGGCAGCCAGATGCGCCGCACGGGCGGGGCGGCGGCGCACAGTTGGTCGACCAGGGTGGTCAGGACGGTGGGGCCGGTCTCCCGCTCGCGCATGGAGGGTTGTTCCGAGGCGCCGGTGGTGGGGTCCTGGCCGGTGTTGAAGGTGGGATAGGCCCAGGCGAGAGGTTCGGCGTCGGTCTGGTCGTGCAGGGTGGGGCCGCGGTGGGCGCCGGAGACGTAGCCCGCCTTGAAGCGATCGTAGGTGGAGGTGTCGACCTTGAGGTAGCCGAAGCCGGGCAACGGCGGCAGCTGGAAGGCGTCGGTGGTGTCCAGGACGGTGCGGGACTCGTCGGCGGAGAAGGTGCGCAGGCCCAGGCGGTAGGAGAGGTAGGTCTCCAGGCCCTTGAGCTTGCCGCCCTCGATGCGCTGACTGGACAACAGCAGATGTACGCCGATCGAGCGGCCGATGCGGCCGATGGACAGGAACAGGTCGATGAAGTCGGGCTTGGCGGTGAGGAGTTCGCCGAATTCGTCGATGACGACGAACAGGTGCGGCAGGGCCTCCAGCTCGAGTTCGGGCTGCTTGTCGCGCAGGGCGGCGTAGTGGCCGATGTCGGCGATGTTCCCGGCGTCCTTGAGGACCTGCTGGCGGCGCTTGACCTCCCCGGCCAGGCTGGTGTGGACGCGCTCGACGAGACCGGCCTGGTTCTCCAGGTTGGTGATGACACCGGCGACGTGCGGCAGTTCGGTGAAGGGGGCGAAGGTGGCGCCGCCCTTGTAGTCGACCAGCACGAGCGCCAGGTCCTCGGGGGAGTGGGTGGCGGCCAGCGCCAGGACCAGGGTGCGCAGCAGCTCGCTCTTGCCCGAGCCGGTCGCGCCGACACACAGGCCGTGCGGTCCCATGCCCAGTTCGGAGGATTCCTTGAGGTCCAACAGGACTGGTTCGTGGCGGTCGTTGAGCCCGATGGGCACCCGCAGGAAGTCGCGCTCGCCGCGCGGCGCCCACTGCTTGTCGAGGTCGAGAGCGGCAGGGTCGTCGATGCTCAGGAGGGCGGGGAAGTCGACGGGGCCGGAGATGGGGGTGCCCTCGGCCGCGGACTCGGCGGACAGCCGCAGGGGGGCGAGCATGCGGGCCAGGCCCTCCGCCCCCGCGATGCTGACCGCGTCCGCAGTGCCGTGGCCGGGCAGCGCGTCGGGGGCACGCAGATCTTCGACGCTCACCTGGTCGCCGTCGACAGTGATCCGGACGCTCACCTGGTCCGGTTCGTGCACCTGCTGTTCGAGCAGGTGGAGCACGGTCACGCCCATGCCGGTGAGGTCGACGGCGGTGTCGGGGCGGGGGAGTTCGGTGGCGGTGCTGCCGTGGCAGTCGCTGACGACCAAGAGCCGGTCGTTCATCCGCAGCGCGTTGCGGTCGGACAGACCGCGGCGTACTTCGGCGGCGTAGGAGGAGCGGCGCCGCAGATCCGGGGCGCACTGCCGAGCCAGTTGCTCGATGCTTGGTGCGATGCGCCGGGCTGCGACCGGCCCGTCGTCCTGCTGGGCGTCGAGGACGTGGGGCAGCCACTTCGCCCACTCCCACGCGTCCAGGCGTTCGCCGGGGACGCCGAGGGCGATGGCGACGTCGTCGGGGGCGTGCGTCACGGCGGTCTGGATCAGCAGGGCGCGGGCGACGCGCAGTACGTCGTCGCGTTCGCCGATGATGCTGACGTTGCCCGCGCGGTCCAGCGGCGCCCTCAGCGGGAAGTCGGTGGCGGTGGTGAAGCGGTGCTGCAGGGCACGCGCTTCGTTCAGCATGAAGGGGTCGGGCGGGGTCAGCACGCCGCTGCCCTGGTTCTGGCCGATGGTCAGGGCCTGTACGGGTACGTCGCCGGTGCCCAGCCGCACGCGCAGGAAGTCCGCGTCCAGACGGCGCCGCTCCCACAGCCGGGCCGGGTCGCGCACCAGGTCGTACAAAGCTGTCGGAGGCGCATTGAGGACCCGGGCCTGGCTCCGCAACTCCCGCTCGATGGCACCCAGTTCCTCGCGCTGTTCCTCGACGTACTCGAGATAGCGCTCGCGCTGCATGCGCCGGGTGCGCTGGGCCTTGCCGCGCTGGGACAGGAAGAGGGCGACCGCGCCGAGCAGGGCGAAGACCAGGACGATCGCGCCGACGGCGGCGAACTGGCTGTTGCGGATGACGGTCATCATGACGACCGAGCCCATGACGCCGGCCATCGGGAGCAGGGCGGTGGCGGCGTTGCCCATCTTGCCCTCGGGCAGATTCGGGGGCGGCTCGATGGTGC